>NZ_JBEGCI010000006.1:0-279602 GCF_040196315.1 Halomonas pelophila
GGCTGCTGATGACTCAGGATCGTGCGCACTCGGATCGGCTGCATCTTACCCACGAGTTTCTGGCCATGATGCTGGGGGTCCGTCGTGCCGGCATCACCCTGGCCGCCATGGCGCTTCAGGGGCACGGGTTGATCAGTTATCAGCGGGGGGATATCACGGTGCTGGATCGGGCGGGCCTGATCGAGGCCGCCTGTGGCTGCTATACCGCCGATCGAAGCATCTATCGGCGGGTCATCACCGAAGGGGAGGCGCCATGACGTCGTCGAGACGTATTTCAAATGGTGCTTCGGACATGGCCTGCTGCTCGGATCACCCAAGAGACCGACCGCAGCTTCAGTAGCGGCCGATGACGAACCGTTGCTGTTGGGTAAACCCACGAGCAACCAGTAGCACGGGAGCGTACAATGTCCGATCACAGGCAGACCCCCTTGGCTGGCGAGGCGAGAGTTTCCAGCCAGTACTCACCGGCGTCACCTCCTGACAAGCGACTGTTCAATGTCGCTGAGCTTCGCTTGTTTCGCTACACGGCGGTACTGTTATCGCTGATTGTGCTGACCTTTCTGATCGGCATCATTGTCTGGGCATTTGGCTGGCTACTGAATTCGTTTAATCACTTGCTGATGCCGCTCGCCATTGCCGGTGTGCTGGCACTGGTTCTTCATCCTGTGGTGGAACTTCTCGAGAGACGGCTTCACTTGCCGAACCTGCTGGTCATCCTGCTTGTTCTGGTTGTCTTCTTTGTAGGTATCGCCGGTCTGATCTACCTTCTCGTCCCTCTTCTTGTCAGCCAGGCCGTCCAGTTGATGACCATCTTGCCAGACGCGCTGGCAAGCTGGGAGGCGCATTTCTCCACACATTTCCCGGGACTCAGCTCCATGATTTCCACCAGCATGGAGAGCAGCGGCGGGGCGGAGGCTCAGCCAGCCTTGGCCGTCACGCAAAACCCGGGCGCGGCCATCATGTCCTACCTGGGGCTGTTGGCGGGGATAAGCTTTGTGCCCCTTTTCCTGTTCTTTACCCTGCTTTCCGGTGACTTACTTCGTGGACAAGTTTCCGAGCTGTTATCCGTCTTCCATAAGCCAACCCAGCAGAAAGTATTGTATTTCATGGATGTTTTCGTGGGGTATGTCACCGCTTTCTTTCAGGGGCAGCTGCTTATCGCCGTGTGCATGGGAGCCCTGTACGTCACGGGCTTTACCTTGATTGGACTTAAGTTCGGTGTGCTCGCCGGGCTGGTTCTGGGGCTGTTGAATATCGTGCCCTTCCTAGGCACCCTGCTCGGCCTGCTGGTGATCCTGCCCATGGCCTATCTTCAGCCGGATGGGGGAGTGGAGTTGCTGGTCCTGACCGGACTGGTGTTCGCCGCGGTGCAACTGCTGGAAAGCTGGCTGCTGACACCAAAGATCATGGCCAACCGCTCGGGCTTGCACCCCGCACTCGTGATTATTTCTCTGTTCTTCTGGGGCACCGCCCTGGATGGCATCATCGGCATGATACTTGCGGTTCCCTTGACGGCATTCTTCGTCGCCATCTGGAGCGAGATCAAGGCCAGCCTGAAACATTCGCTGAGCAGCCGGGAAGTCGCGACATGATGGACGCGGATCTCCCTGGGCATGGCGTGAGCTCGGCGGGTGCACCCCGGGCAGGGCGCACCCGCCGAGGCGCCGTGGCGGTATCTAGGAAGCGGTCGCGTTGATGTCCTGACTCATCAGGTCATCATCGCCGCCGGAAACCTGTACACCTGGTTCGATGGTGCTCTTGTCGGGGGGCGGTGTCACAGGTGCTTCCAGAGGCTGTTGGGGCTTGAAGGGGCAGCCGTGTTGATGCTCGCTCGCTTCCTTGTCGGCGAGACGCACGAAGTGCGAGAACATTCCCGAATCGGGGGCTGGTTGAGGCATGGAGTTCTGGATGGGGGTTGTCATGTTGACCTCAGGTCGCTGCGCGAGCCTCACGACGTCGTGAAGCGTCGGTAAGGTCACTTTGGCGCAACGGCAGGCCGTCGTCGGTGCGCTAACACACCCATTCCGTCGACACTGCCAATCGCCCCGCGCCGAGCGGGTGGCCCGAGGTCAGACCCTCGGCCCACACTTTCTCCGCGGAATCGAACAAAGGGCGGGCATTCTGGTCTAGAATGGCGTTGGGTTGGCCATCGCGACAGACGCAGCGGTTGACCCTCTGGCGTGTGGCCCCGTGCGGAGTGCACGAGCGGCGACACCTGGTGCATTGCAGGGGGAGCCCCTGCCGGTCACAGTGGTAGACACGATGACGATCATGACTTCCCGTGCCGATCTGCGCGAGCAGCTGGCACGCACCTATTGCCCCACCCGCATTCCCGCCGAGGATGAGGCGCGCATAGACGAGATCAAGGCGCTCCTCGAGGCCAATAACGCCGTGCTGGTGGCGCACTACTACACCGATGATGCCATCCAGCAGCTGGCCGAAGAGACCGGCGGCTGCGTGGCCGATTCCCTGGAGATGGCGCGCTTCGGCGCCCGCCACGAGGCCGATACCCTGGTGGTGGCCGGCGTGCGCTTCATGGGCGAGACGGCCAAGATCCTCTCCCCCGAGAAGCGCGTGCTGATGCCGACCCTGGAGGCGACCTGCTCGCTGGACCTGGGCTGCCCGGCCGACGAGTTCAGCGCCTTCTGCGATGCCCATCCCGACCGCACCGTGGTGGTCTATGCCAACACCTCCGCGGCGGTGAAGGCGCGCGCCGACTGGGTGGTGACCTCGTCCATCGCCGTGGACGTGATCGAGCACCTCCAGGCGCGCGGCGAGAAGATCCTCTGGGCCCCGGACAAGCACCTCGGCGGCTACATCCAGAAGCAGACCGGCGCCGACATGCTGCTCTGGGATGGGGCCTGCATCGTCCACGAGGAGTTCAAGGCCAAGGGCGTCGAGGACCTCAAGTCGCTCTATCCCGATGCGGCGGTGCTGGTGCACCCGGAATCGCCGGCCTCGGTGGTGGAGCTGGCCGATGTGGCGGGGTCCACCTCCCAGCTGATCACCGCGGCCAAGGAGCTGCCCAACGAGCGGCTGATCGTCGCCACCGATCGCGGCATCTTCTTCAAGATGCAGCAGGCGGTGCCGGAGAAGACGCTGTTCGAGGCGCCCACCGCCGGCAACGGCGCCACCTGCAAGAGCTGCGCCCACTGCCCGTGGATGGCGATGAACGCCCTGGACAACCTGGCCGGCGCGCTGCGCCAGGGGACCGGTGAGGTGTTTGTCGATGATGCCCTGCGCCTGGCCGCCCTCAAGCCCCTGGAGCGGATGCTCAACTTCAAGAAGTAAGCGCCGAGCGACAAGAAACCCCGAAGGCCCAGACCTCCGGGGTTTTCTTTTGCTGCGGGCGATGTCAGGTTGCTGACTTGCGGCTTGCGGCTTCTATCGAAACTCCTCCAGCGTCTCCCGGTAGCCGAGGAAGTCCTCCCGGCGCCGCTCGATCGCGCTCGCCGCGGCGGGCTCGCCCCGGCGCCGGGCAACCTCCTTGGCCACCTCGAGCTGGCGAATGGCCCGGTCGATGCGGCCGGTGAGCTGCAGCTGCTCGGCGCGGGCCAGGTGGCCCCAGGCTTCCCGGTCGCTGCGCCCGGCGGCCTCGGCGAGCAGGGTGAACACCTGCGGATCCTCGGGGCGGCGCTCGGCCAGCTCGCGCAGCACGCGATAGGCCTCGTCGGGGTCGCGCTGCAGCAGCGCCTCGCCGAGCAGTCGGCGGGTCGGCGCGTAGTCCGGCATCAGCCGCAGCTGTCCCCGGCTGCGCGCGATGGCGTCGTCGGTGCGCCCGGCCGCGAAGGCCACCTGGGCGGCGGTGGCCGGCAGCATGGCGAGGTCCGGATGCGCGCGTGCCAGGGCGTCGAGCTCGCCCAGCGCCCGGTCGGTGCGGCCCGCCCGGGCGTCGATTAACGCCGCCAGGTAGCGCCGTGCCGCCGCTGGCGCCTGGTCCTGCGCCAGCCGGGTGGCGGCCTGCTGGGGATCGCGCTCGTGGATCGCCAGCAGGGCGCGGGCCCTGACCAGCGCGTACTCGAGATCTTCGCCGCGCGGCGTCGCCACGGGGGTCTGGTTGGCGCGGGCCTGGGTGTCGCTGATGCGCGACTCGGTCACCGGGTGGGAGAGCAGGAACTCCGGTGGACTGCCGCCCTGCAGGCTGACCATGCGCTGCATGGCGCGAAACATCTCCACCATGGCGTCCGGGTCGTAGCCGGCGCCGGCCATCGCCTGCAGGCCGACGCGGTCGGCCTCCTGCTCGAAGCGCCGCGAGTAGCGCAGCTGATCCTGAATCAAGGCCGCCTGGGTGCCCATGGCGGCTGCGATGCCGGCATCGCCGCCGCCCCCGGCGGCGATCAGCATGCCGGCCAGCATGGCGGCCATGGTCGGAATCTGGGTCTGCTCGGCGCGTTCCCGGCCGCGGGCATAGTGGCGCTGGGCGAGGTGGCCAAGCTCGTGGGCGACCACCGAGGCCAGCTCCGCCTCCCGCTCGGCGAAGGCGAACAGCCCGGCATTGACGCCGATCACCCCGCCCGGCACCGCGAAGGCGTTGAGCAGGCGGCTCTCCACCAGGGTGACGACGGTGCGCGCCTGGCTGAGCCCGCTGTGGGGCAGCAGGCGGGCCACCAGCGACTCCACGTAGTCCTGGGCGATGGCGTCCTGCCACTCGGGCGCCCGGGCGCGAAACTGGCGCAGCCAGGCGCGTCCCAGGCGCAGCTCCTCGCCGCTGATCGCCTGGCTGCCGCCGTAGGTGAGGCTCGGCAGGCCGTAGTCGCCGCTGGCGATCGGGGTGCCGCCGCGATCGGTCAGGCCGGGCGCTTCGAAGAGATCCGCGGACTGGGCCTGGACCGGCAGGGCGAGCGCCAGGCAGAGGGCGCTGGCGGTGAGGCAATATCCGGTTCGACGCAGCATGGCCATCCTCGTCACGGGGCATAAGCAGGGGCGGGCGTTCCGCTCTGACATTGATTCGGTCCGCAAAGTGCCTTTAAATCGCAGGAACTTGCGTGTGGGCCCGCCGGCCTGCACGACTCACTGCATTCTCCCGGGAGACAACATGGCGCTGCAACCCGACGACCTGCTCGATGCCCGCGGTCTGCCCTGTCCGCTGCCGCTGCTCAAGGCCAAGCAGGCCCTGTCACGCCTCGCGCCCGGTCAGCTGCTCGAGATACAGGCCACCGACGCGGGCTCCTGGCGCGACTTCGAGACCTTCGTCGCCCAGAGCCCTCACGAGATGCCGGCCAGGGAGGAGCGGGGCGAGGTCTACCACTACTGGATCCGCAAGGGGGCATCGCCTTCATGACCCTGAGGTCGGTATTCCGTGGCTGGATCGAGCACTACTTCTCCGACGAGGAGGCGGTGATCCTGCTGGTGGTGCTGGCGCTCGGCTTCGCCGTGGTGATCTGGATGGGCCGCATGCTGGCGCCCTTCCTCACCGCCCTGGTCATCGCCTTCCTGCTGCAGGGGGCGGTGAATGGCCTGACCCGCCGCCGGGTGCCGCACCTGCTGGCGGTGATCCTGGTCTTCCTGGGCTTCATCGGCGTGCTGCTGGCCATGGCGCTGATCCTGATGCCGCTGATCTGGACGCAGCTGGTCAACCTGATCCAGGAGACGCCGCGGATGTTTGCCAGCGGCCAGCAGCTGCTCGACGATCTTCAGGCGCGCTACCCGCAGCTGGTGACGCCGGATCAGATCCAGAACTGGATCGGCATGGCCGGGCGCGAGGTGACCCAACTCGGCCAGCGCGCCCTGACGCTCTCGCTGGCCTCGCTGGGCAACGTCCTGGCGCTGATCATCTACCTGGTGCTGGTGCCGATCCTGGTCTTCTTCATGCTCAAGGATCGCGACCGCCTGGTGGGCTTCACCGTTTCGCTGCTGCCCCAACGGCGCGACCTGATGACCCGCATCTGGCAGGAGATGGACGACCAGATCGCCAACTACGTGCGTGGCAAGTTCACCGAGATCATCATCGTCGGCAGCGTGGCGTTCTTCACCTTCGCCTTCTTCGGGTTGCCCTACACGGCGCTGCTGGCCGTGCTGGTGGGTCTGTCGGTGCTGGTGCCTTACATCGGCGCCGCGGTGGCCACGCTGCCGGTGGCCGCGGTGGCGGGCTTCCACTTCGGCATCAGCGACCAGTTCCTCTACGTGATCGTGGCCTACGGCGTGATCCAGGCGCTGGACGGCAATGTGCTGGTGCCGGTCCTGTTCTCCGAGGCGGTCAACCTGCACCCGGTGTCGATCATCCTGGCGGTGCTGTTCTTCGGCGGCATCTGGGGCTTCTGGGGGATCTTCTTCGCGATCCCCCTGGCGACCCTGCTCAAGGCGCTGGTCTACGCCTGGCCCCGCGGCATCCAGCAGCGCCAGCGCCAGGAAGTGCCGGAAACGTCCGTCGAGCCCTGAGGCGACCCGCCCGGGCGTGACGCGCCCGCATCCTCAGGGGCACTCGAGGGTGCGGTGATGAGGCGGATTCAGCCGGCGTGCAGGGCCTGGGCCGCCTCGAGGACCTCCTCGACGTGCCCCTTGACCTTGACGCCGCGCCACTCGCGGGCAAGCCGGCCGTCGGCATCGATCAGGAAGGTGCTGCGCTCTATCCCCAGGTGCTCCTTGCCGTAGAGCTTCTTCAGCTTGATGACGTCGAACAGCCGGCAGACGGCCTCGTCCTTGTCGGAGATCAGCGCGAAGTTGAACCCCTGCTTGGCCTTGAAGTTCTCCTGGGCGCGGATGCCGTCCCTGGAGACGCCCAGGATCACGGTATTGGCGGCCTCGAAGGCCTCCTTGCGATCGCGGAAGTCGCCGCCCTCGGTGGTGCAGCCCGGGGTGCTGGCCTTGGGATAGAAGTAGATCACCACCTGCTGGCCCTTCAGGTCGGCGAGGCTCAGGGTGGTATCGCCGGTGGCGGTGGCGGTGAAATCGGGGACGGGTTCGCCGAGGCTGATGCTCATGAAACGACTCCTTGTAAGGGGGGCGTAGGACAGTGAAAAGCTGCCGGTCGGACGGGGTGGGTCGGACCAGTGAGCGTCGATTACACGCAACCCGCGGCGAACTGTAAAGTCGCGGCTGTACAGGCTCTCGAGGCCTGAGTACCATTTGGCCCCTGGCCCCGGGGCAGGTCCCGGCGCTTCCGGGGCCTGTTGGCCGTGAATGCAGGTGAATCGAGAGGAATCGAGAGGATGATCACTGGTAGTATCGTCGCGCTGGCGACGCCGATGAAGGTCAACGGCGATATCGACTGGGAGGCCCTGCGCCGCCTGGTGCACTTTCATCTCGACAACGGCACCGATGCGATCGTGGCGGCCGGCACCACCGGCGAGCCGACGACCATGTCCTTTGCCGAGCACTTCGACGTCATCCGCACCGTGGTGGAAGAGGTCAATGGCCACATTCCGGTGATCGCCGGCACCGGCTCCAACAACACCACCGAGGCGGTCGAGCTGACCCGCTACGCCAAGGAGGTCGGGGCCGACTACTGCCTGACGGTTGCGCCCTACTACAACAAGCCGACCCAGGAAGGCCTGTTTCAGCACTTCAAGGCCATCGCCGAAGCCAGCGACCTGCCGGTGATCCTCTACAACGTGCCGGGCCGCACCTGCTCCGACATCTACAACGAGACCGTGATGCGTCTCGCCGAGGTCGACGGCATCATCGGCTTGAAGGATGCCACCGGCAACCTGGAGCGTGCCGAGGACCTGATCGCGCGCCTCAAGGGCAGCGACTTCATGCTCTATTCCGGCGACGACGCCACCGCCTGCGACTTCATGCTGATGGGCGGCCACGGCGACATCTCGGTGACCGCCAACGTCGCCCCGCGGGCCATGCATGAGCTGTGCAGCGCCGCCGTGGCCGGCGACTCCGACAAGGCCCACCAGATCAATACCCGCCTGCTGCCGCTGCACACCAACCTGGGTGTCGAGTCCAACCCGATTCCGGTCAAGTGGGCGCTGCATCGCATGGGCTACATGGAGCAGGGCATCCGCCTGCCGCTGACCTGGCTCTCCGAGAAGTACCACTCCACCGTCAGCGAGGCCCTGCAGCTGGCGGGGATGATCGACGACTGAGCGGTGCCCGGCATCGCACTCCGCACAACACGAGGCAAGGTGGACGCATGAACTCTGCGCTGAAAGGGATGCTGGTGGCGACGGTCGCGCTGGCCACGGCTGGCTGTGCCCGTGATGGCTACTATCACGATCGCAACCTCGACTACGCCGAGGCCGAGGAGACGGCGCCCCTGGTGCTGCCGGAGGCCCGCAACCCGGCGCGCTACCGGGATGCCATGCCGGTGCCCGAGGTGAGCGGCGCGCGTCCCGCCGCGGACGGCGTGGTGGAAGCGCCGCTGCCCCAGGCCCTGTCGCCAGGGCGCGCCCGGGAGCGCGGCTACGTCGAGCGTCGCGAGATCGGCAGCGACGCCTGGCTGGTGGTGGGCGCCCAGCCGGCCTCGGTGTGGCCGGAGCTCGAGCGCTTCGTGCAGGGGCGCGGGCTGGACGTCATCGCCCGTGATCCGAGCCGCGGCGTGCTGGAGACCGAGCAGGCCCGACTGAGCGTCCGCCAGGGGCTGCGCCGCGGCGACAGCGAGCTGCACTGCGAGCGCGGTGGCAGCGTCGACGCGGGCTGCCTCCGGGCGCTGGAGCGCCACTTCCAGTCGCTCAGCGCCTCGGCCAGCGCGGCGTCGCTGACCGCCCAGCGGCCCGAGGTGCAGGACCGCGCCCGGTTCGAGCAGCGCGGCGATGACTGGCAGGTGATCCTGCCCTACGACATCGATCGCCTGTGGGCCGAGCTCAGCCACCAGTTGGAGATCGACTTCGCCGTCGAGGGCCGCCGCGAGCTGCGCGAGCGCGACCCGGGCACGCGCAGCTTCCTGGTCGGCTACCTGACCCGCGAAGGGCGCGAGCAGGGCCTGCTGAGCTCGCTGGCCTCGCTGGAGCTCGGCGCCGAGCCACAGCCGGTGCAGTTGACCCTCGAGGCGCGTGGCCCCGAGGAGACCGTGCTGCGCGCGGTAGGCGTCGGCGAGGCCGGTTCACTGCCCGAGGAGGACCAGCGCGAGCTGCTCGAGCGGGTGGCAGGCCTGCTGCGCTGATGAACGACACGGCGTCGGGCGGCCTCACCTTCGCCTCCCTGGGCAGCGGCAGCAAGGGCAACGCCACCCTGGTCAGCGACGGCGAGACGCACCTGCTGGTCGACTGCGGCTTCGGCCTGAAGGAGACCGAGCGACGCCTGGCCCGGCTGGGGCTGCATCCCCGCCAGCTCGATGCCGTGCTGGTGACCCACGAGCACGGCGATCACATCCGCGGCGTCGGACCCCTGGCGCGCCGTCACCAGGTGCCCGTCTACCTGACGCCGGGCACCTGGCTGTCGGGGCGCCTCGGTGAGCTGCCGCACCGTCACTGGATCACCCCCCAGGCGCGGTTCGCCGTCAAGGGGCTTTCCATCGATCCGATCACCGTGCCCCACGACGCCCGCGAGCCGGTGCAGTTCGGCATCGCTGGCGGTGGCCATCGGCTCGGCCTGCTCACCGATCTGGGGCATCCCAGCGCGCATGTGGTCGAGGCCTTCGCCGGCTGCGACGGCCTGGTGCTGGAGTGCAACCACGACCGCCGGATGCTCGCCGAGGGACCCTATCCCGCCAGCCTGAAGCGCCGGGTGGGCGGCGACTGGGGCCACCTGGCCAACGTCCAGGCGGCCTGGCTGCTGCAGCGGCTGGGGCTCGATCGCCTGCAGCGCATCGTCTGCTCGCACCTCTCCGAACACAACAACCGCCCCGAGCTGGCCCTGGAGGCCCTGGTGCCCCTGCTCGACGGCGACGACTCCCGGCTGAGGATCGCCGCCCAGGACGATGGCCTGGCGTGGCAGACCCTCGGCTGACCGACCATCCTTACCCGTATCCTCGCCTCTGGAGGCTCCCATGGAAAAGCGCCAAGAACTCTTTGCCGGCAAGGCCAAGTCGGTCTATGCCACCGATGATCCGGACCGCCTGATCCTGCACTTCCGCAACGACACCAGCGCCTTCGACGGCCGTCGCGTGGAGGCGCTCGAGCGCAAGGGGCAGGTCAACAACCGTTTCAATGCCTTCATCATGGGCAAGCTGCAGGAAGCGGGGATCCCCACCCACTTCGAGAGCCAGCTCTCCGCCGATGAGTGCGTGGTCAAGAACCTTGAGATGATCCCGGTGGAGTGCGTGGTGCGCAACATCGCCGCCGGCAGCCTGGTCAAGACCCTCGGCGTCGAGGAGGGGCAGACCCTCACCCCGCCGACCTTCCAGCTGTTCCTGAAGAACGATGAGCTCCACGACCCGATGATCAACGAGTCGCTGGCCGAGACCTTCGGCTGGGCGACCCCCGAGCAGCTGGCCGAGATGAAGGCGCTGACCTTCCGCGTCAACGAGGTGCTCAAGGCGCTGTTCGCCGACGGCGGCATGCTGCTGGTCGACTACAAGCTCGAGTTCGGTCTCTTCCACGGCGAGATCGTGCTGGGCGACGAGTTCTCCCCGGACGGCTGCCGCCTGTGGGACGCGAAGACCCGCGAGAAGCTCGACAAGGACCGCTTCCGCCAGGGGCTCGGCAACGTGATCGAGTCCTATGAGGAAGTGGGTCGGCGGATCGGCATCGACTTCGACTGAGTCCGGCCATTGCACCAACGCGCGTCATGACGAAGGGCCCCGCGGGGCCCTTCGTCGTTGCTGGCCTTCAGGCCGGCGCGATCTCGATGACCTCCAGGCGCGTCTCGCCCCTGGCGTCGGTGCGCGCCTGGAAGCGCACGTCCACGTCGCGCAGGCGTACCCCGTAAACACGTTCCTCGGCGCCGCGGCGATAGGCCGGGCGGGGGTCCTGGGCGAGCACCTGGCGGATCAGCGCGCGCAGGCTCTCGCCGTCGTCGCGGCGCGTAAGCTCGGCCTCGGCCGCGGGGGAGAGCGCCACCGCCAGGGTCGGCGGCGCCTCGGGGGCGAAGCCGGCGCGCGCCTCGGGGCGTGACTCCGCCCAGGGGAGGTAGGGCTTGAGGTCGAGCACTGGCGTGCCGCTGACCAGATCGGCGCCGCGCAGGTTGAGGCGCACGCCGTGGGCGGTGTCGATGTCGACGAGCTCCACCAGCGAGAGCCCCAGGCGGTTGGGGCGATGGGTGCTGCGGCTGGCGAAGACCCCCACCCGGGCGTTGCCGCCCAGGCGCGGCGGGCGCACCAGCGGCGTCCAGCGCTCGGGGCTCTGGTGAAAGACGAAGGTCAGCCAGAGGTGGCTGAAGGCCTCGAGGCCCCGCACCGTCAGCGGATCATCGAAGGGCGGCAGCAGCACCAGGCTCGCCCGGGCCGCGTCGGCGAGCCCCGGCTGGCGCGGGATGCCGAACTTGTCCGGGAAGTCGCTCTCGATGAGGCCGACGGGGGCCATGTCGAAGGCGTCGGGCAGGGCGGGGCGGTCGTTCATGGGGATCCTTGCGCTTTTTCCTCGCGGGGATTGGCCCCGAGGCAGGGCTTGGGTAGTCTGCTGGCCTGACCATCATCGCAGGAAGCCTACGCATGCGTCATGCCGACCACCCCACCGCCGGCGACGAGCCGTCCTCCGAGGCACTCCCCGGGACACGCCGCGGGCCGCGCATCGTCTACCGGGCGGCGCGCGTCCGCGACGCCGCCGATCAGGCCGAGGTCTTTTATCACGCCGTGATGCAGGGCGCCGCGGGGCACTACACGCTGGCCGAGCGTGAGGCCTGGGCCATGGCCCTGCCGCGGGATGCCAGTGCCTGGTCGGCGCGCCAGGCGCTCTTCACCACCCTGGTGGCCGATTGCGAGGGCCGCTGCGTGGGCTTTCTTGAGCTGGATCTGGCCGAGGGTCGGATCGAGACCCTCTACGTCTGGCCGTCGCTGGGGCGGCGCGGCATCGGCTCGACGCTGCTGGTGCATGCCGAGCGGATGCTGCTGGAGCAGGGGGTGAGCCGCGCCCGCATCGAGGCCAGCGCCATGTTGGCCGATGGCCTGGTGCACCGCGGCTGGCAGCGGCGGGGCGACGACTGGGTCGAGCGCGGCGGCGAGCGGCTCTATCGCCAGCGCCTGGAGAAGCGCCTCGTCGCCGTCGAGACCTGAGGCCGCTTCTCGGTTGCTCGTCGGTGACGTTAGTCCGGCTGGTCGATGAAGCGCATCGACAGGTCGATGGCCTTCAGGTCCTTGGTCAGCGCGCCGCTGGAGATGCAGTGAACCCCGGTCTCGGCGATGGCGCGCAGGGTGGTCTCGTCGACGTTGCCCGAGGCCTCCAGGGTGGCGCGTCCCGCGTTGCGGGCGACCGCCTCGCGCATGTCATCGAGGCTGAAATTGTCGAGCATGATGACGTCGGCGCCGGCGGCAAGCGCCAGGTCAAGCTCCTCGAAGGTCTCCACCTCGACCTCCACCGGCAGGTCCTTGGCAATGTCGCGGGCCTCGCGCACCGCCGCCTCGATCCCCCCGCAGGCAGCGATATGGTTCTCCTTGATCAAGAAGGCGTCATGGAGGCCAATGCGGTGGTTGTGGCCGCCACCGCAGGTCACCGCGTACTTCTGCGCCAGGCGCAGGCCCGGCAGGGTCTTGCGGGTGTCGAGCAGGCGCACCCCGGTGCCCTCGAGCAGGTCGACGTAGTGGCGGGTGCGGGTCGCCGTGGCCGAGAGGGTCTGCAGCAGGTTGAGCGCGGCGCGCTCGCCGGTGAGCAGGCTGCGGGCCGGTCCCTCCAGCTCCAGGAAGCCCTGGCCGGCCTCGAGGCGGTCGCCGTCGGCGGCCTGCCAGTGGAGGCTGACCCGGGGGTCGAGACGTCGAAAGAGCTCGTCGACCCAGGCCACCCCGCAGAGGATCGTCGCCTCGCGGGTGATCACCCGCGCGCGGGCCATCTGCTTCTCGGGAATCAGCTGGGCGGTGATGTCGCCGGGGCCGACGTCCTCGGCCAGCAGCCGAGCGGCACTGTCACGGATCTCTTCGGCAATGGCGTCCTGATAATGCATGGCGGGTCCATCTCTGTGCGGGGAAGCTTGAGCGGGTCATTATAGGGGAAACCCATGCATCGACGTCAGGGAAAAACCATGCGCATCGACGACGGCTGGCTGTCGCCCGCCCGGCGGCTCGCCTCGCCCAACCAGGATGCTCGCCCGGCGGGGGAGGTCTCACTGCTGGTGCTGCACTCGATCAGCCTGCCGCCGGGAGAGTTCGGCGGCGAGCATATCGAGCGGCTCTTCACCAATCGGCTCGATCCCGCGGCGCATCCCTTCTTCGCCGCGATCGCCGACCTGCGCGTCTCGGCGCACCTGCTGATCCGCCGCGACGGGGAGTGCGTGCAGTTCGTGCCCTTCGCGGCGCGCGCCTGGCACGCCGGGCGCTCGCGGTGGCTGGACGGGGCCCTCGAGCGACGGGCGCTGAATGACTTCGCCGTGGGCATCGAGCTGGAAGGCGACGAGGTGACGCCCTATACCGGCGCCCAGTACCGGGCCTTGGCGAGCGCCACGGCGGCGCTGCTGGCGCACTATCCGGCGCTCACGCCGCGTCGCATCACCAGCCACGCCCGGGTGGCCCCGCTGCGCAAGAACGATCCCGGTCCCGCCTTCGACTGGGCCTACTTTCGCCAGGAGCTTGGAAAAATACGTACTTAGGCACCAAACTTGTCGTGGCGTCGCCTCGGCGTCGGCGTCGGAGGCGCCGCGCAGGGTAGTCCTCCTACAGTGACCCGAATCCGGCCGGTTTCGGCGGAGAAAAGGCGCTAATTCCCTACGCTGCGGTGCAGTATGGGTATTTGAAAAATATTTCCACTCTATCTTGAATTGGCAGGGACCAGCGTTTACGGTATCTTCGCGCCATCAGCAGGGCACCCTGTGCATTGTCTTGTAAAACAACTACAGGCCTGACGCGTTGGGGCGCCAACCCCGATCATGAGTACCATTTCGCCCCTCTGCGGGGCTGTAGTTCCCCACCGTCATTCGGAGAGACGTCTATGAGTCTGGAAACAAGAGAAGATCTCGATCCGGTCGAAACCACGGAATGGTTGGATTCCCTGGAATCGGTCCTGGATCGCGAGGGCGAGGATCGTGCCCGGTACCTGATGACTCGCCTGGCCGACCGGGTGCGGCGTGATGGCATGCAGGTGCCCTTCTCGGTGACGACCCCGCATCGCAACACCATTCCGGTGCACCGCGAGGCGCCGATGCCGGGCGACCTGTTCATGGAACGTCGCATCCGCTCGCTGATTCGCTACAACGCCATCGCCCAGGTCATCCGCAACAACCGCGCCAACCCGGGCCTGGGCGGGCACATCGCCAGCTTCATGTCGGCGGCGACCCTGTATGACGTGGGCTTCAACCACTTCTTCCGCGCTCCGAACGGCGACTTCGAAGGCGACCTGGTCTACATCCAGGGTCACGTGGCGCCGGGCGTCTATGCTCGCGCCTACCTCGAGGGCCGCCTCACCGAAGACCAGATGGACAAGTATCGCCAGGAAGTGGACGGTGACGGCCTCTCGTCCTACCCGCACCCCTGGCTGATGCCGGACTTCTGGCAGTTCCCCACGGTATCCATGGGCCTCGGCCCCATCCAGGCCATCTACCAGGCCCACGTGATGAAGTACCTGGATTCCCGTGAACTCAAGAACATGCACGATCGCAAGATCTGGTGCTTCATGGGCGACGGCGAGTGCGACGAGCCGGAGTCCCTCGGTGCCATTCACCTGGCCAGCCGCGAGAAGCTCGACAACCTGATCTTCGTCATCAACTGCAACCTGCAGCGCCTCGACGGCCCGGTCCGCGGCAACTCGCGGATCATGGACGAGCTCGAGGGCGTCTTCCGCGGTGCCGGCTGGAACGTGCAGAAGGTTGTCTGGGGCCGCCTGTGGGATCCGCTCTTCGAGAAGGACACCAAGGGCATCCTGCAAAAGCGCATGGATGAGGCGGTCGACGGCGACTACCAGAACTACAAGGCCAACGGCGGCGCCTATACCAAGGAGCACTTCTTCGGGAAGTACCCGGAGACCGCCGAGATGGTCAAGGACATGTCCGACGAGGACATCTGGAAGCTCAACCGCGGCGGCCACGACCCGTTCAAGGTCTACGCGGCGTACCATGAGGCGACCCAGAACCCCAACGGCCGGCCCACCGTGATCCTGGCGCACACTGTCAAGGGCTACGGCATGGGCGGTGGCGATGGCGAGGCCGCCAACGAGGCGCACCAGGTCAAGACCATGGAGTACGAGGCGCTGCGTCGTTTCCGCGACCGCTTCGGCATCCCGCTGACCGACGAGCAGCTCAAGGAGGTGCCGTACTACAAGCCCGAGGACGACTCCCCGGAACTGAAGTACATGCACCTGCAGCGTGAGCGCCTCGGCGGCTACCTGCCGAGCCGTCGCAACGACTTCGAGTCGCTGCCGATCCCGGCCCTGGAGGACAAGACCTTTGCCTCCCAGACCGGCGGTTCCAAGGGTCGCGAGGTCTCCACCACCATGGCCTTCGTGCGCATCCTGAACGGCCTGGTCAAGGACAAGAAGATCGGCGAGCGCGTGGTGCCGATCATTCCCGACGAGGCGCGCACCTTCGGCATGGAGGGCATGTTCCGCCAGCTCGGCATCTACACCTCGGAAGGCCAGAAGTACGAGCCGGTGGATAAAGGCCAGATCATGTTCTACCGCGAGGATCAGAAGGGTCAGATCCTCGAGGAGGGCATCACCGAGGCCGGCGCCATGTCGGCGTGGATCGCCGCCGCGACCTCCTACTCGAACAACGCCACGACGCTGCTGCCGTTCTACGTCTACTACTCGATGTTCGGTTTCCAGCGCATCGGTGACCTGGCCTGGGCCGCCGGCGACATGCAGGCACGCGGCTTCCTGGTCGGCGGTACCGCCGGTCGCACCACCTTGAACGGCGAGGGTCTGCAGCACCAGGACGGCCACAGCCACCTGCAGGCGTCGATGATCCCGAACTGCCGTAGCTATGATCCGACCTACGCCCATGAGGTGGCGGTGATCGTTCAGGACGGCCTGAAGCGCATGTTCACCGACAAGGAGAACTGCTTCTACTACCTGACGGTGATGAACGAGAACTACGAGCAGCCGGTCATGGAGGAAGTGCCCGCCGCCGACATCATCAAGGGCATGTACCTGCTGCGCGAGACCAAGGGCAAGAAGGGCCGCGTGCAGCTGATGGGCTGCGGCACCATCCTGCGCGAGGTCGAGGCGGCCGCCGAGATGCTCGCCGAGGAGTGGGGCGTGGGCGCCGACATCTGGAGCGTCACCAGCTTCAACGAGCTGCGTCGCGAGGCCCTGGAGATCGACCGTCAGGCCTTCATCAACCCCGAGGCCGAGGCGGGCAAGCCCCACGTCACCGCCTGCCTGGAGGGCCGCGAGGGTCCGGCGATCGTCTCCACCGACTACATGAAGCTGTTCGCCGACCAGGTCCGTGCCTGGGTGCCGACCGACTACCATGTACTGGGCACCGACGGTTACGGCCGCTCCGACACCCGCGAGAAGCTCCGTCACTTCTTCGAGGTCGACCGTCGCTTCGTCACCGTGGCCGCGCTCAAGGCGCTGGCCGACCGCGGCGAGCTGGATCGCAAGGTCGTCGGCGAGGCGCTCAAGAAGTACGGCATCGATCCGGCCAAGCCCAACCCGCTTGCGGTGTGAGGCGTCGCCCGAGCGATTCGGTGGCATGGCGGGCCCGCGGGCCCGCCCCCGTCAAGAGTTTGAAGGAGCGCGACCTTGAGTAGCGAAATCATCAAAGTTCCGGACATCGGTGGCGATACCGATGTCGAGATCATCGAGATCGCGGTGGCCGAGGGCGACGTCATCGCCCCCGAGGACACCCTGATCACGCTGGAGTCCGACAAGGCCAGCATGGACGTGCCGGCGCCCAAGGGCGGCAAGGTGCTGAAGGTCCTGGTCAAGGAGGGCGATACCGTCTCTGAGGGTGACGACATCGTCGAGATCGAGGCCGAGGGTGGCGGCGACGCCGACGCAGGTGGCAAGGAAGAAGCCGAGAAGGCCCCCGAGCCCGAGAAGGCAGCCGAGCCTGCGCCGGAGAAGCCCGCGGCCAAGAAGAGCGGCGGCGGCAAGCAGACCGTCGAGATCAAGGTGCCCGACCTCGGCGGCTCCGCCGACGTGGAGATCATCGAGGTGGCGGTGGCCGCCGGCGACCAGGTCGACGCGGAAGACACCCTGATCACCCTGGAGTCCGACAAGGCCTCCATGGACGTGCCGAGCCCCCAGGCCGGCAAGATCGTCAGCCTGACCGTCAAGGAGGGCGATACCGTCTCCGAGGGTGACGTCATCGGCACCATGGAGGTCGAGGACGCGGGTACCGGTGAGGGCGGCGGTGACGCCGAGCCCGCCGAGTCGGCGCCGGAGCCTGCCGAGAGCGCCCCCCAGGCGGACGCCGAGGCCGAGCAAGAAGAGAGCGGCGGTGGCGAGCCGGAGCGCAAGGAAGTGCGCGTGCCGGACCTCTCCGGTTCCGCCGACGTGCCGATCATCGAGATCGCCGCCAGCGCCGGCGACGAGGTCGACGAGGAAGATCCGCTGATCACCCTGGAGTCCGACAAGGCCTCCATGGACGTGCCCAGCCCCTACAAGGGCAAGCTTCTCGAGCTGACCGTCAAGGAGGGCGATACCGTCTCCGAGGGCGACCTGATCGGCTATATCGAGGTTGCGGGTAGCAAGCCCGCCGCCAAGCCGGCGTCGAAGGCGCCCGAGCAGAAGGCGGAGAAGAAGCCCGAGCAGAAGGCCGAGGCGCCGGCCGCTAAGTCCTCCGGTACCCCCGCCGGCTCGCCGAGCCCCGAGGCGCAGATGGCCGCCCACAAGCCGCGCGACGGCAAGCTGGTGCACGCCGGTCCGGCGGTGCGCATGCTGGCCCGCGAGCTGGGCGTCGATCTGGAGCTGGTCAAGCCCAGCGGCCCCAAGGAGCGCGTGCTCAAGGAGGACGTCCACGCCTACGTCAAGCAGGTCATGGACGGCAAGGCTAAGACCCCCGCCGCCGCGGCACCGGCCGTCGCCGGCAGCGGCATTCCGCCGATCCCGGATCAGGACTTTAGCCAGTTCGGCGAGGTGGAAGAGAAGCCGATGGGTCGCCTGATGAAGATGGGCGCCACCAACCTGCATCGCAGCTGGGTCAACCTGCCCCACGTCACGCAGTTCGACGAGGCGGACATCAGCGAGCTCGAGGCCTTCCGCAAGTCGATGAAGGCCGAGGCTGAGGCTCAGGGCGCCAAGCTCACGCCGCTGCCCTTCCTGATCAAGGCCTGCGCCTTCGCGCTGAAGAAGTACCCGCAGTTCAACGTCAGCCTGAAGAGCGACGGCGAGACGATCGTGCACAAGAAGTACGTGCACATCGGCATCGCCGTGGACACCCCGGACGGCCTGATGGTGCCAGTGATCCGCAACGCCGATCAGAAGTCGCTGATCGAGCTGGCCAAGGAGTCGGTGGAGCTGGCCGGCAAGGCGCAGTCGAAGAAGCTCAAGCGCGACGAGATGACCGGGGGCTGTTTCACCATCTCGAGCCTGGGCTCCATCGGCGGCACCGCCTTCACGCCGATCGTCAACGCCCCGGAGGTCGCCATCCTCGGCATCTCCAAGGCGTCGATGAAGCCGGTGTGGGACGGCGCGGCCTTCCAGCCGCGGCTGATGATGCCGCTGTGCCTCTCCTACGACCACCGGGCGGTCAACGGCGCCGATGCCGCGCGCTTCACCGCCTTCCTGGGTCAGGTGCTGACGGACATCCGTCGCCTGCTGCTGTAAGCCGCACCCTGACACCGATAACGGCGCCGCGAGGCGCCGTTATCGTTTGCAGGGCGCTCTTCTACCGGGTTATTCCTGCAGGGCTCCTCAGGCAGGACGCTGTCATGAAGAGCACGGTTACTGCGGGGCAGACCAAAGTGCAACTTGGTCGCAGGGGCTTGATGCCGCACCCTTTTTTCCTCTTTAGCGAGGTGAATCGGAGCCCTTCGCTTGTCTGCGCCCGGCGGCGCGGTTATCGTTCGCTTCTTACCTTCTTCTTCGACCAGAAACACACTTATAAGGAGCAGTCAGATGCGTTTGATCCTTTTGGGCGCCCCGGGTGCCGGCAAGGGTACCCAGGCCCAGTTCATCTGCGAACGATTCAACATTCCGCAGATCTCCACCGGCGACATGCTGCGCGCCGCGGTGAAGGAGGGCAGCGAGCTGGGGCTCAAGGTCAAGGAGATCATGAACAGCGGCGGCCTGGTGTCCGACGACATCATCATCGCCCTGGTCAAGGAGCGCATCAGCCAGCCCGACTGCGCCAACGGCTTCCTGTTCGACGGCTTCCCGCGCACCATCCCGCAGGCCCAGGCCATGCGCGATGCCGAGGTGAAGATCGATCACGTGCTGGAGATCGCCGTCGATGACGAGGAGATCGTCAAGCGCCTGGCCGGTCGCCGTGTCCACCCGGGCTCGGGTCGCGTCTACCACCTCGAGTACCAGCCGCCGAAGGAAGAGGGCAAGGACGACGTCACCGGCGAGGCCCTGATCCAGCGCGACGACGATCGCGAGTCCACGGTGCGCAATCGCCTGTCGGTCTACCACGAGCAGACCGCGCCGCTGGTCGACTACTACCAGCAGTGGGCCAAGGAAGCCCCCGAGGCGGCCCCGACCTACCACCGCGTCGAGGGCGTGGGCAGCATCGACGACATCACCGGTCAGGTGATCGAGGCCCTCGAAGGCTGAGCTCACTTCCTGCATCACCGCGTGCGCTGCACGTCGCCGAAGGCCCGCTCTCGCGGGCCTTCGTCGTTGGCGGCGGCGCGCGTATAATGCGCGAACATTTTCGCCACGACGTGATCTCCCATGCCGATCCTGCTGGCCCTGGACGCTTCCTCGAGCGCCTGTTCCGCCGCCCTGCTGCGCCGTCGAGACGGCCACGCTGACGAACTGATCTCACGCTTCGCCCTGACCCCGCGCGAGCACACCCGCCGCCTGCTGCCGATGGTCGACGAGGTGCTGGCCGAGGCGGGCCTGGCGGCCTCGGCGCTCGACGCCGTGGCCTACGGCCGAGGGCCCGGCTCCTTCACCGGGCTGCGCATCGCCGCCGGCGTCGCCCAGGGCCTCGCCTTCGGCCTCGACCGCCCGATGGTCGGCGTCTCGACGCTCGAGGCGCTGGCCCTGGGCGGGCATCGCCGCCACCACTATCGCCAGCTGATCACCGCCCTGGACGCCCGCATGGGCGAGATCTACGTGGCCGCCTGGCAGTGTCGCGATGGCCGCGTGCTGCCGCTCTTGGAGGAGGCGGTGATGCCCCCGGAGCGGCTGCGGCTGCCCGCCCTCGAGGACAGTGCCCAGGACGACGCCGACTGGGTCGGCATCGGCTCCGGCTGGAATCTCCGCGAGCAGATGAGCGTCGAGGTGCAGGCGGGGCTCGGCCTCTGCCTGCCCGAGGTCGAGGCCGACGCCGCCGACATGGCGCTGCTGGCCGTGGAGGCGCTGGCGCGGGGCGAGGCGCGCCCGGCCCACGAGGTGCAGCCGGTCTACCTGCGCGACCAGGTCGCCTGGCAGAAGAGCCGATGAGCCGCGTGGCGGTGCGGGATCCGGCCCTGTATCCGCTCGCCCGGCGCCTGGGGCTGCCCATGGTCGATGACGGCGCGGCAGTCGAAGCGAGCGAGGCCGAGGCGGGCGGCGCCGAGTTGACCCTCGCCCGCCAGGACGATCGCCTGGTGCTGGCCGGCGATCCGCGTCGCTACGGTCACCCCCTGGCGGTGGATTTCGTCACCGGGCGCGCCGCCCACCGGCGGCGCTTCGGCGGCGGCCGCGGCCAGCTCATCGCCCGGGCCTGCGGTCTCGCCAAGGGCGTCACGCCCTCGGTGGTGGACGCTACCGCGGGACTTGGCCGCGACGCCTTCGTGCTGGCGAGCCTGGGTGCCGAGGTGCTGCTGGTGGAGCGGGTCGCGGCAATCTTCGCGCTGCTCGAGGACGGCCTGGCCCGGGCCCTGGCCGATCCCGAGACCCGCGAGATCGCCGCGCGCATGCACCTGGCGCACGGCGATGCCGGCCGCGAGCTTGCGACCCTGGTGGAAAACGGCGGCGTGGCCCCCGAGGTGATCCACCTCGATCCCATGTTTCCCCACCGCGACAAGTCCGCGCTGGTCAAGAAGGAGATGCGCCTCTTCCGCACCCTGGCCGGCGACGACCCGGATGCCCCGCGGCTGCTCGAGGCGGCGCTGGACGTGGCGACCCACCGGGTGGTGGTCAAGCGCCCGCGCAAGGCGCCGCCCCTGGCGGGACCGCCGCCGCGCCACGTCATCGAGGACAAGACCAGCCGTTACGATCTCTACGTGCATCGCCGCCTGGGCGCCTGAGCTCAATTCTCGCCTCTCACCCTTCATCTTTCATTCTTCACCCTGGCGGCTGACCAGCTGCAGCCGATGGCGCAGCGCCGGGTCGAACAGCGCCCGGCTGTGCCGGGCCGCCTCGCGCAGCGCCTCTCCAAAGGTCAGGCGGCCGTCGTCGGCGGCGGCGAGCCATCCGCAGGCCGCGAGGCTCTCCACCAGGCCGGCGAATAGCCGCGCATCGAAGAATTCCGGGGCGTCGCGTCCCGAGAGCAGGGCCAGCCGCTCGGCCAAGAGCCGGCTGCGCTCGGTGAGCGCCTCGGCGGTGAAGTGCCCCGAGGGCTCGCTCAGGAGCACCGAGAGCAGCAGGTAGCCGCGCTCCAGCGAGGGCTGCATCAGTGCGCCGAGCATATCCAGCTGCTCCCCTGCCGCCAGCGACTCCCGGGGGCGCCGCCAGCCGTCGCCCTCGCGCTCTAGCAGGCCCTGCTCGACCAGCGCCTCGAGCATCGCGGCCAGGTCGTCACGCAGCGTCGGCGCGGGCTCGATGGCGAGCTCCCGGGCGAGTATCGGCCAGCCGGGGCCGAGCAGGGCGGCGAGATCGTCCAGGCGATGGCAGGCCTGATGCCGGAAGGCGAAGGCGGTGAGGCCGGCCAGGGCGAAGAGGTGCAGCACATTGTTGCGGTACCAGCCCAGCAGCCCGGCCTGGCGCTCGTCTGCGACGATGATGTCGCCCAGCGGGTGAGGGTGGCGGCCGATCATGCCCAGGGTCGCCACCTGATCGATCCACGCCTCGGGCGTGCCTGCCGGCAGGCTCGCGTCGCGCCCACCCGGCAGGCGCCGCTGCAGGGCCACCAGCTGCGCCAGCTGTTGCTTCAGCAGCCCGACCTCGATGGCGCGATGGGGGGTGGCCAGCAGCACCAGGGCCACCAGGTTGACCGGGTTGAGGGCGGCGGCGGCGTTGATGCGCCGCGAGAGGGTCTCGCCAAGCGCCGGCACGACCCGCGTGAGCCAGGCCGGACGGGGCGCGTCGAGCCGCTGTCGCCAGTCCGGCATCTGCGCATCGAGGAAGGCCGAGAGTGACAGCGGCTCGCCGATGTTCACGGCCACCCGCCCATGGGGCTGACGCAGCCGTCGCGTCACGCCGAGTAGCGCCAGCGGCGACTCCTTGCGCTTGTCGGCCCCGTGCAGCTCGCGCTGGTAGCTGGCGCTCTCGAGGATGCGCTCGTAGCCGAGGTAGACGGGCACGAAGACGATGTCCCGGCCACCTTCCCGTCGGCTGCGCAGGAAGGAGCGCAGGGTCATGGCGAGCATCCCCGGCCGGGCCGGCAGCAGGCGGCCGCTGCGCGAGCGCCCCCCCTCCATGAAGTACTCCAGGGGGTGGCCCCGCGACAGCAGGCGGTGCAGGTACTCGTTGAAGACCGCCGCATAGAGGCGGTTGTCGCGGAAGCTGCGGCGCATGAAGAAGGCGCCGCCGCGGCGCAGCAGCGGGCCGATCAGCGGCATGTCGAGATTGCGCCCGGCGGCGATGTGCGGGGGCATCAGCCCCTCGCGGTAGAGCGCGTAGGAGAGCAGCAGGTAGTCGATGTGGCTGCGGTGGCAGGGCACATAGACCAGGGTGTGGTCGCCGGCCACGGCCTTGACCCGCGCCAGGCCGCGCACCTCGACGCCATCGTAGAGGCGGTTCCACAGGCGCCGCAGGGCGCCGGCCATGAAGCGCATCACCGGGTAGGTCATGTCGGAGGCGATCTCGCGCCCGTAGCGGCGGGCGCGTCGTTCCAGGCGGGCAGGCGGCAGGCGCTGGGCCCTGGCGACCTCGCCGATGGCGCGCTGCACCTCGGCGCTGGCCACCACGCCGTCGATCAGGGTGCGCCGATGGGAGAGATCCGGGCCCAGCACCCGGGTGCGCAGGCGGCGAAAATGCCCCCGCAGCAGTCTCGCCACCTTGCGATTGGTGAGCGCCGGGTCGCGGTCGTCATCGAGTTCGGAGAGCCGCAGCGGTGCGCCGAACTGCACCTCCACGTCGCGCCCGTTGACCGCCACCGAGAGCAGGCGGCGCAGCCGCCCGGTGAGTCGCCAGCTGTCGGCGGCCAGCAGATGCCAGACGCCGAAGCGCTTGCCCGGGGCGCGTCCCCAGAAGACGCTCACCGGCACCAGCTGCGCGTCGCGCGCGGGGTCGCGGCGATACTGCTCGATCAGCGGCTGGAAGGGCGCCGTCGGTCGCCGTCCGCGGCGCCACAGGCGACGCCCCGGGGCGGGCAGCGCCAGGCAGGCGGGCAGGCTGACACTCCCCACGCGGCGTCGGCCGCCGGCCGTCGGCAGACCGTGGGCGCGGGCCAGCGTCTCCAGCAGCAGGGTGTCGGAGAGCGCCGGGCGCGACAGCACATAGAGCACCGGCAGCGTCGGTTCCAGCGGCAGCGCCTCGGGCGCGGGCTCGATCAGCCGGATCTGGGTCCCGCGGATCATCAGCTGCGTGAGCGGTGCGCGCAGCGCGCCGGCGAGCATGCGTGCAAGGCCCATCCGTTTGCCCCGGCCGGAAATGAACCGTCAGTATAACGCGCCTCGATCCGGCGGCCAGCGGGCGCTCTTTTCCCCAGGCGGTAAACATGCGTCAATGCTGTAACGAACGGTGACAGGGACGATGCCATGCACGGCATGTGGCGAGACGGCAATCACTTCGCGCTGCTGCCCGAGGCGGCGCGCTTCCTGCCGGCGATGTTCGAGGCCGTCGACCGGGCGCGCCACTTCGTGCTGATCGAGCTCTACCTGATGGAGACGGGCCGGCTGGCCACGGCTCTCACCGAGGTGCTGCTGCGGGCCGCCGAGCGCGGCGTGTCGGTGATGCTGCTGCTCGATGGCTACGGCGCCATGGGCCTCGACGATGCCGATCGCCGTCGCCTGGAGGCCGGCGGGGTGGCGCTGCGCTTCTTCAATCCCCTGGGGTTCGAGTCACCGGTGCGCAACCTCACCCGGGATCACCGCAAGCTGGTGGTGGTCGATGGCGCCGAGGCCTTCACCGGCGGCTTCGGCGCCGTGGACGAGTTCCTGGATGCCTGGTACGAGGTCGCGGTTCACATCGAGGGGCCGGTGGTCGCCGACTGGGTGCGGCTGTTCTGCAGCGTGTGGGACTCGCCGTTGAGTCGCGGTCCCGGTGCGCCCTCGCTGGTGCGGGGGATCGAGCTTTCGCCGCGCCGCGCCGAGGGCTATCACGGCATGCGCGGACGCGTGGTGTGGGGGCAGGGCTATCGCTACCAGGCGATCCGCCACTCCCTGCATCGTCGGGTCTCGACGTCGACGCAGCGGCTGTGGATCTGCACGCCCTACTTCGTGCCCACGCTCACCCTGCGCCAGCGCCTGGCGCGGGCGGCCCGCCGCGGGGTCGACGTGCGGCTGCTGCTGCCCGGCAAGACCCACGACCACCCCGGCGTGCGCTATGCTGGCCAGCGCTTCTACGGCCGACTGCTGCGCGCCGGGGTGCGCATTTTCGAGTTCCAGCCCACCTTCATCCACGCCAAGTTCTCGCTGGTCGACGACTGGGTCAGCCTCGGCTCCTGCAACTTCGACCACTGGAGCCTGCAGTGGAACCTGGAGGCCAATCAGGAGGTGGACGATGCCCGCTTCGCCGCCCGGGTCGCCGAGCTGTTCGAGCGCCACTTCGCGACCAGCGATGAGATCGATCCCGAGGCCTGGTCCCGCCGCCCGCGCTGGCAGCGTTTTAAGGAGTGGCTGTTCGGTTTGGTGGACGGCCTGCTGACGCGGCTGACTTAGCGTCGTGCCGGGCGCCCAGCGCCCAGCGCTTACCGCTTACCGCTTGCCCTTGCCCTTGCCGCGACCGGCGGGCGCCTTGCGCCGCGGCTTGGGCTTGGGCGTCTCCGGCGGGACGCGATAGTGCAGGTAGAGATCCAGCAGCAACTCCGGCAGCTGGCCGACCAGGCTCTCCAGCCGCGCCTTGTCGCCGGCCAGTTCGGCCATGTCGGGCTCGTCCTCGAACAGCCCCGAGAGCAGCATGAAGGGCAGCAGCAGGGTGGCGGCGGCCTCCTCGTCGTCGTCGAACCAGGCGGCCTCGTCGAGGAACACCCCCTCCATGAAGCCGGCGCACCAGTCGCCGATCGGCGTCTCCTCGGGCGGCACCTCGCCCAGTTCGAGCTCGAAGGGCAGCTCCGGCAGCCCGCCGCCCTCCAGCACCTCGATGGCGTTGGCGCGCAGGCGCTCCAGCAGCCCGAGGATCGCCTCGCGCTCGGCGTCGTCCTCGAAGGTCGGCTCGCCGTGGAAGAGCTCGGCGACCCAGGTCGCCGCCGGCACGTCGCGCGGGGCCACCGCCAGCGCCACCAGGAAGCCGTGGGCGCCGATCAGGTCCAGGGCGTCGGCATCGACGCGCTCGGAGTCGAGGAAGTCATCCAGCAGGTCGAGCTCCTGGTCCTCGAGCAGCGGCTGGGGGAGGGGCGTTTCGGCATCGGACATGATGGCTCTCGCAGGGAAACGGTGCAGGGTGTACGGGGTGGCGCCGCGGGCGCGGTGCTCCGGGCTTTACGCGTTTAGATAGACCGGCCATTCTAGCATCCCATGATGGCTCCCGCGCTTCCCGACCCCGACACCGCCCGACTCGACGCCCTCGAGCGCGAGGCCCTGCACCGTGCCCTGCTCGACCGGGTCGAGGCGGCCTGGCAACTGTGCCGCGAGGTGCACCCGGCCCTGCCGCGCCCGGCGGTGTGGCTGGACCTGCGCGGCAAGTCGGCCGGACAGGCCCATTTCGGGCGCGGCGGGCTGCGCTTCAATCCGGTGCTTTACGAGGAGAACCGCCGAGCCTTCCTGGTCGAGGTGGTGCCCCACGAGATGGCGCACTGGCTGGTGCATCACCTCGAGGATGGCGGTCGGGCGCGGCCCCACGGTCGCGAGTGGCAGACCGTGATGCGGCGTCTCTTTGGACTTCCCCCCAGCACCACCCACCGCTTCGATACCGGGCGGGCGAGCCCCGCCCCCTATCGCTACCACTGCGCCTGCCGCGAGCACGACTTCACGGCGCGTCGCCACGCCCTGGCCCGTCGCGGGAGCCGCTATCGCTGCCGCCACTGCGCTCAGACCTTGGTCTATTGCGGCCGCTCGGCGTTTGAAAAGACCGTTTAAGTTATTGTTATAAAAAAGAAATTTGATCATACCAATGTCTAAAGGGAAGGCCGCGCCGGGACGTATATGCTGGTGGGCAGTTTTATGGAACCGGCTCGTCCAACACCAACGCGGCCGGCAACATCCACCAGGAGGGCGCATCCTCCCGGACAGAGGCATATCCATGACCGAGCATCAGAACGTCTACCCGGTAAGCGACGACTTCGCCGCCAAGGCCAACGCCGACAAGGCCACCTACGAGGCCATGTATCGGCAGTCGGTCGACGACCCACAGGGGTTCTGGGGCGAGCAGGCCAAGAGCCTGGAGTGGTTCAAGGCGCCGACCAAGATCAAGCACACCTCCTTCGACGCGCACAACGTGGACATCCGCTGGTTCGAGGACGGTACCCTCAACGCCAGCGTCAACTGCCTCGATCGCCACCTCGAGGCCCGCGGCGACCAGCCGGCGATCATCTGGGAAGGCGACGATCCCAAGGACGACAAGACCCTCACCTATCGCGAGCTCTATGAGCAGACCTGCCAGCTGGCCAACGGCCTCAAGGAGCTGGGGGTCGGCAAGGGTGACGTGGTCACGCTCTACATGCCGATGATTCCCGAGGCCGCCATGGCGATGCTGGCCTGTGCCCGCATCGGTGCGGTGCACTCGGTGGTCTTCGGCGGCTTCTCGCCGGACGCCGTCGCCCAACGCGTGGTCGGCGCCCAGTCCAAGCTGATCATCACCGCCGACGAGTCCGTTCGCGGCGGCAAGCAGGTGCCGCTCAAGGACAACGTCGATGCCGCCCTGACCCGCGACGGCACCGAGGTCTGCGAGAAGGTGCTGGTGGTCAAGCGCACCGGCGGCGAGATCGACTGGAAGGACGGCCGTGACGTCTGGTACGACGACGTCGTCGCCAAGCAGTCCACCGACTGCCCGGCCGAGGAGATGAACGCCGAGGACCCGCTGTTCATCCTCTACACCTCGGGCTCCACCGGCGCCCCCAAGGGCCTCAAGCACACCACCGGCGGCTACCTGCTGCAGGCCGCCCTGACCCACCGCTACGTCTTCGACTACCAGGACGGTGAGGTCTACTGGTGCACCGCCGACGTGGGCTGGGTCACCGGTCACAGCTACATCGTCTACGGGCCGCTGGCCAACGGCGGCACCACCCTGATGTTCGAGGGCGTGCCGAGCTATCCGACCCATGGCCGCATGGGCGAGATCGTCGACAAGCACAACGTCAGCATCCTCTACACCGCCCCCACCGCGGTGCGGGCGCTGATGGCCCATGGCGACGACGTCATGGCCTCCAGCCAGCGCGACAGCCTGCGCCTGCTCGGCTCGGTGGGCGAGCCGATCAACCCCGAGGCCTGGGAGTGGTTCCATCGGGTGATCGGCAACTCGAAGTGCCCCATCGTCGATACCTGGTGGCAGACCGAGACCGGCGGCATCATGATCGCCCCGCTGCCCGGTGCCACGGATCTCAAGCCGGGCTCCGCGACCCTGCCGTTCTTCGGCGTGGTGCCGGCGCTGGTCGACAACGAGGGCAATGAGCTCAAGGGTGCCACCGAGGGCAACCTGGTGCTCCTCGACTCCTGGCCGGGGCAGGCGCGCTCCATCTGGGGCGACCACGACCGCTTCGTGCAGACCTACTTCTCGACCTACCAGGGCATGTACTTCACCGGTGACGGCTGTCGCCGCGACGAGGACGGCTACTACTGGATCACCGGCCGCGTCGACGATGTGCTCAACGTCTCCGGTCACCGCATGGGCACCGCCGAGATCGAGTCCTCGCTGGTGGCACACGAGGCGGTGGCCGAGGCGGCCGTGGTCGGCTTCCCCCACGACATCAAGGGCCAGGGCATCTACATCTACGTGACCCTGGGCGATGGCTTCGAGGAGAGCGACGAGCTCAAGAAGGAGCTGACCCAGTGGGTGCGCAAGGACATCGGTCCGATCGCCTCGCCGGACGTCATCCAGTGGGCGCCGGGGCTGCCCAAGACCCGTTCGGGCAAGATCATGCGCCGCATCCTGCGCAAGATCGCCGCCAACGAGTGTGACGGCCTGGGCGACACCAGCACCCTGGCGGATCCCTCGGTGGTCGATGAGCTGATCGAGCATCGCGCCAATCGCTGAGGGCAGCGCCCCAGCCGCGACAGCAGAAACCGAGCCGGTCCCCTGGGGGCCGGCTTCTTCATGTGCGGTCGACGGCGGGTGACGGGTCGGCGACCCGATCAGCGCCTCATTGTTTCTCGCCTCTTGGGAATCGCCTAGGCCATGGGGTAACATGCGATAACAAATCGAGAGCCCAGCGTGGCGGTCGTCGGTCCGCCGCCCGAGGAACCGGAGGAAGATCCATGGCCTTTGCCCAGAAATTCATCGTTGCCGATGACCATCCGCTGTTCCGTGCGGCCCTGACCCAGGCCCTGCGTCAGCTGGCGCCCCAGGCCGAGATCGTCGAATCCGATACCATGGAGGCCACCACCGACGTGGTCACCCGGCATCCCGATGCCGACCTGATCCTGCTGGACCTGCACATGCCGGGCGCCCATGGCTTCTCCGGCCTTATCCAGCTGCGCGGCCAGACGCCGGACATCCCGGTGGCGGTGGTCTCGGGCAGCGACGAGGTCTACGTGGTGCGCCGCGCCATCGACTACGGCGCCTCGGGCTTCATTCCCAAGTCTTCCTCTCTTCAGCTGATCGCCGAGGCGGTGGGCGAGATCCTCGACGGCGAGGTGTGGCTGCCGGCCGAGATGGCCGACGCCCTGGGCGAGGCCAACGAGGACGAGACCAAGTTCGCCGAGGCCATCGCCTCGCTGACGCCGCAGCAGTTCCGGGTGCTCAACATGCTCACCGAGGGGCTGCTCAACAAGCAGATCGCCTATGAGCTGAGCGTCTCCGAGGCGACCATCAAGGCGCACGTCACCGCCATCCTCCGAAAGCTCGGTGTGCACTCCCGCACCCAGGCGGTGATCGCCGCCCAGAAGCTCGAGGTCGAGCCGCCCAAGGTCGAGTCCTAGCCCCGGCGAGCGCTTCCAGCCCGTCGTCTCAGGCCGCTCACACAGCAAGAAACCCACCATTTGGTGGGTTTCTTGCATGATGGCCCTACATGTTTCGCGTGCTCAGCGAGGCGTGGTGCACGGCCTCACGGATGCCGTTCCGCCCGGCTGGCCTGCAGGGTGCGGGTGAGCAGGGCACGCAGGGCGGCGGGGCGCACGGGCTTGAGCAGCAGCTGATAGCCCGCCCGCTTGATCTCCTCGGCGACCTCCTCGGTGCGATCAGCGGTGATCACGATGCCCGGCACGGCCTCCTCCAGCCGGTCGCCGAGGGCCTCCAGGGCCATCAGGCCGGTGACCTCGTTGTCCAGGTGGTAGTCGGCGAGTATCGCGTCCGGGGGGCCGTCCAGGTGGCGCAGCACCGACTTGGCGCCGCCGATGGTGGTGGCCGTGAAGACCTCGCAGCCCCAGCCCGAGAGCATCGCCTTCATGCCCTCGAGGATCAGCGATTCGTTGTCGATGCAGAGTATTCGCGTGCCGTCGAGCTTGTTGCCAGCCCGCTTCGGGGCGGCGTCCTCGGCCTGCTGGGTCGCGGTGCGCGGCGCCACGGTCGGCACGCTGACCGAGAACATGGTGCCTACCCCCTCCCGGGAGCGCACCCGGATGGGGTGGTCGAGCACCCGGGCCATGCGATCGGCGATGGAGAGCCCGAGCCCGAGTCCCTTCTCGCTCTCCTTGTGCCGCGTGGCCTGGTCGAGGCGCCGGAACTCCTGGAAGATCTCGGTCTGCTTGGCCTCGGGAATCCCCGGGCCCGAGTCCCAGACCTCGACGGTGAGCCGCTCGCCGTGGCGGCGGCAGCCCAGCAGGACGCGGCCCGCCTGGGTGTAGCGGATGGCGTTGGAGAGGAAGTTCTGGATGATGCGGCGCAGCATCTGGGCATCGCTGTCGACCCACTGGCCGGTCGGCACCACCACCAGGTCCAGGCCGCGCTCCTCGGCCATCACCGCGAACTCGGCGCGCAGCGGCCGGATGATGTCGGCCAGGGCGAAGTGGCTGCGCCGCGGGGTCAGGGCGCCGGCATCGAGCTTGGAGATGTCGAGCAGGGTGCCGAGCAGCTCCTCGGCGGCCTGCAGGGAGTTGTCGATATGGCCGATGGTGCGCTTCATGTCCTCGGCATCCATCTCCTGGGCCAGCGCCGAGGTGAACAGTCGCGCGGCGTTGAGCGGCTGCAGCAGGTCGTGGCTGGCGGCGGCCAGAAAGCGCGTCTTGGAGGCGTTGGCGTCCTCGGCGAGCTGCTTTGCCTGGCGCAGGGCCAGCTCGGCCTCGGCGCGCACGCGGTTCTCCTGGCGCAGCGCGGCGTTGGCCTCGGAGAGCGCCTGGGTGCGCTCGCGCACGCGCTCCTCGAGGGTCTCGTTGGTCTCCTTGAGGGCGATCTCGGCCCGGCGCCGCTCGGTGATGTCCTGGTAGAGGGCGAAGAAGCCAAGGATGGCCCCGCTGTCGCCGAAGTGCGGCGTGTAGGTGACCAGCATGTAGCGTCGCGCCTCGCCGATGGGCAGCGAGACCTCGAAGTTGACCCGTTCCCCGGCCAGCGCACGCTCGATCCAGGGGGCCCGCTCGCGGGCCATGTCGGGGGCGATGACCTCATCGACGCGCTTGCCGATCACCGCGTTGCGGTCGATGTCGAAGGCCTGCTCGTAGGCGCGGTTGGTGAAGAGGTAGCGACACTCCTTGTCGAAGTAGGCGATCAGCGCCGGCACGTTGTCCGTGTAGATGCGGATGTTGTTCTCCGAGCGGATCAGCGCCTCCTCGATGCGCTTCTGCTGGGTGATGTCCTGATAGGTGTAGACGAAGCCGCCGCCCGGCATGGGGTTGCCCTGGACCTCCAGCACGCTGCCGTCCTGACGGTAGCGTACGTAGCGGTGGGGCTGGCCCTCGCGGATGTTGTCGATCAGCAGCCGCACGTGCTCCTCCGGGTCGCCGGGGCCGTACTCGCCGTTGTGGGCGTTGTAGCGGAAGATCTTGTCCATCGGCGCGCCGACCCGGATCAGGTGGTCGGGGAAGCGGAACAGCTCCAGATAGCGCTGGTTCCACACCACCAGGCGCAGGTTCTGGTCGACCACGCTGATGCCCTGATTGATGTTCTCGATGGTGGCCTGCAACAGGGCGCGGTTGAACTCCAGCACCTGGGAGGCCTCGTCGACGATCGAGATCACGTCCGAGATACCGATGCCGCGGCCCTGCAGGGCGGAGTTGACGACGATGCGCGCCGAGGAGGCGCCGAGCACCGAGGCCAGGAAACGCTCGGTGAACTGGATGACGTCGATGGAGGCCCGGGTGTTGTCCTCCAGCGGCTTGCCGGTGCGCCTCGCATAGTCGTCGAAGGCGCGGCTCACCTGGCCGGCGCCCAGGAAGCGCTCGCACAGCACCTTCAGGTCGCCCACGGTGGTGGCGCCGGTCCAGGGGCGGTTCACCGAGGTCTGGCGGGTCTCGACGCTGTCGACGAACAGCGAGGCCTGGATGCGCTCGACCACCCGCTGCGGGGTCATCTGGGAGACGAAGATGTAGCAGAAGAGGTTCACGCCCAGCGAGAGCATCACGCCGTGGGTGAAGCTGTCGCCGACGTTGAGGCCGAACAGCGAGGTGGGGGCGAGCCAGGCGATGTTCAGGGGGCCGCCGTCGGCCCAGTCGAGCGGCAGCACGCCGGTGGCGATCATGGTCGGCATCAGCAGGCTGTAGGCCCAGATGGCGAAGCCGGCGTTCATGCCGACGATCACCCCGAGCCGGTTGCCGCGCTTCCAGTAGAGGCCGCCGATCAGCGCCGGGGCGAACTGCGCCGCGGCGGCAAACGACAGCATGCCGATGTTGGCCAGCGAGCTGAATTCGCCGATCAGGTGGTAGACGCCGTAGGCCATCGCCAGGATCACCACGATGGTGATGCGCCGGGCGCGCAGCACCAGGCGGCCGTAGTCCCGCGGCTTGGTATCGAACCAGCGCAGGCGGAATAGCGCCGGGATGACGATCTCGTTAGAGATCATGATCGACACCGCCACGGCGGCGACGATCACCATGCCGGTGGCCGCCGAGAAACCGCCGATGAAGGTCAACAGCGTCAGCCAGGCGTTGTCGGCCGCCATCGGCAGGGCCAGCACATAGGTGTCGGGCTCGATGCGGCTCTCGGAGAAGACGGTCAGGCCGGCCGCGGCGATGGGGATGACGAAGAAGGCGAAGGCCAGCAGGTAGAGCGGGAAGAGCCAACGCGCCTTGGTGGCATCGTCGCGGTGGATGTTCTCGACCACCGCGACATGGAACTGGCGGGGCAGGCAGAGGATGGCCAGCATCGCCAGCAGGGTCTGGGCCCAGAAGCTCTGGCCGAAGTCCTGGTCGGCGAGCTGGCGCTGCAGCGCCAGCTGCTCCTCGGCGCGGCCCAGCAGGTCGCCCAGGCCGTCGAACATGCCCCAGGTGACGTAGGCGCCGAGGGCCAGGAAGGCCACCAGCTTGACCAGCGACTCGAAGGCCACGGCGTGGATCAGCCCCTCGTGGTGCTCGGTGGCGTCGGTGTGGCGGGTGCCGAAGAGGATGGCGAAGGCCGCCATCACCAGCGCCACGTAGAAGGCGGTGTCGCCGAACAGCGGGGCCCGGGTGATGTCCGAGGCGGCGGTGATCACGCTGAAGGAGGTCGAGACCGCCTTCAGCTGCAGGGCGATGTAGGGCAGGGTGCCGATCAGCGCCACCAGGCTCGCGAAGGCCGCCAGCGACTGGGTCTTGCCGTAGCGCGAGGCGATGAAGTCGGCGATGGAGGTGACGTTCTGGTGCTTGGCGACGCGGATCATCTTGGCCAGCACCGGCCAGAACAGCAGCAGGGTGAGGATCGGGCCGACGAAGATGCTGGCGAACGACCAGCCCGACGTGGCCGCCTGGCCCACGGCGCCGTGAAAGGTCCAGGAGGTGCAGTAGATGGCCAGCGCCAGGCTGTAGATCACCGGGCGGCGTCGGCTCGCCCCGTGCTGGCGAGCGTGGCGATCACCGCGCCAGGCGATGGCGAACAGCACGGTGATGTAGAGCAGTGAAACGACGATCAGCAGCCAGCCGGCGAACATGCACTCAACTCCCTTCCGAAGACGCCCGTGCTAGGGCAAGGCCGGTGCGCGGGGCGGCCGTCTCACACGATTCAGGCCCGCGGGCAGAGTACCCCATAGAGCGGGGCGGAGGCGTCGAGGCGGCGCATCGCCTCGGTGACGGGCGTGCGGGCTTCGCCCTCGAGGGGCAGCATTTCCCGGGTCGCGCAGTTCATCAGCCAGGCCTGGTGGCTGACCTGATCCACGTACTCCTTCTCGAAGCGGTAGAGCAGGAACTCGACCAGCCGCTCATCGTCTGCCCGGCTCACCGCCAGCTGGTCCTGCTCGACGATGGTGAAGGCCGTGGTCATCGGGAAGAGGAAGGTCCAGGGGCGCCAGAAGACCTGGCTCTGCTCCACGTCGACCACCTCGGCCGAGTCGGGCAGCTGTTCCTGCTTGTACTCGAACCAGGAGTATTCGTGGTGGATCTGGTAGGCCAGCATGCCGATGCCGGCGAATACCGGGACGATCCAGCGCGGCAGGCGCTTGCCGCTGGCCAGGCGCAGGATCAGCCCGACCCCCGCGGCGCCCAGGCCGGCGAAGACCGCCGCAATCAGGTGCCATATCATAAATCATCCATCCTTAAAGCAATCGGGCTTCCCTGAGGAAGCCCGATCGGGTGAGGTTCCGCGGCCCGGACTGGCCGGGCCAGGGGGGCCATTATGGCCCAGAAGGTCCCGAGACGTCAGTGCCCGGTGGCGACACCAGCGCCCTTGGGATAGCGAACGCTCTCCACCAGGTCCTGGATCTCCTGCGGAGGCTCCTCGGTGGCGTTGGAGACGGTGAAGGCGACCGCGAAGTTGAAGATCGCGCCCACTGCACCGAAGGAGAGCGGTGAGATGCCCAGGATCCAGTTATCCGGCGTGTTGGGCAGCATGTTGGTCTCCGGAATGAAGAACCAGCCCAGGTAGGTGAAGATGTAGAGCAGGGTCGTGCCCAGGCCGGTCAGCATGCCCGCGACGGCGCCCTTGTTGTTCACCCGCTTGGAGAAGATGCCCATCATCAGCACCGGGAACAGCGAGGCACCGGCGATCCCGAAGGCCAGGGCCACCGTCTGCGCCGCGAAGCCGGGCGGGTTGAGGCCCAGGTAGGTCGCCAGCAGGATGGCACCGGCCATGGAGATACGTGCCGCCAGCATCTCGCCCTTCTCGGTGATCTTCGGGTTGATCATGGTCTTGATCAGGTCGTGGCTGATGGCCGAGGAGATGGCCAGCAGCAGGCCGGCGGCCGTGGACAGCGCCGCGGCGATACCACCGGCGGCGATCAGGCCGATGACCCAGCTCGGCAGGTTGGCGATCTCGGGGTTGGCGAGTACCAGGATGTCGTTGTTGACGTTGAGCTCGCTGCCGTTCCAGCCGCGCTGTTCGGCGGTGGCGGCGAAGGCCTCGCTGCCGTCGTTGTAGACCTGGATGCGACCGTCGTTGTTCTTGTCCTCGAACTGGATCAGGCCGGTCTCTTCCCAGGTCCGCACCCACTCGGGACGGTCCTCATAGAGGATGGGGTTGTTCGCGGCGTCCTCATAGCTCTCGACCTGGCCGGCCATGTCCGGATAGACGGTGGTCATCAGGTTCAGGCGCGCCATGGAACCCACGGCGGGCGCGGTCAGGTAGAGCAGGGCGATGAAGACCAGGGCCCAGCCGGCGGACCAGCGCGCATCGGCCACCTTCGGCACGGTGAAGAAGCGGATGATGACGTGGGGCAGGCCTGCGGTACCGACCATCAGCGACAGGGTGAACAGCACCATGTTCAGCTTGTTGTCGACGTCGGCCGTGTAGTCGCGAAAGCCGAGCGCGTTGACCACGTCATCCAGCTTCTCGAGCAGCGGCACGCCGGATTCGGTGTGGGTGCTGAACATGCCCAGCCCCGGGATCGGGTTGCCGGTCAGTTCCAGGGCGATGAACACCGCCGGGATGGTGTAGGCGATGATCAGCACCACGTACTGGGCGACCTGGGTGTAGGTGATGCCCTTCATGCCGCCGAAGACCGCATACAGGAAGACGATGAAGGCGGCGATCCAGATGCCCCAGGTGTTGCTGACCTCGAGGAAGCGCGAGAAGGCCACGCCGGCACCGGTCATCTGGCCGATGACGTAGGTGATCGAGGCCACGATCAGGCAGATGACCGCGACCAGGCGGGCGGTGTTGCTGTAGAAACGATCCCCGATGAAGTCCGGCACCGTGAACTTGCCGAACTTGCGCAGGTAGGGCGCCAGCAGCATGGCCAGGATGACGTAGCCGCCGGTCCAGCCCATCAGGAAGGTGGAGTTGGCATAGCCGCCGGAGGCCAGCAGGCCGGCCATGGAGATGAAGGAGGCCGCAGACATCCAGTCGGCGGCGGTGGCCATGCCGTTGGTGATCGGGTGAACGCCGCCGCCGGCGACGTAGAAGTCCTTGGTCGAGCCGGCGCGGGCCCAGATCGCGATGCCGATGTAGAGGGCGAACGAGGCCCCTACAAACAGCAGGTTGATGGCAAACTGACTCATGCTGGCTTACTCCCCGAGTCCGAACTGTTTATCGAGACGGTTCATCTTCCAGGCGTAGAAGAAGATGATCGCGATGAAGGTCAGGATCGACCCCTGCTGGGCGAACCAGAAGCCCAGGTCCGTTCCTCCTACTGGAATGCCAGCCAGCAGCGGGCGGAACAGGATGGCGCAGCCATATGACACGAAGGCCCAGACGATCAGGCACCCCGTGATCAGGCGTACGTTCGCCTTCCAGTAAGCAGCGGCATTAGACTTGTCGTCTGCCATAGTGTTGCTCTCCACTTGTTGTTGAGATTGGAAAGTTGCCCGGAGTGTTTGCATCACTCATCAGGGCAGTCGTGCCGACGGAACAGCCTCGATGGCGGAGTCTGGACCGGCCTGTCATCGGGTGGCCCGCGGCCGGTCGTCGTGAAGTGTCGACGCGGGAATGCCCTGTATGGCTCATGCACAATACTGGGCAGCAAACGCCTAAAATAAATCCCAGACTTTCGTATCATGATGACGAACCCGCGCGGGGTCTTTTTGGTAGTTGTTTTTTAATCAATGGTTTGCAGCGTTATTTAGAAAGCGTTTTTGTTCTCTTTGGGGGGCGCATAGGACGATGGTATAGCCTGGAAATGTCACCGGGTTGAGGGGCGTCGGAGCGCAGTGTTTGACGATGGTCTAAGAGAGCCAGGTTAGGACGATTGTCTAGGTCTTTATGCTACTCCGACTTTGCTATCTTGAAGGCTTGCTGGACGACGAGTGTGCCGAGGTCAGCGGGGTGGTGAACGCCGCGCAACGAGGACAGCCCCATGGTCGATGTAGAACTCTCCCATCCCCCTTTCACCTTCCTCGACGAGGAGGGCCGTGAGCGCGTTCGCCGCAGCATCGACCTGGCCTATTACGACCGCGAGGAGATCATCCTCGATGCCGGCCAGGCCGGGGAGTATCTCTTCCTGATCCACAAGGGCGAGGTCGCCGAGCTGGACCCGACCCTGCCCGGCGCCCAGTCGCATATCGGTCACTACACGGCCGGCGACCTGTTCGGCGCCATCAGCATCCTCAACGGCAAGAGCCGCTATCGCTTCCGGGCCGAACAGGAGTGCCTCTGCTACCTGCTGCCCAAGGGCGTGTTCAAGCAGCTCTGCACGGCCTATCCGGCCTTCGCCGAGTTCTTCCGCCAGCGCCTGGCCCAGAAGACGCGCCTGCTCACCGAGCGCCGCGCCGAGGGCGGCGTCACCATGGCGGGCTTCATGCTGGCCCGCGTCAGCGAGTGCATGCGCGCCCCCCTGCTGGTGGCGGCCACTACCCACCTGGCCGAGGCGGTGCATACCCTGAACGACAGCCATGCCGACAGCCTGCTGGTCGAGGGCGAGCAGGGGCCGGGCATGGTCACCAAGACCGACCTGCTCAACGCCCTGGTCCTCGAGGGCCTGACCCAGCAGAGCCCGGTGCAGGACGTGGCGCACTTCGCGCTGATCACGGCGACCCCCGAGCAGTACCTGTTCGAGGTGCTGGTCCAGATGACCCGCTTCAAGGTGGAGCGCGTCGTGGTCATGGAAGGCGACCGGCCCTGCGGCGTGGTCGAGCTGACCGACGTGCTCAGCTACTTCTCCAGCCGCAGCTACGTGGTGAGCCTGCAGGTGGAACAGGCGGACAGCCTGGAGGCGCTGGCCGCCGCCAGCCGTCGCACGCCGGAGCTGGTCAAGGCGCTGATGGCCCAGGGCGTCAAGCTGCGCTTCGCCATGGGGCTATTGGCGGCGCTCAACGGGCGCATCATGAACAAGGCCTGGGGCTTTCTGATCGACGAGCAGTATCACGACCAGAGCTGCCTGATCGTGATGGGCAGCGAGGGGCGCGGCGAGCAGATCCTGAAGACCGACCAGGACAACGGCCTGATCCTCGCCGACGATCTCGACTGGCCCGACTGTCAGGCGCAGATGCAGCGCCTCACCGAGACGCTGATCGAGCTGGGCTACCCGCCGTGCCCCGGCGACATCATGGTCTCCAACCCCGAGTGGGTGGGCACCGAGAGCCAGTGGCGCGGGCGCATTGCGCAGTGGGCGGCGAAGCGCGATGGCGAGAGCCTCATGCGCCTGGCGATCATGCTCGACGCTCATGCGGTGGCCGGCAACGCCTCGCTGCTCGAGCGGCTGCGCGAGGAGCTCTTCGAGCGCTGCAGCCGCGACGAGATCCTGCTCTCCTACTTCGCCCGCACCGCGCTGCGTTTCTCCACGCCGCTGACGCTGTTCGGGTCGCTGAAGAAGCCTCAGCACGGGGTGGACATCAAGAAGGGCGGCATCTTCCCCATCGTCCACGGGGTGCGCACCCTGGCGCTCGAGCGGCGCATCGCCGCGACCTCGACGCTTGCGCGGCTGGACGCGCTGGTCGCCGACGGACGGCTGGAGGAGCGTTTCGCCGAGGACCTGGGCGAGGCCCTGTCGCTGTTCACCGAGCTGAGGCTTCGCCAGCAGCTCGAGCGCCTCGATGATCCGGAGGGCAAGGGCGAGGCGCCCGACCGGGTGGTGGTGCAGGAGCTCTCCTCCCTGGAGCGGGACCTGCTCCGCGAGGCCCTGCACATCGTCAAGGAGTTCAAGCAGCGGATCTCGCACCGTTTCCACCTCGAGTACTCCTGACGCGCCTCGACGCTGCTCGATCGACTCAACAACAGGAGGTTGCCTGATGCTCAGGGCCCTGCGCCGCGCCGCCGATCGACGCCGTCAGGTCGACGGCGATCACGGCTGGCTCTTCGCGCCCTATACCGGCGAGGAGATGGTCGCCATCGACTGCGTGACCACCGGCCCCGATCCGCGTCGGGCCGAGCTGGTGTCGCTGGCGGCGGTGCGCCTGCGCGGGGATCGGGTGCTGACCAGCGACTCCCTCGACCTGCGGCTGGCGCGCCCCGCCAGCCTATGTGGCGATTCGATCCGCCTGCACGGCCTGCGCGGCATCGACCTGGCGGAGGGGGCCGGCATCGACGAGGCGCTGGCACAGTTCCTGGACTTCGTCGGCAATCGCCCGCTGATCGGCTGGCGCCTGGATGACGACCTGACGCTGCTCAACCGCTACCTGCGGCCGCGCTTCGGCTTCGATCTGCCCAACGCCTGCATCGACGTGGCGCAGGCCTACTATCGCCGGCTGCGCCGCACCCACCCCGAACTCGTCACCCGGCCGCGCTTCGAGCAGGTAGCCGAGCGCCTGGGGGTGCCGGTGATGGGGCGGCACACGGCACTCGGTGACGCCGTGACCACGGCGCTGATCCACCTGCGCCTGACGCGCAGCACGCCCGAGGTCGAACGTTTCTGCTGATCGCCGCGTTTCTGTTGATCGCCGCGGTTCGGGCGGCCCCGCGTCGCCTGTCGGCGGCGAGAATGGTAGGATAGCGCCCGCCATTTTCCAGCCGCCCAGGCAGCGCCGATACCATGCCAGACGCCCTGATGTTCGATCCCCGCGACACCGCCCTGCGGCCCGTCGCCGACCCCGCGACGCCTTCCGACGAATCCGATGCCGCGGACAAGCGCGCCTTCAACAAGCTGCAGAAGCGGCTGCGTCGCCAGGTGGGCAACGCCATCATCGATTACGGGATGATTCATGAGGGGGACCGGGTGATGGTCTGCCTCTCCGGGGGCAAGGACAGCTACACCCTGCTGGAGATCCTGCGCAACCTGCAGCGCAACGCGCCGGTGAACTTCTCCCTGGTGGCGGTCAATCTGGACCAGAAGCAGCCCGGCTTCCCCGAGCACGTGCTGCCCGAGTACCTGGATAAGCTCGACGTCGAGTACCACATCCTCGAGCGCGACACCTACTCGGTGGTCAAGGAGAAGACCCCCGAGGGCAAGACCACCTGCGCGCTCTGTTCACGGCTGCGGCGCGGCTCACTGTACGGCTTCGCCGAGGAGATCGGGGCCACCAAGGTGGCGCTGGGGCATCATCGCGAGGACATCCTCGAGACGCTGTTTCTCAACATGTTCTTTGGCGGCAGCCTCAAGGCGATGCCGCCCAAGCTGCTCTCCGACGACGGCAAGAACATGGTCATCCGTCCGCTCGCCTACTGCCGGGAGGCCGACATCGCCGAGTTCGCCCGGCGGATGGCCTTCCCGATCATTCCCTGCAACCTCTGCGGCTCCCAACCGAACCTGCAGCGCCAGGTGGTCAAGGAGATGCTGGCCGAGTGGGAGACGTCGCATCCGGGACGGCTCGAGAGCATGTTCAAGGCGGTCACCAACGTGGCACCCTCCCAGCTGGCCGACCGCGAGCTCTTCGACTTCGCCGGCCTCGAGGAGAAGCAGGCGCGCCTCAATGCCGATCGCATCGCCCTGCATAACGAGCCCTGATCAGAAGCGATAGCATCTCGCGGTGGCCGGACGGCCAAGCATGAAAAACCCCAGCGACCTCATCGGGCGCTGGGGTTTTTCGTGTCGAGACGGGAGAGCGCGATCGGCGCGCGGCCTCAGCGGCAGCCCTCCTGTTCGGCCACCTCGATCAGCGATTCCAGGTCGAGGATGTTCACTTCGCGGCCGGAGACGGCCACCAGCTCCTGGGACTGGAAGCGACTCAGGATGCGGCTGACGGTCTCCACCGCGAGCCCCAGGTAGTTGCCGATGTCGGCCCGCGACATGGACAGCCGGAAGCTGTAGGGCGAGTAGCCGCGCCGACGGAAGCGGTCGGAGAGGCTGGTGAAGAAGGTCGCCAGGCGCTGGTCGGCGGTCTTGCGCGACAGCAGGCGCATCATGCGGCGGTCGTCACGCATCTCCTTGCTCATGCTGCGGTAGAGCTGGCCGCGCAGCTCCGGCAGGGATTCGGAGAGGGTGTCGAGGCGATCGAAGGGGATCTCGCAGACCGTGGTGGTCTCCAGGGCCACCACCGTGCCCGGGTAGCGTTCCTCGTCGATGCCGTCGAGTCCCACCAGTTCGCTGGGCAGGTAGAAGTTGGTCAGCTGGTCCTCGCCGCTGCCCTCGGTGGTCACCTGCTTGAGGCTGCCCGAGCGGACTGCGAAGACGCTGGTGAAGGGGGTGCCCTGGCGGAACAGTGCCTCGCCCTTCTTCAACGGCGGTCGGCGGCGGATGATGGCATCGAACTGATCCATGTCCTGCACTTCGAGTGCCAGCGGCAGGCAGAGCGAGCTCAGGCTGCAGGTCTGGCAGCGCGTCTCGTTCAGCAGGGCGCGGCGCCTACCGGTTGCGGGGTCGGGCATGCTCTCCTCCATGGATGGTGGCTCAGAGATCATTATGGGGGATAGTCGCCCACCGGCAAAGCACCGCTTAACACCTCGCCGCTGACGGTAGCGATCAGCGTGTGGCGATCAGGGCGCGGCGGGGTAGGCATCGAAGGCCGCCGCCAGCTGACGGATCAGCGGGCGCCCGCTGGGCGTCACGCGCCACTGGCGGCCCTGGCGCACGATCAGGTCCTGGGTCTCGGCCCGGGCCAGTCGCGCCAGCGGTGCGGCGAGATGGGCCTCGGCGTCCAGCCCGAAGGCCTCGCCGAGCGCCGCCAGGTCGAGGGGCAGATCGCACATCAGTCGCTCGATGGCGGCGCTGCGCAGCCGGTCGTCCAGGCTCAGCCGATGGCCGACGGCGGTGGGCAGCTCCCCTCGATCCAGGGACGCCTCGTACTCCTCGAGCCTCAGCGGGTTGCGAACGTGCAGGTCCTCCAGGCGGGAGACCGCCATGACGCCCAGGCCCACCAGGTCGTGGCGCTCCCGCCCGGCCTCGAGGGCCTTGGCCAGGCGGTCGTCGCCGCGCACGAAGCGGTCATGGCCGATATGCATATAGCCCGCGGCGGCGAGCATCGCGATGGCCGCCTGCAGCATCTCCTGGACCTCCTGGGGGGCAGGCAGGTCCTCGGTGCGGATCTGGCGCTGCCGGGGGAAGCGTTCGGGGTGGTGCTGGTAGTGAAACAGCGACAGCCGCGACGGTGCCATGGCGATGACCTGCTCGAGCGTCGCGGCGACGCTATCGCGGGTCTGGCGGGGCAGGCCGAGGATCAGGTTCAGGTTGACGGAGGTGAAACCCAGCCGGTCCGCCTCGTCGAGCAGCTGCTCGGTCAGGCCGCGGCCCTGCTCACGGTTGATCGCCCGCTGGACCTCGCTATCCAGGTCCAGCACCTCGAGGCTCAGCCGGTTGAACCCCAGGGCCTCGAGATGGCGCAGAGTGAAGACATCGGCCTCGCGGGGGTCGATCTCGATGAGGTACTCCCGGTCGCGATCGCCGGCCAGCCGGAAGCGGGCATCCAGCCGATCGATCAGGTCGCCCATCTGGTTGAGGGTCAGGAAGGTCGGGGTGCCGCCGCCCCACTGCAGGGAGCGGACCTCCCGCCGAGCGTCCAGGTGGCGACTGGTCAGCACCATCTCGCGGTCGAGGCGGGTGAGGTAGGCCTCGGTCAGCCGGGTATCCGAGGTGGTGACCGGCCGGCGTGTGCAGTGAAAGCAGGCCTGCTGGCAAAAGGGCAGGTGCACATAGAGCGACAGCGGGCGCGCCGCGGCGTTGCTGTGCTCGAGCGCGCGGCGATAGTCCTCGGCGCCGATGCCGTCGCCCATCGCCTGGGGCGTGGGGTAGAAGGCATAGGCGGGGGCCGGTGAGGCCGCCGCGAAGGGGGCGTCGCTACCGGGTGCGGTTGACGCGCGAGCGGGCATGGTCGGCCCTCCGGAGGGAAACATGCCTTTATGCTAGCGAGGCGCCTGGTGCACCGCGTTGAGCTGCGTCAATCGAAGTCGTATTCGGCTATCTGGGCAGGGCTATCTCGACGGCGTGATCGGCGCGGCCGTCAGTGCAACGTCGCCCCGGGCAGCAGCGTCCACAGCTGCCAGAGGGCGAAGGCGATGATCGACAGCGCGGAGAGCGTGCGGGTGGCCGGATGGCGAATCAGCGCGCCGAGCTGGCGCGCGGCGAGGCCGGTGGCCAGCAGGGCCGGCAGGGTGCCGAGGCCGAAGGCGCCCATCAGGATCGCGCCCCGCCAGGGATCGGCGATGGCCAGGCTCCAGGCGAGCATCGAGTAGACCAGGCCACACGGCAGCCAGCCCCAGACGGCGCCCAGGGCGAACGCCTGGGGCACCCGGACCACCGGCATCAGCCGCCGTCCCAGCGGCTCGAGGTGGCGCCACAGGCGCCTGCCGACCGCTTCGACCTTGAGTAGCCCCTTCCACCAGTCGGCGATATAGAGCGCCATCAGGATCAGCATCACCGCGGCCAGGCCCTGCAGCACCAGGCGGGCCTGGGGGCTCAGGGCGATCAGCGTGCCGAGTCCCGCCGCCAGGGCGCCGGCCATCATGTAGCTGGCGATGCGTCCCAGGTTGTAGCCGAGCAGCAGCCCCGAGAGGCGAGCGGGGCTTCGCATGCTGGGTGGCACGGCGAAGGTCAGGGCGCTCATGATGCCGCCGCACATGCCGATGCAGTGGGCGCCGCCGAGCAGGCCGAAGACGAAGGCCGCCGCCAGCGGGGGAAGGTCGAGGCCGGTGGGATCCATCAGTCGCGGCGGTCCTCGTCGCGGGGCGCGCCGGAACCGGGATCGGCGCCGGCATCCGCGTCGGGTGAGGCACGCTCCTTGCGCGGGCGATCGTTCTCATCCTCGTCGAAGAGGATGCGGTAGGCAGGGCCCTCGAGGTCCTCGAACTGGTCGTGCTTGACGGCCCAGAAGAAGGCCCAGACGGCCAGTCCCAGCAGGATCAGCGAGAGGGGGATCAGCAGGTAGAGGATGCTCATGCGTTCACCAGCCGGGAGGAGTCGGCGCCAGCGGGCCGTTCGGGCCCGACGCGGGTCAGGCGAAGGGCGTTGCCGACCACGACCAGCGAGCTCGCCGACATGCCGATGGCCGCGAGCCAGGGGGGCACGAAACCCATCGCCGCCAGGGGCAGCGCCGAGATGTTGTAGATCAGCGACCAGGCCAGGTTCTGGCGGATGATGCGCCGCGTGGTGCGGCTGGTCGCGATGGCCTCGACGATACGCCCCAGCCGAGGACCCAGCAAGACGGCGTCGGCGCGGGTGCGGGCGAGATCGGTGGCGCCGTTCATGGCGATGGCCACGTCGGCCCCGGCCAGCACCGGCACGTCGTTGATGCCGTCGCCCACCATGGCCACTCGCTCACCGGCGGCTTGCAGCGACTGGATGCGTGCCAGCTTGTCCTCCGGCGAGGCCGCCGCCTGCCAGGTCGCGATGCCAAGGCGCGCGGCCATGGCCGCCACCGCCGATTCGGTGTCGCCGGAGAGCAGCTCCACCGCGAGGCCGCGCGCCTTCAGGGCCTCGACGGTCTCTCGGGCGTCGTCGCGCAGGCGATCGTGCAGGCAGAACCAGGCCCTCGGCGTGTCGTCCTCGGCCAGCAGCAGCCACTGGCCCTCGCCGGGTGCCTCGGGCGTCGCCTCCGGGGCGGCGAAGGCGGGGGTGCCGAGCCGCCAGCGGCGCCCGTCGATGCGGCCCTCCAGGCCCCGGCCGGGGCGGCTGAGCACCTCGTCGGCACTGATGCCGGCCTCGCGGAAGGGGCGAAAGGCGCGGGCGATGGGGTGCTCGGACTGGGCCTCCAGGGCGGCCGCCAGGGCACGCGCGCGCGCTTCGTCGAGGGTGTCGCCGATCGGGCGCGTCTCCACCAGGCTCATCTCGCCGCTGGTCAGGGTGCCGGTCTTGTCGAAGATCACCCGGTCCAGCTGCGACAGCGCCTCCAGGGCGTCGGCGCGGGTAATCAGCACGCCGCGGCGGTGCAGCCGGCCGTGGCCGGCGGTCAGGGCCGTGGGCGTGGCCAGCGCCAGGGCGCAGGGGCAGGTCACCACCAGCACCGAGAGGGTGACCCACAGCATGCGGTCGGGATCGATGAACCACCAGGCGACGGCCACGCCGACGGAGATCAGCAGCACCTGCAGCACGAAGTGGTGGGCCATGCGCGCGGCCAGCTGGGCGATGCGCGGCCGGCTGGCGAAGGCGCGATCGGTCAGATCGACGATGCCGGCGACCCGCGCCTCGCGGCCGGCATGGGTGACGCGCACCGTCAGCGGGCTCTCGATGTTCTGGCTGCCGCCGGTGACGCGATCGCCGGCGCGCCTTGTCACCGGCAGGTATTCGCCGGTGAGCATCGACTCGTCGAGGCTCGACTCGCCGCGCTCGATCACGCCGTCGGCCGGCACGCCGTGGCCGGGCTTGATCAGCACCCGGTCGCCGGCGGCGAGCTCGCTGGAGGGCAGGATGCGCTCCTCGCCCGCCTCGGTGAGGCGGATCGCCGAGAGTGGCAGGGCGCCGGAGAGGGCGTTGCCGCTGTGGCCGCTGCGGCGCCGGGCGCGCACCTCGACGTAGCGGCCGAACAGCAGGAAGAAGGTGAACATCGCCACCGAATCGAAATAGACGTCGCCATGCCCGACGACCACCGCATAGCCGCTGGCCAGGTAGGCGCCGCCGATGGCCAGCGATACCGGCACGTCCATGCCCAGGGTGCGGGTCTTGAGGTCGCGCAGGGCATTGGTGAAGAAGGGCTGTGCCGAGAAGAGCACCACCGGGGTGGCCAGCGCGAAGGAGAGCCAGTGGAAGAGAGCGTCGAAGTCGGCGCTGAGCTCGCCGGGGTCGGCCACGTAGATCGGGATCGAGAACATCAGCACCTGCATCATCGCCACCGCGGCGACGATCAGCCGGCGCACGTTCATGCGCTCCTCGTGCTGCAGCCGGCTCTGGGCCGCATCTGGCTCGTAGGGCTGGGCCGGATAGCCGATGGCGGCCATCTCGGCGAGGATCCGCGACAGGGTCACCCGTTCGGGATTCCAGCTGACACGCAGGCGATGGTGGGAGAGGTTGACGGCGCTCGCCTCGATGCCGCGGAGGGCGTTGAGGCGATGCTCGATCAGCCAGGCGCAGGCCGCGCAGGTGATGCCGTCCACGGCGAGGGTGGCGTGCACCCCGCCGCCGTCGCCGTCGGGGTGCACGAAGCGCGCCTGCAGGCCGGGGTCGTCGAACACTGCCCAGGTCTCGGCGTGGACCGCCTGGCGATCGTCCGGCCGCTCGGGCAGCTCGGTGCGAAAGCGGTAGTAGCTCGCCAGGCCCCCGTCGACGATGGCGTGGGCCACCGCCTCGCAGCCGGGACAGCACAGCGGCCGTCGTTCATCGTCCAGGGTGATCGACCAGGGGGCGTCCGCGGGCACCCGGCTGCCGCAGTGGTAGCAGCCGGGGTCCTCGGTGGTCGAGGGCGGTGTGGCGGTCGCGGTCATCTAGAGGCCGGGGGAGAGCGAGATGTCGCCTTCCGTGGGGAAGTGCGCCTCGCCGGTCAGGCGCCACGCGGCGTCCTGGCCCTCGGCGGGCTGCAGGTGCAGGTACCAGCGGTAGTTGAGCGGCTGATCGATGGAGGTGACGAAGCGCCCGTCGCGGACGTGCTCCAGCACCAGCGAGCGGTCGCGGCTGCTCTCGGTGGGGAAGATCAGCTCGAGGTAGAGCCGCTCCGGTCGGCGTTCGCCCTCGAGGTCGATGACGATGTCGCCGGTGCGCGGGTCGGCGCGCATGACCGCCTCGAGACCCAGCTCCCGAGCGTGCTCCTGCTTGGCCAGCCGCTCGTTGATGGCCAGCCCCTGCTTGTAGTAGTCCTGCTCCACCGTGCCGTCGTAGTAGTGAATCGACAGCACCAGGTAGGTGATGCTGAAGGTCACCGACGAGGCCAGCAGGCCGATCAGAAACCACGGCCAGAACTGCTTGTACCAGGGGGGGATGATGTCCGGTTCCGCACTCATCAGCGGGTCTCTCCTAGGAAACGGCTGTCACGTTCGATGGCGATGTCGGCATCCGTCGCCTCGAGGCGCAGGATGATCTCGGCGCTGGGCCGGTCGATGGATTCGGGCGGCACGCTGGCCTGGATCACCAGCTGGCGCGATTCGCTGGCCGGCACGCTGATCTCGTGGGTGTCGAGGGTCAGGCCGGGCAGGCCGGAGGCCTCCAGCCGGTAGCTGTGCGGCCGATTGTCGAGGTTGCGCACGGTCAGGGTGTAGACGTTGCTGATGCGCCCGTCCTGGGTCATCTGGAACAGCTGGTTGCGATCGCGCTCGACGTCGAAGCCCAGCGGCGTGCGATCGGCCACCGCCCAGGCGAAGACGCCGATCATCACCAGCAGCGCGGCGAGATAGCCCATCAGGCGGGGGCGCAGGATATGCGTCGGCTTGCCCTCCAGGGCGTTCTCGGTGGTGTAGCGGATCAGCCCGCGGGGGTAGCCCATCTTGTCCATCACGCTGTCGCAGGCGTCGATGCAGGCCGCACAGGTGATGCACTCGTACTGCAGACCGTCGCGGATATCGATCCCGGTGGGACAGACCTGCACGCAGAGGTCGCAGTCGATGCAGTCGCCGTGGCCGGCGGCTTGCGCCTGCTCGTGACTCAGCGTCTTCTTGCGCGGGCCGCGCGGTTCGCCGCGGTCGGCGTCGTAGGAGACGATCAGGGTGTCGCGGTCGAACATCACCGACTGGAAGCGGGCGTAGGGGCACATGTAGATGCACACCTGCTCGCGCAGCCAGCCGGCGTTGAGGTAGGTGAAGACCAGGAAGAAGCCCACCCAGAAGTAGGACCAGCCGGCGGCGTTCAGGGTCGGCAGCTCCACGACCAGGTCACGGATCGGCGTGAAGTAGCCGACGAAGGTGAGGCCCGTGGCCAGGGCGATCAGAAGCCAGATGGCGTGCTTGGCGCCCTTGCGCCACAGCTTGTCGGTGGTCATCGGCTGCTTGTCGAGCTTGATGCGGCGGTTGCGCGAGCCCTCCAGGCGATGCTCGACCCAGATGAACAGGAAGGTCCAGACGCTCTGCGGGCAGGTGTAGCCGCACCAGACGCGCCCGGCGAACACCGTGATGAAGAACAGGCCGAAGGCGCAGATGATCAAGAGCCAGGAGAGCAGCATGAACTCCTGGGGATAGAAGGTCGCCGAGAAGATGTGAAACTCCCGACCGGGGAGGTCGAACCAGATGGCCGGGCGGTCGCCCCAGGGCACCCAGGGCAGCAGGAAGAAGGCCAGCATCAGGGCCCAGTTGGAGGCCCGGCGCAGGCGCTGGAAGACGCCCTTGATCTCGCGGACGTAGATATGCCGCCGGCTCTCGTACATGTGCTGGGTGACCGCCTCGTTCGGCGCGTGGTGCTGCACCGGATCCGGGGTGACATCGTGAGTCGGGATCTTCTCGCTCATGGCAGGCTCGTGGCTGGCAAGGAGGGGAGGGCCGTCGGGGGTGACCCGTTGCGGGTGGTCGACATTGTATCGGCGCGGCTGCATAACAAGAAAGGGTGCGACCGGAGGCCGCACCCTTTGCATGCCGTCATCGTTCGCCGGCTCAGTCCTGGCGGCTCAGGCCGTAGACGTAGGCGGCGACGAGGTGGACCTTGTCCTCGCCGATGTAGGCGGCCTGAGCCGGCATATGGCCGTTGCGGCCGTTACGCAGGGTCTGGCGCACCGAGTCGGCCAGCGACTGGTCCGGTGCCCGATAGAGCCAGGCATCGTCGGTCAGGTTGGGCGCGCCCAGGGCCTGGTTGCCGGTGCCGTCGGGCATGTGGCAGGCGGCACACACCGAGGCGAACACGCTGGCGCCCTGTTCGGCGCGCTCGGCATCCTCGGCGTTGCCGGAGAGCGAGAGCACGTGCTGGGTCACGTTCTCGATGTTCTCGCTGCCCAGCTGCTGCCAGGAGGGCATCAGGCCGTTACGCCCGTTGTTGAGGGTCTGGACGATATTCTCCGGCGCACCGCCATACAGCCAGGCGTCGTCGGTCAGGTTGGGGAAGCCGTAGCCGCCCTTGGCGTTGGAGCCGTGGCAGATCGCGCAGTTGTTGAGGAAGATGCGCTCGGCGACCTGCATGGCCTCGCCGTCCTGGGACAGTTCCGGGATCGGCACCTCCTGGTACTGGGCGAAGATCGGCGCGAAGCGCTCCTCGGCCCGGGCGACCTCTTCCTCCCACTGGCTCTCCTGGCTCCAGCCCAGCAGGCCGGAGAAGTTGCCGAGGCCGGGGTAGAGCACCAGATAGCCCAGCGAGAAGATCACGGTGCCGACGTAGAGCTGGAACCACCAGCGCGGCAACGGGTTGTCGTACTCCTCGATCCCGTCGGCGGCGTGGCCCGTGGTGTCGACGTTGCCCTCGGCATCCGGGGTCTTGTCGGTCTTGCGGTTGGCGAAGAGCAGCCAGGCGCTGATGCCGATGGTGCCCAGCGTGATGACGATGATCCAGACGCTCCAGAAGCTGGAAAGGGAGTCACCCCAAAAATTGTTCATGTGTTCCTCTCTCCCTTGTCGTGTCGGGAATCGGCCTCTCGGGAGGCATTCTGGTCACGGTGCGGCGGTTCATCCTCATCGGCGAAGGGCAGGTTGGCCGCCTCGTCGAAATCCGGCTTGCGTCGCTTCGAGTAGGCCCACATCGTGAGCCCCGCGAAGGCGATGATCAGCAGGATGATGATCACCCCGTTGACGATCCCGTTATCCATGATCAGCGCGAATCCTTGAGCACGGTGCCGAGCTGCTGCAGGTAGGCGACCAGGGCGGTGATCTCCCGCTCGCCGCGAACCTCCTCGCTGGCGTTGGCAATCTGCTCGTCGGTGTAGGGGACGCCCAGCGTCTGCATGACGCGCATCTCGTCATCGATACGCTCGCCGCTCAGCGTGTTCTCGAACAGCCACGGGTAGGCCGGCATGATCGACTCCGGCACCACGTCACGCGGGTTGTAGAGGTGGGCACGGTGCCAGTCATCGCTGTAGCGGCCGCCGACGCGGGCCAGGTCCGGCCCGGTGCGCTTGGAGCCCCACAGGAAGTTGTGCTCGTAGACCTGTTCGCCCGCGACGCTGTAAGGGCCGTAGCGCTCGGTCTCGGCGCGGAAGGGGCGCACCATCTGCGAGTGGCAGCCGACGCAGCCCTCGCGGCGATAGACGCCGCGGCCCGCGAGCTCCAGGGGGGAGAGAGGCTCGAGGCCCTCGACCGGCTCGGTGGTCTGCTTCTGGAAGAACAGCGGCACGATCTCCGCCAGGCCCCCGAAACTGATCACTACCAGGATCAGCACGGCGAGCAGACCGACGTTCTTTTCGACTATCTCGTGTCTCATTGGTGTCTCGTTCCCTGGTTGGCTCAGGCGGTCTGCGGAATCGGCTGACGGGCGCTTTCACCGCGCCGCACGGTCATGTACACGTTGAAGGCCATGATCAGCATGCCGGCCACCCAGCACAGGCCACCGATCAGTCGCACGATGTAGCCCGGGCCGCTGGCTTCCACCGACTCGACAAAGGTGTACATCAGGGTGCCGTCGGGGTTCACGGCGCGCCACATCAGGCCCTGCAGGATGCCGTTGACCCACATGGCGGCGATGTAGAGCACGGTGCCGATGGTCGCCAGCCAGAAGTGCACGGCGATCAGGTTCACCGAGTGCATCTCGGTGCGGCCGAACAGGCGCGGGATCAGGTGGTACATGGAGCCGATGGTGATCATCGCCACCCAGCCCAGGGCGCCGGCGTGAACGTGACCGATGGTCCAGTCGGTGTAGTGGGAGAGCGCGTTGACGGTCTTCACCGCCATCATCGGGCCCTCGAAGGTGGACATGCCGTAGAAGGAGAGGGCCACCACCAGGAAACGCAGGGTCGGGTCGGTGCGCAGCTTATGCCAGGCGCCGGAGAGGGTCATCATGCCGTTGATCATGCCGCCCCAGGAGGGTGCCAGCAGGATGATCGACAGCACCATGCCGAGCGACTGGGTCCAGTTGGGCAGCGCGGTGTAGTGCAGGTGGTGCGGGCCGGCCCACATGTACACCATGATCAGCGCCCAGAAGTGGACGATGGAGAGACGATAGGAGTAGACCGGACGCTCGGCCTGCTTGGGCACGAAGTAGTACATCATCCCCAGGAAGCCCGCGGTCAGGAAGAAGCCCACCGCGTTGTGGCCGTACCACCACTGGGTCATCGCGTCGATGGCGCCCGCGTAGAGCGAGACCGAATAGGTCGAGGTCACCGGGATCGAGGCGCTGTTGACGATGTGCAGCACGGCCACGGTGATGATGAAGGCCGCGAAGAACCAGTTCGCCACGTAGATGTGGGAGGTCTTGCGCAGCTTGATGGTCCCCAGGAAGACGATGGCATAGCTGATCCAGACCACGGCCAGCAGGATGTCGATCGGCCACTCGAGCTCGGCGTACTCCTTGGTGCTGGTGAGGCCCAGCGGCAGGGTGACCACCGCGGAGAGGATCACCGCCTGCCAGCCCCAGAAGGTGAAGGCCGCCAGCTTGTCCGAGAACAGTCGTACCTGGCAGGTTCGCTGCACGACGTAGTAGGAGGTGGCAAACAGCGCCGAGCCGCCGAAGGCGAAGATCACGGCGTTGGTGTGCAGGGGGCGCAGTCGGCCGAAGCTCGTCCACGGCAGTCCCAGGTTCAGTTCCGGCCATACCAGCTGTGAGGCGAGGATGACACCGAGGGCCATGCCCACGATGCCCCACACCACCGTCATGATCGCGAACTGCCGAACTACCTTGTAGTTGTAGGTCGGGTGTTCAAATGCTGTGCTCATGTCAGGTTCCCATCGAACGCGGTTTGGGGGTGTCCCGCGGCATTCTGCCTCGGGGTGACCTCCGCAGGATGATGCAGGTCTATAACCAAGGGTGATTCTAGCGCAGGCGTCCGGCAAGCTGAACACGCCAATGTGTTGATTTATGAACTCAAGGAGGCCTAAATTGTCGGACCGTTTTTGTCGGGATTTACCGTCGATCGACCGGTCAACCCTGTCCCGACGACTGCTCGATGGCGAGCAGGGATGCTGGAATATCGCCGGGCTCGGCCCGCTGGACGTGCGCGGCGAAGGCCGTGCGGGGCGACTGCTTATCGCTCACGGAGCCGGCGCGGGCCAGGATTCAACCTTTATGCAACGGTTGCGCGAATCCCTCGCCACTGCCGGGGTCCAGACCCTGGCCTTCGAGTTCGATTACCTGCAGACGATGCGCCGTGAAGGGCGCCGTCGCCCTCCGCCAAAGGTAGATCGCCTGGTCGATGAACTGTCCCTGTGGTGCGACAGCGTGTCGCACCGCGACCTTCCGCCACCCTGGCTGGGGGGCAAGTCCATGGGCGGTCGCGTGGCCAGCATGCTGGCGGCGCAAGCCCCCCACCGAGCGTCCGCCCGGGGCCTGGTGCTGTGCGGCTACCCCTTTCATCCCCCCGGCAAGCCGGAGCGACTCCGCCTCGCCCACTGGCCGTCGCTCGCCTGTCCGACCCTGGTGGTGCAGGGCAGTCGCGATCCCTTCGGCACCCGCGAGCAGGTCGCCGGCTATGCGCTGCCCGAGGTGGCCCAGCTGCACTGGCTCGAGGATGGCGATCACGACTGGAAACCCAGGCGCGCCTCGGGTCGCGATCAGGCGTCGCTGATCACCGAGGCGTCCGATACGATCGCCGCCTTCATGGGCGAACATTCCTGAAAGCCGCGCGGCGCGGGCGATGTAGCCAAGTGGATGAAAGGGCGGCGATTCTTCTTCACCACAAGGTGCACGATGGCAGCGCAAAAAGCGTTGACATTGATCGGGTCCCCTGTAGAATGCAGCGCCACGTGACCGGGGGTGGTTAGCTCAGCTGGGAGAGCACCAGCCTTACAAGCTGGGGGTCACAGGTTCGAACCCTGTACCACCCACCATTGCCGCGGCAATGACCCGATCATGTAGTAGAAGATAGCAGCGGACCGGTAGTTCAGTTGGTTAGAATGCCGGCCTGTCACGCCGGAGGTCGCGGGTTCGAGTCCCGTCCGGTCCGCCAATATCTTCTTTGTCGCAAGTCGTCTTGCGGACCGGTAGTTCAGTTGGTTAGAATGCCGGCCTGTCACGCCGGAGGTCGCGGGTTCGAGTCCCGTCCGGTCCGCCACGATGGCATGAGACAGCAGTAGTAAAAGTTGCAGTAACGCGTGGGTGATTAGCTCAGTTGGTTAGAGCACCAGCCTCACATGCTGGGGGTCACTGGTTCGAGTCCGGTATCACCCACCACGCGGACCGGTAGTTCAGTTGGTTAGAATGCCGGCCTGTCACGCCGGAGGTCGCGGGTTCGAGTCCCGTCCGGTCCGCCACTGCACACGAATTCTTCAGCCCCGAGATCCTTGTGATCTCGGGGCTGTTTCGTTTTCGGGACTCCCTTTCGGTTTTCCTTTCTCGTCGTTTCCCCTGTTTTTTGCCTGTTCTCGCGGTGAGTCTTTGCGTCCGGCGGCGCGATTATCATACAGTTGTTTGAAATCGTCGCCGTTTCGACCATGAGGATCCTGCCGTGAGTGCTTACCCCCAGCTGTTCCGCCCCCTGCGGGTCGGCCACCTGACGCTCCCCAATCGGGTGCTGATGGGCTCGATGCACACCAACCTCGAGGAGGCCCCCGGGGGCTTCGAGCGGCTGGCGGCCTTCTACGCCGAGCGGGCCCGCGAGGGGGTGGGGCTGATCGTCACCGGCGGCATCGCACCGCTCGCCGAGGGCGCCGTCTTTCAGGGCGCAGCGACCCTCGAGCGGCCGGATCAGCTGGCGGATCACCGCCGAGTGGTCGAGGGCGTGCACGAGGCCGGCGGGCGCATCTGCCTGCAGATCCTGCATGCCGGCCGCTACGCCTATACCCCGGAGCTGGTGGCGCCGTCGCCGATCCAGTCGCCGATCACTCCCTTCATGCCCCGTGAGCTCACGAGCGACGAGGTCGAGGCGCGCATCGAGGCCTACGTGCGCTGCGCGATGCTGGCCCGGCAGGCCGGCTATGACGGGGTCGAGGTGATGGGCTCCGAGGGCTATCTCATCAACCAGTTCATCTGTCCGCGTACCAATCAGCGCGATGATGCCTGGGGCGGCAACCTCGAGAATCGCCTGCGCTTTCCCGTCGAGATCGTGCGGCGCATCCGCGAGGCGGTGGGCGAGGACTTCCTGCTGATCTTTCGCCTGTCGATGATCGATCTGGTGGAGGAGGGCAGCAGCCGCGAGGAGGTGCTGGCCCTCGGCCGCGCCATCGAGGCCGCCGGCGCCGACCTGATCAATACCGGCATCGGTTGGCACGAGGCGCGGGTGCCGACCATCGTCACCAGCGTGCCGCGCGCCGCCTTCACCGAGGTGACGAGGCGCATGCGCGAAGAACTCAGCGTACCGCTGATCACCACCAACCGCATCAACATGCCCGAGGTGGCCGAGCGGGTGCTGGCCGAGGGGCATGCCGACATGGTCTCCATGGCGCGCCCCTTCCTGGCCGACCCGGCCTGGGTGAGCAAGGCCGCCGCCGGGCGCGACGACGAGATCAATACCTGCATCGCCTGCAATCAGGCCTGCCTGGACCAGGTCTTCCTGGGTCGGCTCACCTCCTGCCTGGTGAATCCCCGCGCCTGCCATGAGACCGAACTGATCGTCACGCCGACCGAACGCCCGAGGCGCGTCGCCGTGGTGGGCGGCGGCCCGGCGGGGCTCGCCGCGGCCGTGACCGCCGCCGAGCGGGGTCATGCGGTGACCCTCTTCGAGCGCGCCGGCGAACTGGGCGGCCAGTTCAACCATGCGCGGCGCATCCCCGGCAAGGAGGAGTTCGACGAGACCCTGCGCTACTACCGGACGATGCTCGACAAGCATGGCGTCGAGGTGCGGCTGGGCGTCGAGGCGGGCGTGGAGGACCTGCGCGCCTTCGACGCGGTGGTGCTCGCCACCGGCGTGCGCCCTCGCCGGCTCGCGCTGCCGGGCATCGATCACGCCATGGTGATGAGCTACCCCCAGGCCATCACCCATCCCGAGCGGGTCGGCGCGCGGGTCGCGATCATCGGCGCCGGGGGCATCGGCTTCGACGTGGCGGAGCTGCTGACCCATGCCGGTCCCCTCTCCCTGGATGTCGCGACCTGGTGCGACGAATGGGGCGTCGACCTGGCCATGGCCGAGCGCGGCGGGCTCAAGGCGCCGCGCCCGCCCTCGACCCCGCGGCGGGTCTTCCTGCTGCAGCGCCGGGCCTCGCGGCCCGGCAAGGGGCTCGGCAAGACCACCGGCTGGGTGCATCGTGCCTCGCTGGCCCATCGCGGGGTCGAGATGATCGCCGACTGCGAGTACCTCGGCATCGATGATGAGGGTCTGGCGCTGCGCGTCGCGGGCGAGCCGCGTCGGCTCGAGGTCGATACGGTGGTGGTGTGTGCCGGTCAGGAGCCGGTGCGGGAACTGCTCCAGCCGCTGCGCGCCGCTGGGGTGGCCGTGCACGTGATCGGCGGGGCCGACGAGGCCGCCGAGCTCGACGCCCGGCGAGCCATCGCCCAGGGCACTCGCCTGGCCGCGGGACTCTGAGGCGACGCGCGGCGTCTGCGATGGCGGGCCTCTGGCCGTACTTCCCGCCGTAATTCTCGTCGGCGCGCCCGTGATCGGGTCTGACGCCCGCCCCCGATCGGCGTCGCCGTGCCGATTCCTGCCCCCTGGCCGCCGCTGTCTCCGGCGGCCAGCGTCGTTGCAGCGTTTAATCTATCGACGATCTTCATGAACCGACGGACGCTCTTGGGCTCTCAGGGATGAGGGCTCGGGAGCGTTGATTGGTGGGCTAAACCGTTATCCGCTGATGCTGACTACGCTGATGAGACCCCCACCCGGCTTTTTATCACCACGTCGTCGTGGCCGGGGAATCGGGCTTTAAGGAGGCATCGATGAGCATCTTCGACCATGTGCAGAACCGCTTCTCTCGCGTCCAGCAGGAAGAGATGAGCCTGCAGGAGTATCTGGAACTCTGTCGCCGAGAACCGGTGGCCTACGCCACTGCCGCCGAGCGGATGCTGGAGGCCATCGGCGCGCCGGAGGTGATCGACACCGCCAAGGATTCGCGGCTGTCGCGCATCTTCTCCAACAAGGTGATCCGCCGCTACCCGGCCTTCGCCGAGTTCTACGGCATGGAGGAGGCCATCGAGCAGATCGTCGCCTACTTCCGCCACGCCTCCCAGGGGCTCGAGGAGCGCAAGCAGATCCTCTATCTGCTGGGGCCGGTGGGCGGTGGCAAGTCGTCGCTGGCCGAGCGCCTCAAGCTGCTGATGGAGAAGGTGCCCTTCTATGCCATCAAGGATTCCCCGGTCTATGAATCGCCGCTGGGGCTGTTCTCCCCCGAGGAGGACGGCGAGCTGCTGGAGAAGGAGTACGGCATTCCCCAGCGCTACCTGAGGAGCGTGATGTCGCCCTGGGCCGCCAAGCGACTCAAGGAGAACGGCGGCGATATCTCGCAGTTCCGGGTGGTGCGCCTCTACCCCTCGCGGCTCAACCAGATCGCCATCTCCAAGACCGAGCCCGGCGACGAGAACAACCAGGACATCTCCTCGCTGGTCGGCAAGGTGGATATCCGCCAGCTCGAGCTCTATTCCCAGGACGACCCGGACGCCTACAGCTTCTCCGGCGGCCTGTGCCGCGCCAACCAGGGGCTGATGGAGTTCGTCGAGATGTTCAAGGCGCCGATCAAGGTGCTGCATCCGCTGCTGACGGCGACCCAGGAGGGCAACTACAACCCCACCGAGGGCATGGGCGCGATCCCCTTCGACGGGGTGGTGCTGGCCCACTCCAACGAGAGCGAGTGGCAGACCTTCCGCAACAACCGCAACAACGAGGCCTTCCTCGACCGGGTCTACATGGTCAAGGTGCCCTACTGCCTGCGGGTCACCGAAGAGATCAATATCTACAAGAAGCTGCTCGAGCACTCGTCGCTCAATGAGGCGCCCTGCGCCCCGGATACCCTGCGCATGCTGGCCCAGTTCACGGTGCTCTCGCGGCTCAAGGAGCCCGAGAACTCGAGCATCTACTCCAAGATGCGGGTCTATGACGGCGAGAACCTCAAGGACACCGATCCCAAGGCCAAGTCGATCCAGGAGTATCGCGACAGCGCCGGCGTCGACGAGGGCATGGAGGGGCTGTCGACACGCTTCGCCTTCAAGATCCTCTCCAAGGTGTTCAACTTCGACAATCACGAGGTGGCGGCCAACCCGGTGCACCTGCTCTACGTGCTCGAACAGCGCCTGGAGCAGGAACAGCTGCCCCGGGAGACCTTCGAGCGCTACCTGCGCTTCATCAAGGAGTTCCTGGCCCCGCGCTATGTCGACTTCATCGGCAAGGAGATCCAGACCGCCTACCTCGAGTCCTACTCCGAGTATGGCCAGAACATCTTCGATCGCTACGTCACCTATGCCGACTTCTGGATCCAGGACCAGGAGTACCGCGATCCCGAGACCGGCGAATTCCTCGATCGTCAGGCCTTGAACGAGGAGCTGGAGAAGATCGAGAAGCCGGCCGGCATCTCCAACCCCAAGGACTTCCGTCACGAGGTGGTCAACTTCGTGCTGCGGGCCCGGGCCCAGAACAACGGCATGAACCCCAGCTGGCAGTCCTACGAGAAGCTCAGGGGGGTGATCGAGCACAAGATGTTCGCCAACACCGAGGAGCTCCTGCCGGTGATCTCCTTCAATGCCAAGGCCTCGACCTCGGACCAGAAGAAGCACGAGGATTTCGTGGCGCGGATGGTCGACCGTGGCTACACCGAGAAGCAGGTACGACTGCTCTCCGAGTGGTACCTGCGGGTGCGCAAGTCGCAGTAGGCGAGGAGGTCGCCATGACCTATTTCATCGATCGACGAGCCAATGCCAAGCACAAGAGCGCGGTGAACCGCCAGCGCTTCCTCGACCGCTACCGCACCCATATCAAGCGGTCGGTCGAGGAGGCGGTGAATCGCCGCTCGATCACCGACATGGAGCGGGGCGAGAAGGTCTCGATCCCGGCGCGGGACATCTCCGAGCCGGTCTTCCAGCACGGCCCGGGGGGCAAGCGCGCCATCGTCGCCCCCGGCAACAAGGAGTTCGTCGAGGGGGATCGGCTGCGTCGCCCCGGCGGCGGAGGCGGCGGCGACGGCGCGGGGGAGGGCGGCGCCTCCAACCAGGGCGAGGGGGTGGACGAGTTTGCCTTCACCCTGTCGCGAGAGGAGTTCCTCGACTTCGTCTTCGACGGCCTTGAGCTGCCCCACCTGGAGCGCAAGAACCTGGTGGACCTCGACGAGGTACGCCAGGTGAGGGCGGGGGTCACCCGGGACGGCACGCCGGCGCGCATCAACATCGTGCGCTCCATGCGCGAGGCCCAGGCGCGGCGCATCGCCATGCGCGCGCCGATTCGCCGGGCCCTGCGCGAGGCCACGGAGGCGCTGGCCGAGGAGGAGCGCAAGGATCCGGTGCTGCGCAATCCGGCTCGCATCAGTGAGCTCAAGGAGGAGATCGAGCGGCTGGAGAAGCGCCTCGAGGCGGTGCCCTTCATCGACACCTACGACCTGCGCTACAACAACCTGATCGATCAGCCACAGCCGTCGAGCAAGGCGGTGATGTTCTGCGTGATGGACGTCTCCGGCTCGATGACCCAGGCCCACAAGGACATCGCCAAGCGCTTCTTCCTGCTGCTCTACCTCTTCCTGGAGCGCAACTACGAGAAGGTCGAGCTGGTCTTCGTGCGCCATCACACCGCGGCCAAGGAGGTCGACGAGGAGGAGTTCTTCTACTCCCGGGAGACCGGCGGCACCATCGTCTCAAGCGCCCTGACCCTGGTCGACGAGATCATCGAGGCGCGCTATCCCGCCGGGCAGTGGAACCTCTATGTGGCGCAGGCCTCGGATGGGGACAACTGGGACGACGACTCCGTCGCCTGTCGCAAGCTGCTGGTCGAGCGCCTGATGCCGCGGCTGCAGTACTTCACCTACGTGGAGATCACGCCGCATGCCCACCAGGCGCTGTGGGAGGAGTATGAGCGCGTCGAGGCCGAGTACGACGCCCGCTTCGCCATGCGCCAGATCGTCGAGGCCGGCGACATCTATCCGGTCTTCCGTGAGCTGTTCAAGCGCCGAGTCGCCTTCTGAGGCGGCCTGAGGAGGCAGCATGACCCGACGTCAGCCCATCGCCACCGGCTCCGACTGGAACTTCGAGATCCTCGACGCCTTCGAGAACGAGATCGCTCGCCTGGCCGACGAGTATCGCCTGGACACCTACCCCAACCAGATCGAGGTCATCACCACCGAGCAGATGATGGATGCCTACGCCAGCGTGGGCATGCCGGTGGGCTACCACCACTGGTCCTTCGGCAAGCAGTTCCTGGCCGTGGAGCAGGCCTATCGCCGCGGCCAGATGGGGCTCGCCTACGAGCTGGTCATCAATTCCGATCCCTGCATCGCCTACTTGATGGAGGAGAACACCCTGATGATGCAGGTGCTGGTCATGGCGCACGCCTGCTATGGCCACAACTCCTTCTTCAAGGGCAACTACCTGTTTCGCACCTGGACGGATGCCCCCTCCATCGTCGATTACCTGGTGTTTGCCCGGAAGTACATCAGCGAGTGTGAGGAGCGCCACGGCGTGGAGGCGGTGGAGCAGTTGCTGGATGCCTGCCATGCCCTGCAGAACTACGGGGTCGATCGCTACAAGCGGCCCTCCCCGGTCTCCGCGGCGGAGGAGTCGCGCCGCCAGAAGGAGCGCGAGGAGCACCTCCAGGCCCAGGTCAACATGCTGTGGCGGACCATTCCCGGACAGCTGCGCGGCGATGCCCTGCCCGGCATGGTCGACGAGGAGGACCCGCTGGGCCTGCACGGGGGCGGACGCTATCCCCCGGAGCCCCAGGAGAACCTGCTCTACTTCATCGAGAAGAACGCGCCGCTGCTGGCCCCATGGCAGCGTGAAATCGTGCGCATCGTGCGCAAGCTGGCCCAGTACTTCTATCCCCAGCGCCAGACGCAGGTGATGAACGAGGGCTGGGCCTGCTTCTGGCACTACACCCTGATGAACCGGCTCTATGAGGAGGGGCTGGTGGACGAGGGGCTGATGCTGGAGTTCCTGCAGTCCCACACCTCGGTGGTCCAGCAGCCGGCCTTCGACAGCCCCTACTTCAGCGGCATCAACCCCTATGCCCTGGGCTTCGCCATCTTCACCGACCTCAAGCGCATCTGCGAGGCCCCGACCCAGGAGGATCGCGAGTGGTTCCCCGATACCGCCGGCAGCGACTGGCGCGAGACCCTGGAGTTCGCGATGCGCAACTTCAAGGACGAGTCCTTCATCCAGCAGTTCCTCTCGCCCAAGGTGATGCGCGACCTCAAGCTGTTCATGGTGCTCGACGATGATCAGGAGGAGATGCTGGAGGTGGCGGCGATCCACGACGAACGGGGCTATCGGCGCATCCGCGACTCCCTGGCCACTCAGTACGCCCTGGCGGTGCGCGAACCCAATATCCAGATCTACGCGGCGGATATCCGCGGCGACCGCTCGCTGACCCTGCGCCACGTTCAGGACGGTCGCCGGCCGCTGGCGCGCAGCGTCTATCCGGTCATTCGACACCTTCACCAGCTGTGGGGCTTCCCGGTGAGGCTGGAGTCGGTGGAAGACGACGAGGTGGTGCGCCGCTATCACTGGCCCCTGGCCGAAGAGGAGCGGCGCGAGTGACGTCGCTCGGGCGGCGGCGCTGGCACGAGCGGCGGCTCGGGAGCGAAGCGAATAGCCCTGGAAACATCGCCTGAAACGAACGGCCTTGTGAAAGGCTCTGAAACGAAAAGACCCGCGCCGTGGCGCGGGTCTTGTGTATCGGCATGGGACGTCGTTCAGGCCTGAGCCGTCCAGGACTGGCACCAGCCGCCGGGCTCGACGCTGTTCTGTGGGAACAGCTGGCAGCCCTGGCTATCCGCCTGATAGAACATGCAGTTCTCGCACACTTCGCCTTCCTCGTAGGCGGGGTGATCGCTGGCCTCGCTGGCGACCTTGACGTAGTTCAGGGCCTTGGCCTGTTCGGCGCTGGGGTCCAGGGCGGGCAGGTCCTGGGCGAAGGCGCTCTTCGACAGGATGCCGGCACCCAGGGGCAGGGCGGCGAGGCCCAGCAGGCTGTTACGCATGAAGTCACGACGATTGCGGTCGGCCATGGTCTCTCCTTGTCATCACGGTAGGGACGAATCGTGGCGGGGCATGCTTGGTGCCCGCGCTTCTTATCGCTCTGATGTCGAGCGTTGGCTGTTCTGTGTCTTGCTTCCCGAGTCTTGCGGGTCGGGCCTTGCGTGTCGCGCCACCCCTGTTCCGACAGGCGTTTGCCGGCGGAGTTCGTCCGCTCCATGGTAGTCAACTGAATGAGGCATCGCGAATCGCGCGGGGCCAGTGCGGCAATCCGCCGCGCGGCCGACGCAGGTCGGTGGTCGGCCCTGCGTCGGTGCAGCGCCCGCGCCGGCGCTGCTATACTCGCGCCAGCTGCGGTGGCCCTCGGCCGACCGGAACATGATGCGCGCGACAGCGCCTTGAGCAGGGAGAAGTGCGATGCAGAATGCCGTGATTCTGATCAATGCCGACAAGGGCCAGGTCAAGGCCGTGGCCGAGCGGCTGGCCGAGGTCGAGGGGATCAGCGAGGTCTACTCCACCTGCGGTCGCTACGACCTGGTGGCCATCGCGCGGACCTGCGACTTCGAGAGCCTGGCGGAGCTGGTCACCGGGCGGCTCAATGCCGTCGAGGGCATCCGCGACACCGAGACCCTCAATGCCATGCAGGTGCACTCCCGCCACGACCTGGAGACCATGTTCTCGCTGGGCTGGTGATGAGCAGGCGGCCCGCAGGGCCCCAGGGCGCGGTGTGAACGAACAGGGACGGGGCAGACATGGCAGCAAGACGGGGGCGCGCTGGTCAGCGCTGGCGGCATCGGGTGCGTCGCTTGGGGATCACGGCCCTGTTCCTGGCGGTCGCCACGGGACTCTGGCACCTCCAGGAGCGTGAGCTTCGTGACGAGCTGAGCTGGCAGGGCGTCACCACCTGGCAGGATCTGACGCCGCTGACCTTCCATCGCGTGCTGCGCAACGACGGCTTCCTGGTGGGCTGGTCCGACGTGCGCGTCAACCCGCTGTGGGTCAGCTACCTGCTGCGACGGGTCGAGGATCCCTCTGCCGGGCCGCGCCCCGGCTTTCGCCGCGACTGGCGAGCGCTCTGGCCAATCTCGCCGGAGAGCTACTTCGGCAGCGGCTACGATCGCGGCCATCTCGCGCCCAACTACGCCATCGCCGCGGTGCACGGCGGCGGCGCCCAGCGTGATACCTTCCTGATGAGCAACATGTCGCCCCAGCGACCGGCGCTGAACCGGCAGCTATGGCAGCGGCTGGAGGAGGTGGTGATGGATCACTTCGTGCCGCGCTTCTCTACCCTGCAGGTCATCACCGGGCCGATCTTCCCCGCGCGCTTCCAGGACAACGTGCTCAATCGCGTCGGGCTGGTGGAGGTGCCCCAGGCCTTCTACAAGATCCTGGTGGTGCCGGGGGCGACGCCCCGGGCGCTGGCCTTCATCATGCCCCAGCGGGTCTCGGGCGACGAGCCGCTGGACGATTTCCTGGTGAGCATCGACGAGGTGGAGGCGCGCACCGGACTGGACTTCCTGCCGCGGCTCACGCCGGCGTCGGCCGAGGCCCTGGAGGGGCGGATCGACACCGCCGGCTGGGGCCTCGAGGCGGTGGCCAGGCTGCCCGGGCGCTTCGACTAGTCTCCCCCTGGGCGTCCGCCCAAGGGCTCCAAACGGCGTCGCGCGATGGCGAGATGTCGCTTCTTGCGCTAAATCTGAAGCGGGTCCTTCTCGCGAGAGGGAGCTGGTGAGAGGTGCCGTGGCGGTCGAGGCTCGCCACGGTGAACCGTTTCAGTCCGCCACGCCATGTCTCGGCCCGCCACTCGAGGGTCGCATCATCGGGAAGCTGCGTGACATCTCGCAGGAGCGCACATGCCATGAGGCATCATCTTTTCCGGTCGGCCATCTGGGTGGGCGTCGCCCTGTCCGCCGGCACGGTCGTTGCACAGGACGCGTCGTCCCCGTCGCCGGCCATCGCCGATACCCTCTACAGCGGCGGCCCGATTCTGACGATCGACGATGCGCAGCCGACGGCGGAGGCGGTGGCGGTCAAGGACGGGCGCATCCTGGCCGTGGGCGAGCTGTCGGCGCTGGAGTCCTATCGTGGCAGTGAGACGACGCTGTTCGATCTGCAGGGGCGTACGCTGCTGCCGGGCTTCGTCGACAGCCATGGCCATGTCGTGATGGGCGGGCTGCAGGCCCTGTCGGCCAACCTGCTGGCCCCGCCCGACGGCGAGGTGAACGACATCGAAAGCCTGCAGTCGACCCTGAGGAGCTGGGCCGACGCGCATGCCGAGGCCCTCGATGACGCGCAGATGATCATCGGCTTCGGCTACGATAACGCCCAGCTGGCGGAGCTGCGTCATCCCACCCGCGAGGACCTCGACGCCGTGTCGACCGAGTATCCTGTCTTCATCGTCCATCAGTCCGGTCATCTCGGGGTCGCCAACTCCAGGGCGCTGGAGCTGGTCGGCATCGACGCCTCGAGCGAAAACCCGGCGGGCGGGGTCATCCGGCGCAGCCCCGACGGGGAGCCCAATGGAGTGCTCGAGGAGTATGCCTTCTTCACCGCGCTCCTGCCCCTGCTGTCGACGCTCGGGCCCGAAGGGCTCGAGGCTTTCGCCGTGGCGGGCAGCGAGCTCTGGGCGAGCTACGGCTACACCACCGCGCAGGATGGCCGCTCCTCCGGCTCGGTCGTGGAGGCCCTGAAGGCGATTGACGCCGACGGCAAGCTCCCGATCGATGTCGTCGCCTACCCCGATGTGTTGGAGGCCAAGGACTACATCGAGGCGAATGTCTCGAAGGCGTACACCGGGCGTGTCCGCGTCGGCGGCAGCAAGCTCACCATCGACGGCTCGCCGCAGGGCTTTACCGCGCTTCGCGACCGGCCTTACTTCGACCCGGTGGGCGACTACCCGCCCGGCTATGCAGGATATGCCGCCGTCACGATGGCACAGGTTCAGGAGGCGGTGAACTGGTGCTATGCCAATGGCATCCAGGTCATCACCCACGCCAACGGCGAGGGCGCCTCCGACATGCTGATCGCGGCGCTGGAGACCGCTCAGGCCGAGTATGGCGACCCGGGCAATCGCCCCGTGCTGATCCATGGCCAGTTCCTGCGCGAGGAGCAGGTGGATAGCTACCGGGATCTTGGCGTCTTCATGTCCCTGTTCCCGATGCACACCTTCTACTGGGGCGACTGGCACCGCGACCATACGGTCGGCCCCGTCAATGGCGACAACATCTCTCCCACCGGCTGGGTGCGGGAGCGAGGCATGATGTTCGGCTCCCACCACGACGCGCCGGTCGCCTTCCCGGACAGCATGCGGATCCTCGATGCCACGGTCACCCGACGCACGCGCTCCGGCGACATCCTGGGGCCGGACCAGCGGGTGGACGTGAAGACGGCGCTCAAGGCCATGACGATCTGGCCCGCCTGGCAGCACTTCGAGGAGCACGACAAGGGCTCCATCGAACCGGGCAAGCTGGCGGATTTCGTGATTCTTTCCGACGATCCGACGGCGGTCGATCCCGAGAGTCTGAACGAGCTTGGCGTGCTGGCGACCATCAAGGAGGATCGGGTGATCTACGCCGCCGAGAAGGCGCAGGCGCTCACTGCGCGTCAGTCGCCCTTTGTGGCGAGCCCGCAGGTCGCAGAGCGATTCCTGCATGCGATGCACGAGGGGCTGAACGCGCAGTAATGAGCGCGCAGGCGCGCACCGGCCCGGACCTCCTGCCGAGGCTCATGTCGGCGTCGGCCGGGGCAGGAGAAGGCCGGGGCCGCTAAATGACGGTCGATACCGCCGGCTGGGGCCTCGCGGCGTTGGCCAGGCTGCCCCGGCGCTTCTGAGCGGTCGACGTTCCCGGCGGCGGTCATCCAGGGAAAGGGCGTCGGCGTAGCACCGGACGGGGTGGCACAGCAAAGACAGGTACAAGAAAGGCAGGCACAAAAAAACCGCGATCCAGTGTCGCGGTTTCCTTTTAAGGCATCGATGTAAGGCTCGTCTGCATGACGCGAGTAGTGGTGCCCAGGAGAGGACTTGAACCTCCACATCCGTAAGGATACTAGCACCTGAAGCTAGCGCGTCTACCAATTCCGCCACCTGGGCGCATCATGCTGTCGTCGTGTTCGGGTGCATCGCAGTGAGCGATGGTGCCCAGGAGAGGACTTGAACCTCCACATCCGTAAGGATACTAGCACCTGAAGCTAGCGCGTCTACCAATTCCGCCACCTGGGCGAACACGAATGACTCGAGCTGACAAAGAGCGTGGGAGCGAACTCCCGGATATCCGGTCGATGATCGACAGGGTATCGATGGTGCCCAGAAGAGGACTTGAACCTCCACGTCCGTAAGGACACTAGCACCTGAAGCTAGCGCGTCTACCAATTCCGCCATCTGGGCAGGCGAGGCGTATGGTACCGGATTCGTTCGGCGATGCAAGCGGGTGGGCGATGAAAAAGCCAGTTTTTTTGTTGCCGGCCGGGCGTTCGTGGCGCCGCCATGGTTGGGTGATGGGGGCGCCAGCGCTATACTGCGCGCATGACAAATTACCCGAAACGCCAGATGCCACGCGCCGGACACCGTCCCGGCGCTCTTTTGATCACGCTGCTCCCGATGCCGCCAAGGATGCCCTCCGCATGACCCACTGGACGCTCAGCGACGATCCGCACGCGAAACGCGAAGCTCACAAGTACGACAAGCCTGCGCCCAGCCGAGAATACCTGTTGGCGCGCCTCGAAGAGGCCGGCAAGCCGATGACCCACGAGGCGATGAGCCAGCAGCTGGGTCTCGAGGACGAGGACCTCCAGGAGGCGGTGCGGCGTCGCCTGGCGGCGATGGAGCGCGATGGCCAGGTGCTGCGCAACCGGCGCAACGCCTATGCGCTGATCGACAAGCTCGACCTGATCAAGGGCAAGGTGCTGGGGCATCGTGACGGCTTCGGCTTCCTGCTGCGCGACGACGGCAAGAAACCGGATCTGGTCATGCCGCCCCGCCAGATGCGTCGCGTCTTCCACGGCGACCACGTGCTGGTGCGCGTCAGCGGCCGCGATCGCCGCGGGCGCGACGAGGCCACCATCGTCGAGGTGCTGGCGCGCAACACCCAGGACATCGTCGGCGTCTACCGGGCCAACACGCCGGAATTCGGGGTGCTGATCCCCGAGAACTCGCGCATCACCCAGGAGATCATCATCCCCCATAGTGCCTGCGGTGGCGCTCAGGATGGCCAGGTGATCTCCGCGAAGATCACTCAGCAGCCCGACACCCGGGTGCAGCCGGTGGGCGAGGTGATCGAGGTGCTCGGCGAGCGCATGGATCCCGGCATGGAGATCGACATCGCCATCCGCAGCTACGAGATTCCCGCCGAGTTCCCGCCCGAGGTCCACGACCAGATCGCCGACATGTCGGCCGAGGTCGCCGAGGCGGACAAGGGGAACCGCATCGACCTGCGTCACGTGCCGCTGGTGACCATCGATGACGAGACCGCCAAGGACTTCGACGACGCCGTCTGCGCCTGGAAGACCAAGTCGGGCAGCTGGAAGCTGCTGGTGGCCATCGCCGACGTCTCCCACTACGTGCGTCCGGGCAGCGCCCTGGATCAGGAGGCCATCACCCGCGGCAACTCGGTCTACTTCCCGGGGCAGGTGGTGCCGATGCTGCCGGAGCTGCTCTCCAACGGGCTCTGCTCGCTGAATCCGGCCGTCGATCGCCTGGCGCTGGTCTGCGAGATGAACATCTCCCAGAGCGGGGCGATCAGCCGCTACCGCTTCTACGAGGCGGTCTTCCAGTCCCACGCGCGCCTGACCTACAACAAGGTCGCCTCCATCCTCGACGACGAGGGTGAGCAGGGCGATGCCCTGCGCGAGGAGTACAGCGAGCTGGTGCCGTCACTGAAGAACCTGCACTCGCTCTACCGGCTGCTGCGCGAGGCCCGCGTGGAGCGCGGGGCCATCGACTTCGAGACCACCGAGACGGCGATCGTCTTCAACGACGAGCGCAAGATCGAGAAGATCGTGCCGCGCAGCCGCAACGACGCCCACAAGATCATCGAGGAGTGCATGCTGGCGGCCAACGTCGCCACGGCACGCTTCCTCGACAAGCATGACCTGCCGGCGCTCTATCGCATCCACGAGAAGCCCTCGCCGGAGCGGCTCGACAAGCTGCGCCTGTTCCTCAATGAGCTGGGCCTGTCGCTGCCGGGCGGCGACGACCCAAGCCCGCAGGACTATCGCGACCTGGCCGAGGCCATCAAGGGCCGCGACGACGCCGACGTGATCCAGACCGTGATGCTGCGCTCGATGAGCCGGGCCGTCTATTCGCCGCAGAACGACGGCCACTTCGGCCTGGCCTATCCGGCCTATGCGCACTTCACCTCGCCGATCCGCCGCTATCCGGACCTGCTGGTCCACCGCGCCATCCGCTCGGTGATCCGCGGGCCGCGCCAGACCAATACCGTGCTGCGCGCCGAGGGTGCCGCGGTCGAGCCGCCGAGCAAGTGGTCGCCCTACACCTTCGAGCAGATGCTCGAGCTCGGCGAGCACTGCTCGATGACCGAGCGCCGCGCCGACGACGCCACCCGCGACGTCGAAGACTGGCTCAAGTGCGAGTTCATGTCCGACAAGCTCGGCGAGGTCTACGACGGCAGCATCGCCTCGGTGACCCAGTTCGGCATCTTCGTGCGCCTCGACGAGGTGTACGTCGAGGGGCTGGTGCACGTCACCTCGCTGCCCTCCGACTACTACCACTATGAGCCCGAGAAGCACCGCCTCAAGGGCGAGCGCAGCGGGATGAGTTATCGCCTCGGCGACGGCGTCTCGGTGCAGGTGGCCCGCGTCGACCTGGACGATCGCAAGATCGACTTCGAGCTGGCCGACGAGAAGCCGCGTCCCAAGCGTCAGCCGCGCAAGCCGCGTGGCAGCGGCGGCGCCGATAAGGGCGGCGATGACAAGGCGGGCAAGGGCGGCAAGCGTCGCCGTGGCCCGCGGCGGTCGAAGGGCCGCGGCTGATGGCGGCAGGGCACAGGAAGCCACGCGCGTCGCGCGGGGCCCCGCGCCGGGCGCCGTCGACGCCCGGCGGGCTCGAGGCCGTGTTCGGCGTGCACGCGGTGCGGGCGCTGCTCGATCGCGGCGAGACGCCCCGCGAGGTCTGGGTGCAGGAGGGCAGCGCCGGCGCTCGCCTGGCCGAGCTGGTCGAAGCCGCGCGCCAGGGCGGCGCGCGCCTGCAGTCGCGTCCCCGTGACGAGCTCGACCAGCTCGCCCAGGGCGCCTCCCATCAGGGCATCATCGCCTTTGCCACGCCGCTCGCCTTCGAGGGCGAGGCGTCGCTGTGGCTCAGGCTCGAGGGCTGGCCCCACGCGGCGCCGCCGCTGCTGCTGGTGCTCGACGGCGTCACCGACGTGCACAACTTCGGCGCCTGCCTGCGCAGCGCCGATGCCGCCGGGGTCCACGGCGTCATCGTGCCCAAGGACAAGGCGGCGCCGCTCAACGCGGCGGTGCGCAAGGTCGCCTGCGGGGCCGCCGAGAGCATGCCGGTCTACCAGGTCACCAACCTGGCGCGGACGCTGGCCAAGATGAAGGACCTGGGGGTATGGATCACCGGCACCGCCGGCGAGGCCGAGGCGAGCCTCTATGAGGCCGACTTCACCGGCCCCGCGGCCCTGGTGATGGGCGCCGAGGGCAAGGGCATGAGACGGCTGACCCGCGAGGCCTGCGACACCCTGGTCAAGCTGCCCATGGCCGGTAGCGTCTCCAGCCTCAACGTCTCGGTGGCCACCGGCATCTGCTTGTTCGAGGCGGTGCGCCAGCGCCAGGGCGCGGTCAAGCGCGGCTGAATCGCCCGCGCCTTGCCAGTCGCTGCACTTATCACTAGAATACCTGCGCCCGCTCGTCCTGCGAGCGGGCATTCCTGTCTTTTGACAATCACTCCTTGCTTCCCCTGAGCGACCCGAGGTCGTCACTGTGGAAGCTGCCAAACCGCAAGGAGATCCCATGCGTCACTACGAGATCGTCTTCATGGTCCACCCGGACCAGAGCGAGCAGGTCCCGGCCATGGTCGAGCGCTACACCGGCCTCGTCACCGAGAACGGCGGCACCGTGCATCGCCTCGAAGATTGGGGCCGTCGCCACCTGGCCTACCCGATCAACAAGATCCACAAGGCTCACTACGTGCTGATGAACGTCGAGTGCAGCGGCGAGACCCTCGACGAGATCGAGAACATCTTCCGCTTCAACGATGCCATCATCCGCAGCCTGGTGGTTCGCGCCAAGGAAGCCGTCACCGAGGCCTCTCCGATGATGAAGCCGGTGGAAGAGAAGCGTGTCCGTCGCGACGAGAAGCCGCGCAGCACCGAATCCGCCTGAGCACACCCATCGCACCTCTGAAGGAGTCTTCCCATGGCACGCTTTTTCCGTCGCCGTAAGTTCTGCCGCTTTACCGCTGAAGGCGTGAAGCAGATCGACTACAAGGATCTGGACACGCTCAAGGCCTACATCACCGAGACCGGCAAGATCGTTCCCAGCCGCATCACCGGGACCAAGGCCCGTTACCAGCGCCAGCTGTCCACCGCCATCAAGCGGGCACGCTACCTGGCGCTGCTGCCCTACACCGACAGCCACCAGTAAGCACTGCGCGTGATGTTGCCCGTCGCCCGCTGGATGATGCGCGGCACGCCCTATGCGGCCCTGGGGGCCGCCGCGGGCACCGCCATTCCCTGGCTGTTCTGGCTCGGGGCCGCCGTGGTGGCCCTGGTCACGCTGCGCCAGGGCATGGCCGCCTCGCTGCCGGTGATCCTCGCCGCGGCGGTACCCGCCGGCCTGTGGTGGACCCAGGGAGACGTCATCCCGCTCGCCAGCGTGCTGCTGGTGACGCTGATGGCGGTGGTGCTGCGCGCCCGACTGAGCTGGAGTGAGGCGATCATCGCCGGCACCCTGGCCGGGGCGGGCATGATCCAGCTGGGCATCTTCCTGCCGCCGGGCGGGGCCGCCTTCGTGCTGGAGCAGCTGCGCCAGGGATCGCCGGATATCGCGGCGATGCTCGGCGAGCTCTCTCGCCAGGGCATGGACACCGAGCATCTGGCCGGCCTGATGATCAGCGGCGTGACCGCGCTGATCGTGCTGCTCGCCGCCGTGGCCTGCCTGGCCCTGGCGCGCGGCTGGCAGGCCGGGCTCTACAACCCGGGCGGGTTTCGCGAGGAGTTCCACGCGCTGCGCCTGCTGCCCCGCGAGCTCGCCATGCTGGTGATGCTCGGGGTGCTTGGCGGCGTGCTGGGGCTTCCGGCCCTGGGCATGCTGGCCTGGGTGCCGCTGCTGGTGGCCGGCATCGCGCTGGTGCATGGTTTTATCGGATTGAAGGGAATGAACGGGCTGTGGCTGGTCGCCTTCTATGTGCTGCTGATCACCACCTGGCCCATGATTCTCATTGTGCTGCTCATGGCCTTCATCGACACGTTCGCGGATTTCCGTGGACGACTGGCCCGCAGCCACTGACAAGAGGTTTACGAGAATGGACGTCATTCTGCTCGACAAGATTGGCAAGCTGGGCGGTCTGGGTGACCAGGTCACCGTCAAGCCCGGTTACGGCCGCAACTACCTGGTGCCCTATGGCCTGGCCGTGCCGGCCACCAAGGACAACATCGAGGCCTTCCAGGCGCAGCGTGCCGAGCTCGAGGCCGAGGCCGCCGAGCGCAAGGCCGTCGCCGAGGCGCGTGCCGAACAGCTCAACGACATCGAGCTCTCTCTGGTCTCCAAGGCCGGCGACGAGGGCAAGCTGTTCGGTTCCATCGGTCCGCGTGATCTGGCCGAGGCCATCTCCAGCGCCGGGCTCGAGGTTGCCAAGAGCGAAGTGCGCATGCCGCAGGGTCCGATCCGCCAGACCGGCGAGTACGACATCGACCTGCACCTGCACGCCGAAGTCGACGCCACCGTGCGTGTGGTGGTGGTGGCCGAGTAAGGCCATGGCCAGCGGCACGCGCCCCGGGGCGTGCCGTGACCCAGGGGGGCGAGGAGCGAATCCTCGCCCCTTTTTTTCGCTCCTTGTTCGGGGGCTGACGCATCGCACGGGTCGCCCCCGAGCATGGGGTCGCCGCCGCCCATCGGGTAGAATGTGTTGGCCCCTGTCCCCCCTGAAGGTCCGCGTACCATGAACGAACCCCTCGCCCTCGATCAGGAAACCGCCGCCCTCAAGGTGCCGCCCCACTCCGTGGAGGCCGAGCAGTCGGTGCTTGGCGGCCTGATGCTCGACAACCAGGCGTGGGACAACGTGGCCGACCGCCTGGTGGCGGACGACTTCCATCGCTACGAGCATCGGCTGGTCTTCAACGTCATGGCGAGCCTGGCCGAGTCGGGACGGCCGCTGGACGTGGTGACCCTCTCCGAGGCCCTGGAGGGGCGCGACCAGCTGGATACCGTGGGGGGCCTGGCCTACCTCGCCGAGCTGGCGCGCAATACGCCCTCGGCCAGCAACATCCGCGCCTACGCCGATATCGTTCGCGAGCGCGCCACCCTGCGTAAGCTGATCCGCGCGGCTAGCCAGATCGCCGACGGCGCCTTCAGCCCCCAGGGACGCCCCGCCGACGAGCTGGTCGACGAGGCCGAGCGGCTGGTCTTCCAGATCAGTGAGGAGCGGCCCAAGTCGGGCGGCCCGATCGGCATGAGCGAGCTGTTGACCAAGGCGGTCGACCGCATCGACGAGCTGTTCAACATGCAGGGCGAGATGACCGGGCTCTCGACCGGCTTTCGCGACCTCGACGAGATGACCTCGGGCCTGCAGCCCTCGGATCTGGTGATCATTGCCGGGCGTCCCTCCATGGGCAAGACCACCTTCGCCATGAACCTGGTCGAGCACGCGGTGATCTCCAGCGACAAGCCGGTGATGGTGTTCTCCATGGAGATGCCCGCGGATTCGCTGATGCTGCGCATGCTCTCCTCGCTGGGGCGCATCGACCAGACCCGGGTGCGCACCGGCCAGCTGGAGGACGAGGACTGGCCGCGACTCACCTCGGCGGTGAACCTGCTCAAGGACAAGCAGCTGTTCATCGACGACACCGCGGCGCTCTCGCCCAGCGAGATGCGCTCACGCATCCGCCGCGTGGTGCGTGAGCAGGGCAACCTGGGGCTGATCATGATCGACTATCTGCAGCTGATGCAGATCCCGGGCTTCTCGGAGAACCGTACCGGCGAGATCTCGGAGATCTCCCGCTCGCTCAAGGGGCTGGCCAAGGAGTTCGGCTGCCCGGTGGTGGCGCTCTCCCAGCTTAACCGCTCCCTGGAGCAGCGTCCCAACAAGCGGCCGGTGATGTCGGACCTGCGCGAGTCCGGCGCCATCGAGCAGGACGCCGATATCATCGGTTTCGTCTATCGCGACGAGGTCTACAATCCGGATAACCCCGACAATCAGGGGCTGGCCGAGGTGATCATCGGCAAGCAGCGTAACGGCCCCATCGGCACGGTGCACATGGCCTTCATCGGCAAGTACACTCGCTTCGAGGACCTGGCACCGGACAGCTATCGCGAGGCCTTCGGCGAGTGACGGCGTCCTTGAGTCCCGTCGGCGGCCCCGTATAATGCCGTTCCCTTGAATCACACAGGAAGGAGACACCATGGCAGGCGGATTTCGACGCGGCAATCGCCAGCGGATCCCGAAACTCGAGGGGCGCGGCGAGCTCCAGTCGATGGAGCGTGAAGGTCCCTTCAAGGAGTGGCTGGGGATGCCCGACCTCTATCGCTACCACCTGCAGGTGGACGGTGAGGCCTACAGCTATCAGACCGAGGATTCCGAGCTGCCGGTGAAGGTCGGTGACAAGGTGGTGTTCCGCTACAAGGAGACCAAGGCCGGCAAGTGGGTCGATCGCAACTCCCTGGGCAAGGCCATCGATCCCTCCGAATATCAGTAGCGCCGGAACCTCGGCCGGGGGACCAGGGTCACTGGGAGGTAACATCGGCGACACGCGATCGTCATCGGGGCGCTTCAGGCTGTCCCGAGCGTGCACTCCGACATCACCGACCGGACATCAGGAGGATGGCCCCATGGATTTCCAGGCATTGAAGGACTTCGTGGCCCACCACGACAATTTCGAGATTCGCGTGATCGGCCACGCCGGCAGCCGTTTCTACCAGGTCGAGCTCGAGGACGTGGAGGGCGGCCGCCACATGCTGACCCGCGCCGGCAAGCCGATCCTGTTTCGCTCGCTGGAGGACGTCTACAACGAGCTTCGGCGGGCGGGCATCCACCGTGCCTACCTGGTGCAGCAGGTGCCCCACGACGAGGTCATCGGGCGCGAGACGCACTACCAGGACCCGCTGACCTCGCGCATGCCGCTGGTCTTCTGAACCAGCGATTGCGAGTTGGCCTCTTGAGCCGGTACGTCGAGTCGCCCTCGAGTCGCCCCCTCGGGCCAGCTTCTCCGAGTCGGCCCTAGCAAGTCAGCCCTTTCCCCGCCGCTTCAGCCAGCGCCCCAGGCGTAGACGCCGGCGGGCAAACCAGCGATACCCCGCATCCATCACCCCGCCGATTCCCGGCAGGGTGCTCAGCCAGACCAGCCGTCGATAGCCCAGCACCGCATAGAGCGCGCGGCTGGCGTCCATGCCCACGTACCAGCGGCCGTCCTCGTCGCGGACGTGCAGCCGGCCCATCATCGCCGCGAAGCTGCTGCCGAGGCGCGCGGCGTCGAAGTCGGCCGCCTGGATATCCACCAGCCTGACCCGCTCGCGGCGCGGATGACGCGCCAGCCAGGCCACCTCCCGCTGGCATAGCGGGCAGTGGCCGTCGTGGAAGAGGGTCACCGGGGCGCGGGCGGATAGCGTGGCGCGTCGGGTCATGGCGTCGTCTCCTCGGCGGCAGGATGGTCGTCGCTGGGGGCATAGCCCGCCCGGTGTTCGCCGGCGGGGGAATAGGCGGGCGCGGCGTCGAGGCGGTCGAGGAAGGCGCCGGCCTGCTCACGCATGGCCGCGCGCTTGTCATCGCTCATGCGTGACAGGCTGCCGTAGATCAGCTTCATGCGCGGGTTGGCACTCAGGGTCTCGGCGTGGCGCTCGAGGAAGTCCCAGTAGAGGCTGTTGAAGGGGCAGGCGTCGGGGCCCGTGACCCGCTTCGGGTCGAAGCGGCAGTGCCGGCAGTGATCCGACATGCGATCGATGTACTTGCCCGAGGCGCAGTAGGGCTTGGAGCCCATCAGCCCGCCGTCGGCGTGCAGCACCATCCCCAGGGTGTTGGGCAGCTCCACCCACTCGCAGGCGTCGGCGTAAACGGCGAGGTACCAGTCACAGAGCGCCTCGGGCGCCACGTCGCAGAGCAGCGCGAAGTTGCCGGTGACCATCAGCCGCTGGATATGGTGGGCATAGGCGTGGTCGCGGGTCATCTCGATGGCGCGACGCAGGCAGCGCATCTCGGTCTCGCCGTCCCAGAAGAAGCTTGGCAGGCCGCGGCGGGCGCCCAGGGCGTTGCCGCGCTTGTAGTCGGGCATGCGTGTCCAGTAGAGCCCGCTCACGTACTCCCGCCAGCCCAGTATCTGGCGGATGAAACCCTCGGCGGCGTTCAGCGGCGCGCGCCCCTCGAGGTACTCACGCTCGACCGCCTCGCACACCTCGCGGGGCGAGAGCAGCCCGAGGTTGAGCGCCGCGGCGAGCCGCGAATGGTAGAGGAACGGCTCGCTATCGCTGATGGCGTCCTGCAGGCGGCCGAACTGGGCCAGCCGGTGGTCGAGGAAGTGCGCCAGCTCATCCAGCGCCTGCTGGCGGGTCACCGGCCAGTGAAAGCCCGCGAGGCGCCCGAAGTGATCATTGAAGCGCTCGGCCACCAGGTCGAGCACCGTCTGGGTGGTGGCATCGTGGCGGTGCTCGGGCGGTGCGGGCGGGTGGATCGCGTCGGGCAGGGGCTCGCGGTTGTCGTGATCGAAGTTCCAGCGGCCGCCGGCGGGCTCGTCGCCCTCCATCAGCAGCCCGGTCCGGCGGCGCAGCAGGCGATAGAAGTGCTCCAGGCGCGGCGCCTTGCGGCCCCGGGCCCAGGCGTCGAAGGCCTCGGGCGTGCTGAAGAAGCGATCGTCCTCGACGAGCCGCCAGGGCAGTTTGGCTTCGGCCCGTTCGCGCATCGCCTGCCATAGCCGCCACTCGCCGGGACGCACGGCGCGGATCTCGTCGCAGCCGTAGTGCGCGGCCAGGCGCTCGGCCTCACTGATCAGCTCCTGGGCGTTGTCGGCGTCCTCCAGGGCGCTGTAATGCACGCGGAGGCCGCGCTCGCGGAGTTCCGCGGCGAAGTGGCGCATGGCCGAGAAGATCAGCGCGATCTTCTGGGGGTGGTGGGGCACGTAGCTCGCCTCGACGCCGACCTCGCACAGGGCGATGATCGCCTCGTCCGGCAGCTCCCTGAGGCTCGCGAGGTCGTGGCTCAGCTGGTCGCCGAGGACCAGGATCAGCGGTGTGGGCATGAGTTGACCAGAAGTTATACAAATGGTCGCTATAGTATAACTCGATTCCGCGATAGCGCCCGTCGGTGGTAGGCTTTAGCCTGCATCGCACTCAGCGACACCCCGTTCACCCGTGTGACCACAAGGAAGACCCCCATGGCCGCCCCCGAGACGCCGCTCGCCGCCTCCGACCACGACCAGCCTCGGGCGGACCGCCCGCCCCATGCGCCCGCCGATCATCCCGCCGTGCCGCGGGGCAAGGTGGGCGTGGTGCTGGCCAACCTGGGCACGCCGGATGCCACCGACTACTGGTCGATGCGCCGCTACCTGAGCGAGTTCCTCTCCGACAAGCGGGTGGTCGACTACCCGGACTGGAAGTGGCAGCCGCTGCTGCAGCTGATCATCCTCTCGCGCCGGCCCTTCAAGTCCGGTGAGGCCTATCGCGGCATCTGGAACACCGAAAAGAACGAGAGCCCGCTGCTGACCATCACCCGGGAGCAGACCCGCAAGGTGGCCGAAGGGCTGACCGAGCGCCACGGCGACCGGGTGGTGGTGGACTTCTGCATGCGCTACGGCAATCCCTCCACCGACAGCGTGCTGCGCCGCCTGCAGGCCGAGGGCTGCGAGCGGATCCTGTTCTTCCCGCTCTACCCCCAGTACGCCGCGCCGACCACGGCCACCGCCAACGATCAGGCCTTCCGCACACTGATGAAGCTCAAGTGGCAGCCGTCGCTGCGTACCGTGCCGGCCTACTTCGAGCATCCCGCCTACCTCGACGCCCTGGCGAGCTCGGTGCGCGAGGCCTATGAGGCCGCCGAGACCCCCCCGGAGGTGCTGGTGGCCTCCTACCACGGCGTGCCCAAGCGCTACCTGCTGGAGGGCGACCCCTACCACTGCCAGTGCCAGAAGACCACGCGCCTGCTGCGCGAGCGCCTGGGCTGGGAAGAAGAGGCCATCCAGACGGCCTTCCAGTCGAAGTTCGGTCCCGAGGAGTGGGTGGGGCCGGCCACCGTGGAGCACGTCGCCGAGCTGGCCCGCCAGGGCAGGAAGCACATCGCGGTGGTCTCGCCGGCCTTCTCGGCCGACTGCGTGGAGACCCTCGAGGAGATCGAGGAGGAGATCCGCGACGCCTTCCTCGCCGCCGGCGGCGAGACCTTCACTTACATTCCCTGCCTGAACGACCGCGACGACCACATCGCCGCGCTGCTCTCGGTGATCGACAACGAGCTCGGCGGCTGGGTCTAGGGGCCAGAACCTAAAGGCCGGGCGCCTGCCGCGCAGGCGCCCGGCCTTCGCTCGTGCTCACAGCTCCGGGTGCGGGACGGGCTTCTCGCCGACCTCCTCGCGGTAGAGCTCCACGGGCTTGCCGCGGGTCTTCGGCACGTGCTTGAGGGTGAGATGAAGGCCCGTCTTGGCCAGCAGGTGGGCACTGACCGGCGCGGTGATGAACAGGAACAGGGTGATCAGCATCTCCTGGATGATCGGCTCGCCCTGGATGGTCGAGAAGTAGAGCATCGAGCTGATCAGGATGCAGCCGATCCCCAGGGTGGTCGCCTTGGTCGGCCCGTGCAGGCGCATGTAGAAGTCGCGCAGGTGGGCCATGCCCAGCGAGCCGATGAAGGCGAAGATGCCTCCGGCGATCAGGAAGAAGGCGATGACGCCCTCCAGAATGACGAAGAAGTTCATGGTAGCTCCGACGTTGCTGGCCTATTCGATGATGTCGCCGCGCAGGATGTACTTGCAGACCGCCACCGTGCTGATGAAGCCGAGCATGGCGATCAGCAGGGCGGCCTCGAAATAGATCTTGGTGTTCAGCCACAGACCCATCAGCACGATCAACGCGATGGAGTTCACGTACATGGTGTCCAGCGCCAGGATGCGATCGGGCATGTCGGGCCCGGCCGTCAGGCGATAGACATTCAGCAGGATGGAGATCAGGATCAGGGTGATGCTGATCTTCAGGGCGATGTCTAGCATTCGTAGATCTCCTTCAACGGCCGCTCGTAGCGCTCGCGTATCGTCTCGATCAGCGCGTCCTCGTCCTCCATGTCGAGGGTATGGATCAGCAGCGACTTGCCGTCCATGCGCATGTTGGCCGAGACCGTGCCCGGGGTGAGGCTGATGGTGTTGGCCAGCAGCGTGATGGTGAAGCGCTCCTCCAGCATCAGCGGATACTCGACGAAGGCCGGGCGCATGCGCTGGCGCGGATTGATGATCAGCCAGGCCACCTGGATGTTGGCGATCAGGATGTCGCCGAGCACGCGCGCCACGAAGCGCAGCAGCAGCCAGGGGCGTGCCACGTGGGGCTGGGCGTCCCAGAAGCGATAGGTGGCCAGCGGGATGATCAGGGCGAGGACTCCGCCCAGCAGGATCTGTCCCGGCGCGATGCTGCGGGTCATCAGCAGCCAGACGACCAGCAGCAGGATCGACAGCAGGGGCAGGGGGAGCCAGCGACGAGGCGTGATCATGGGGACTCTCCGGCATCAGACAGGACGGCACGCACCAGCACATCCGGGTCGGCCAGCTGGTCGGCGGTGGCGCGGGTATAGTCGCTGACCGGGCCCGCCAGGGCGACCAGCAGCGGCGAGGCGGCGAGCAGCCCGCCGACGCCGAGCCAGCGCGAGCGCGAGAGCGCCTCGCCGCTGGGTTCGCCGTCGTGGCTGCGCCAGAACAGCGTCGAGCCGGCGCGCGAGAGGGCGACCAGCGTGGCCAGGCCCGTACCGAGCAGGATCGGCCACAGCCACGGCTGCTGCCAGGGCGCGGCGGCATCCATCAGCAGCGCCTTGCCGATGGCGCCCGACAGCGGCGGCAGGCCGGCCACGGCGATCGCCCCGACGAAGAACAGCCCGGCCAGCAGGCGACCGTCGCGCAGCGGACGCCCCTTGACCAGCCGCGTGCCCGCCTTGCCCCGCTGCAGGCCGATCATCTCGGCCAGCAGGAAGAGCGCGCCGGTGATCAGGGTGCTGTGCACCAGGTAGAAGAGCAGGGCGGAGACGGCTTCCGGCGAGCCCATGCCGATGCCGGCCAGCAGGGTGCCCACCGAGACGACCACCAGATAGGCCACCATCAGGCGCAGGTCGCGGGCGGCCAGCACGCCGATGCCGGCCACCACCATCGTCGCCAGCGACAGCCACCACACCCAGGGGCGCTCGAGGGCCTCCAGGACCCCGGCCTGTTCGCCGAAGATCAGCGTGTAGACCCGCAGGATGGCGTAGATACCGACCTTGGTCATGATTGCGAAGAGCGCGGCGACCGGCGCCGGGGCGGCGGCATAGGCCCGCGGCAGCCAGAAGTAGAGCGGCAGGATGGCGGCCTTGAGACCGAACACCACCAGCAGCATCAGGCCGCCCGCGGTGACCAGGCCCGCGCGTTCGGCCGGCAGCTCCGTGAGGCGCACGGCCATGTCGGCCATGTTGAGGGTGCCGGTGGCGCCGTAGAGCACGCCCACGCTGATCAGGAACAGCGACGAGCCGACCAGGTTGAGCACCACGTAGTGCACCGCCGACTGGATCCGTGACTTGCCGCCGCCGTGGATCAGCAGCGCGTAGGAGGCCAGCAGCAGCACCTCGAAGAACACGAAGAGGTTGAACAGGTCGCCGGTCAGGAAGGCGCCGTTGATGCCCATCAGCTGCAGCTGGAAGAGGCCGTGGAAGTTGCTGCCGCGCTCGTCGTCGCCGGCGCAGGCGAAGATCACGCAGCCCAGCGCCAGCAGCGAGGTGACCATGATCATCAGGGCCGAGAGGCGGTCGAGCACCAGCACGATGCCGAAGGGCGGCTGCCAGCCGCCCAGCGCGTAGTAGGTGACCTCGCCGCCGGCCGCCCGGGCCAGCATGAGCATCGCCACCACCACCAGCAGGGCGGTGGCGGCGACGCCCACCGTGCGGTGGGTGCGCATGGCGCCGTGTCGGCTGCGCAGCAGGATCAGTCCCACCACCAGCGGCAGGACGACGGGAAGAACGATCAGGTGCTGCATCACCGGTGAGGCTCCTCTCGCTTGCGACCGTCGACGTGGTCATTGCCCAGCTCGCTGCGGGCACGCATGGCGAGGATGACCACGAAGGCGGTCATGGCGAAGCCGATCACGATGGCGGTCAGCACCAGCGCCTGGGGCAGGGGGTCGGCGAAGTGGGACTGGCCATCGATGATCGCCGCGCCGCCGGTCGTCAGTCCCCCCATGGAGAAAAGGAAGAGGTTGACCGCATAGGAGAGCAGGGTCAGCCCGACGACGACCGGGAAGGTCCGGCCACGCAGCGTCAGGTAGAGCCCGCAGGCGGTCAGCACGCCGGTGGTGATGGCGTAGAGGCTTTCCATCAGTGTTTCTCCTTGCTGGAACGGGACAGGTTCTCGTCGGTGGCCGGGGCCCCCTTGGCCGGGCTATGGGGCGTGGTGACCTTGCCCAGGTTGGCCAGGATCATCAGGGTGGCGCCGACCACCGCCAGGTAGACCCCCAGATCGAAGAGCATGGCGGTGGCCAGCTCGAAGTCGCCGATCAGCGGCAGGTGGAAGTGCCCGAAGGCCGAGGTCAGGAACGGCTCGCCGAACAGCCAGCTGCCGAGTCCCGTCAGGGTCGCGATGCCGACGCCGGCGATGGCCACCGGCTGGTACTCGAACTGCAGCCGCTCCTGGGCCCACTCCACGCCGCGAGCCATGTAGAGCAGGATCATCGCTACGGCGGTGACCAGGCCGGCGATGAAGCCGCCGCCGGGCATGTTGTGGCCGCGCAGGAAGATGAATGCCGAGACCAGCAGCGCCAGCGGCAGCAGGGCCAGGGAGATCGAGGTGAGGATCGCCGGGTAGCGGTCCGGCGACCACAGGCGGCCCTCGGTGTCGCTGTGGGGCATGAACAGGCGCAGGCGCCGCAGCAGCTTGAAGATGGCGAGCCCCGCCAGGGCCAGCACGGTGATCTCGCCCAGGGTATCGAAGCCACGGAAGTCGACGAGGATGACGTTGACCACGTTGTGGCCCCCGCCGCCCGACACGCTGTTCTCCAGGAAGAAGCTCGAGAGGCTGATGGTGTCGCGGGTCAGCACCGCATAGTTGAGGCTGGCCACCGCCATGCCCAGGGCGCCGGCCAGCACGATGTCGCGCGCGTTGCGGGTCGCCGAGGTCTCCCGGGAGGTGTGCTGCGGCAGGAAGTAGAGCGCCAGCATCAGCAGGATCATGGTCACCACCTCCACCGACAGCTGGGTCAGCGCCAGGTCGGGCGCCGAGAAGCGCGCGAAGGTCAGCGCCACCACCAGCCCCACCACCGAGAGCATCAGCAGCGAGATCAGGCGATAGCGGTGGGTGGCGGCGGTGGCGAGGCCGCCGAAGATCAGCAGGCCGGCGCCGACCAGCAGCACGCCGTCGACGGGCTGGTTGCCCTGGCTGCCGGTGAGCAGCGGCATGCCGGACAGGCCCAGCCCCGCCACCACCAGCGAGGCCAGCAGCAGCAGGCCCACGTAGCGCTGCTGGGAGCCGTTGTCGATGCGGCGCAGCGTCGTCTCGGCCCGGGCGGTGAGTCGCTGCACGGCGCCCTCGAACACCAGGCGCGCGTCCACCGGGCGAAACCCCTTGAGGAAGCGCTGCAGGTCGCGATGGCGAGCGTACAATGCCACGCCGGCGACCAGCGCCACCCCGCTCATGGCGAGCGGCAGGTTGACCCCGTGCCAGATCGCCAGGTGAAAGCTCATCGCCTCGCCGAGCACCGGCGCCAGCGCCAGGCCCAGCAGGCCCTCGGCCAGCACCGGGGCGAGGCCCACCAGAACGCAGATCACCACCAGCAGCACCACCGGGGCGCGCATCAGCCAGGGCGGCTCGTGGGGCGACTTCGGCGGCGCCTCACGGGCCGGCTTGAAGAACACCGCATGCACCAGGCGCAGAGAGTAGGCCACCGAGAGGATGCCGCCCAGGGTGGCGAGCACCGGCAGCAGCCAGCTCAGTCCGCCGAGTACCGGGCTCTCCAGGGTCTCGGTGAAGAACATCTCCTTGGAGAGGAAACCGTTGAACAGCGGCACCCCGGCCATGGCGGCGCCGGCCAGGGTGGTCAGCAGCGCGGTGACCGGCATGGCGCGCCGGAGCCCGCCGAGCCGCTTGAGCTCACGGGTGCCGGTCTCGTGGTCGATGATCCCCGCGCACATGAACAGCGCGGCCTTGAAGGTGGCGTGGTTGAGGATGTGGAAGAGGGCGGCGAGCACCGCCATGGGGCTGCCGATTCCCAGCAGCACGGTGATCAGGCCGAGATGGCTCACCGTGGAGAAGGCCAGGATGCCCTTGAGGTCGGTCTTCATCAGCGCGAACCAGGCGCCGTAGAGCAGCGTCGCCATGCCGATGAGCGAGACGACCACCGTCCACAGCTCGCTGCCGGCGATGGCCGGGTGCAGGCGCGCCATCAGGAAGATGCCCGCCTTGACCATGGTCGCCGAGTGCAGGTAGGCCGAGACCGGGGTGGGGGCGGCCATGGCGTGGGGCAGCCAGAACTGGAAGGGGAACTGCGCCGACTTGGTGAAGGCGCCGAGCAGCACCAGCCCCAGCATCCAGGGGTAGCGCGGGTCGGCGAGGATCGCGCTGCCGCTGTCGAGCACCACCTGCATGTCGTAGCTGCCGACCATGTCGCCCAGCAGCAGCAGGCCGGCGAGCAGTGCCAGGCCGCCGGCGCCGGTCACGGTCAGCGCCATGCGCGCCCCCTTGCGGGCATCGCTTCGGTGCGACCAGAAACCGATCAGCAGGAAGGAGGAGAGGCTGGTCAGCTCCCAGAAAAGCCACAGCAGCAGCAGGTTATCGGCCATCACGATGCCGACCATGGAGGCCATGAACAGGATCAGGTAGGCGTAGAAGCGACCAAAGGGCTCCTCCGGCGACAGGTAGTAGTGCGCATAGAGCAGGATCAGCAGGCCGATGCCCATGATCAGCAGGTTGAACAGCACCGACAGGCCGTCCAGCCGGAAGGCCAGCTCGAGGCCGAGGGTGGGGACCCAGTCGACGGCGAAGCGCAGCGTCTCGCCGGCCGCCAGGGTCGGCAGCTGGCCAAGGGTCATCAGCAGCGCCAGCGCGGGCAGCAGCGCGGTGGCCAGGGAGCAGAAGCGTCGCCCGCGTTGCGCGGTGAACGCGGGCACCAGAACCCCCAGCAGGGGCAGCAGGGCTATCCACAGCAGTGTCATCGATCGGTCATCCTGCGCGGGTTCGGAAACGGGGAGGGCGTCTGAATCACGCGCCCGGGGAACAGGATGAGGCAAGCGACACACGATCGCACTCCCCGTCCCTGGGTCAAGGCCCCCCATGGTTTGGCTCCTTGCCACTTTAACGCAAAGCGAATTCCCCCGCTGCCTCCTTGCCTTTCAACACTTTGTCTCTCTAGAGTAGGTGGACCTCATCGAGGGGGCGCGCCGCTGTCGCGCGTTCCATCGTCACAGGGAGGGTGGCCGATGCAACTTGCCTTGCTGGGAGGTTTCGCGATGGCGGGCCTGGCCCCGCTGCTGCACCAGTGGTTCGGGGCCCGAACGTCGCAGGTCATGGCCCTGCTGCCCGCCGCGATCGCCGTCTGGCTGATCGCCCAGTGGCCGGCGATCGCCGCCGGCGAGGTCCTTCTGCTGGAGTGGGCCTGGGTCCCGGGGCTCGACATCACCCTGACCTTCCTGATCGACGGCCTCGCCTGGCTGTTCGCCCTGCTGATCACCGGGATCGGCGCCCTGGTGCTGGTCTACTCGGGGGAGTATCTGCGCGGCCATCGCGACCTGCCGCGCTTTCTGGTGGTGATCACCGCCTTCATGATGTCGATGCTCGGCCTGGTGCTCGCCGACAACCTGGTCACGCTCTTCGTCTTCTGGGAGCTCACCAGCGTCACCTCCTACCTGCTGATCGGCTTCAATCACACCGATCCCGCGGCCCGCAAGGCGGCCCTGCAGGGGCTCTTCGTCACCGTGGGCGGCGGGCTGGCACTGCTGGCCGGCTTCGTCATGCTCGCCGGAGCCGGCGACAGCTGGTCGCTTGCCGAACTCGTGCAGCGCGGCGAGACGCTGCGTGGCCATGCGCTCTACACGCCGCTGCTGCTCTGCGTGCTGGTGGGCGCCTTCACCAAGTCGGCACAGTTTCCCTTCCATTTCTGGCTGCCCAACGCCATGGCCGCCCCCACCCCGGTCTCGGCCTATCTGCACTCGGCGACCATGGTCAAGGCGGGCATCTACCTGCTGGCGCGCCTGCATCCGGCGCTGGGCGGCACCGACCTGTGGGTATCCACCCTGTCGCTGGTCGGCGCGGTGACCATGGCCACCGGTGCCTTCCTGGCGATCCAGCACACCAACGTCAAGACGCTGCTGGCCTATTCCACGGTGATGGCGCTGGGCACCCTGACCATGCTCCTGGGCCACGGTACCCCCGAGGCGCTGACCGCCTTCGTGGTCTTCCTGCTGGCTCACTCCCTCTACAAGGGGGCGCTGTTCATGGTGGCGGGCATCCTCGACCACGGGACCGGCACCAAGGACGTCACCTTCATGGGCGGGCTGCGTCGTACGATGCCGCGCACCGCCGCCGTGGCCTGCGTCGCGGCCCTGTCGCTGGCCGGTCTGCCACCGCTGCTGGGCTTCGTCGGCAAGGAGGCGATGCTCGCCTCGGTGCTTTCCACCGAGGCCTGGCGGCCGCTGGTTCTGCTGCTTGCCTTCACGGCCGCCTTCCTGACCCTGGCCGTCGCCATCATCATCGCCATGCGTCCCTTCTTCGGCGCCCCGCGCGAGACCCCGAAGACGCCCCACGAGGCACCGTCGGCGATGCTCGCGGGGCCCGCGCTGCTGGCCGCGCTGTCGCTCGTCTTCGGCCTGGCGCCGGGCCTGCTCGACCCGCTGGTGGCCGCCACTCTGGCCGGCATCGGCGCGCCCGCGGCCGGCGTGCACCTGTCGCTGTGGCACGGGTTCAACCTGCCGCTGGCGCTGTCGCTTTTGAGCCTGGCGCTGGGCCTTCTGACCTACCGCTACTGGGATCGCCTGCGGGCGCGGCTGGCGTGCCTCGCGCCGCTCATGGCGCGCGGCCCCGAGGCCGGCTATGAGGCGCTGATGGCCGGCATGGTGGCCGTGGCCGGCTGGCAGACACGGCTGCTGCAGAACGGGCACATCCGTAACTACCTGGCCATGACCCTGCTGGTGCTGGTCGGCCTGGTCGGCCATGCGCTGTTCTTCCGCCACACCTTCGCGCTCGATGTCGCCCTGGATGTCTACCTGCACGAGGCCGTGGTCGCGGGCTTGATGGTCGCCGGGGCCGTGGCGGCCTGCGTAATGCGCTCGCGCCTGGCGGCGGTGGCGGCGCTGGGCACCATGGGCTTCTCCATCGCGCTGACCTTCGTGCTGTTCAGCGCCCCGGACCTGGCGATCACCCAGCTGCTGGTGGAGACCCTGACGGTCATCCTGCTGGTGCTGGTGCTGTTTCGCCTGCCGCACTTCGCGACCCTCTCCACGCCGCTGGAGCGGCTGCGCGACCTCGTCGTCGCCGTCCTCACCGGCGGGCTGATCACCCTGCTGATGCTCTCGGTGCTCTCCGGGGAGCGCCTGCCGCGCATCTCGGACTACATGGTCGCCAACAGCCAGCCGCTGGGTCACGGCCACAACATCGTCAACGTCATCCTGGTCGACTTCCGGGCGCTGGATACCCTGGGCGAGATGTTCGTGCTGGCGCTGGCGGCCACCGGGGTCTATGCCATGCTGCGCTTCCATGCCCGGGACCACGCTGCCGCTCCTCCCGCGCCGCCGAGGGAGAGCGACGATGGCTAGATCGGGCACGCTGATTCTCAGCGCCGCGGCGCGGCTGCTGCTGCCGCTGCAGCTGCTCTTCTCGCTGTTCCTGCTGCTGCGCGGCCACGACGAGCCGGGTGGGGGCTTCATCGCCGGCCTGGTGGCGGCGGCGGCCTTCGCGCTCTACCTCTTCGCCTTCGGGCGTCGCCCCCTGAACCGGATGCTCGCGGTGTCGCCCCGCGACCTGGTCGCCATGGGGCTGCTGCTCGGGGTGGGCTCGACGCTGCCGGCCTGGTGGGTCGGTGAGCCCTTCTTCACGGCCCAGTGGTGGACCATCCCGATCATCGACTTCAAGGCCTCGACAGTGCTGATCTTCGATATCGGGGTCTACCTGGTGGTGGTGGGCTCGGTGCTCACGGCCATCACCGCCCTGGTCAAGACCGACCAGCACGATGACGATCACTGAGGAGGCGCCATGGAACCCCTGATAGCCGTCGCGATCGGCACGCTCTTCGCCGCCGCCGTCTACATGATGCTGCGTCGCTCCATCGTCAAGCTGGTGATCGGGCTGATGCTGCTCTCCAACGCCGCCAACCTGCTGATCTTCGCCACGGCGGGCATGGTGCGCGGCGCCCCGCCGCTGGTGCCCGAGGACCTCTCGGCGCCGGCGGGCCCGGTGGCCGACCCGCTGCCCCAGGCGCTGGTGCTCACGGCCATCGTCATCGCCTTCGGGGTGCTGTCGTTCGCCGTGGTGCTGGTGCGCCGCGCCTGGGAGATCGTGGGCGCCGATGATCTGGACAAGATGAGGGAAACCGACACGTGATGCCTCAGATCGCGCTGCCTATCCTCATCCCGCTGCTGGCGGGCGCCGTGTCGCTGCTGTTCTGGCGCTCCCGGAGCATGCAGCGCTTCATCGCCGTGGCAGGTACCGCCGGCCTGCTGCTGACCAGCCTGTGGCTGCTGGCCACGGTCCAGCGCGACGGCATCCTGGTGATGCACATGGGCGGCTGGTCGGCGCCCTTCGGCATCAGCCTGGTGGCCGACCTGCTGGGCGCGATCATGGTGGTGCTCACCGGCATCATCGGCTTCGCCGTGGCGCTCTTCTCGCTGGCCACGGTAGGACGCGGCCACGAGGCCTACGGCTACTTCCCGCTGATGCACCTGCTGCTGGCCGGGGTCGCCGGGGCCTTTCTCACCGGCGATATCTTCAACCTCTACGTCTGGTTCGAGGTGATGCTGGTGGCCTCCTTCGCGCTGCTGATCCTGGGCAGCGAGAAGGCACAGATGGAGGGGGCGATCAAGTACGTCACCCTCAACCTGGTCTCCTCGGTGACCTTCCTGGTCGCCGTGGGGCTGCTCTACGGCATGGTCGGCACGCTCAACATGGCCGACATCGCCCGGCGCCTGGCGACGCTTCAGGACGATGGCATGGTCGATGTCCTGGCGATGATGTTCATGGTGGCCTTCGGCATCAAGGCGGCGGCCTTCCCGCTGTTCTTCTGGCTGCCGGCCTCCTACCACACCCCGCCGGTGGCGGTCTCGGCGCTGTTCGCCGGCCTGCTGACCAAGGTCGGAGTCTATGCGCTCTACCGGGTGTTCACGCTGATCTTCCACCACAGTCCCGGCTACACCCACGAGATCCTGCTGTGGGGGGCCGGCTTCACCATGCTCTCCGGCGTACTCGGGGCGGCGGCGCAGTTCGAGTTTCGCCGCATCCTGTCGTTTCACATCGTCAGCCAGATCGGCTACATGATCCTCGGGCTGGCGCTGTTCACCCCCCTGGCGATCATCGGCGGGGTCTTCTACATCATTCACCACATCATCGTGAAGACGAACCTCTTCCTGGTCAGCGGCATCGTCCATCGGCTGCGCGGCACCTATCAGCTCGCCTCGCTGGGCGGCTTCTATCGCAGCCACCCCTGGCTTGCCGTGCTGTTTTTGATCCCGGCGCTGTCGCTGGCCGGCATGCCGCCGCTGTCGGGCTTCTTCGCCAAGTTCATCGTGATCCGCGCCGGCATAGAGGCCGAGGCCTATGGGGTGACCTTCATCGCGCTGCTGGTGGGGCTGCTCACCCTCTACTCGATGATCAAGATCTGGGCCGAGGTGTTCTGGAAGGCAGCGCCGGAGGAGGAGCGCGAGCCCGTGCCGGCGGTCGAGCCGCGGGCGATGTGGCTGATGTCGGCATCGGTGGCGGGCCTGGCGCTCTGCACCCTGTTCATCGGCCTCAATGCCGGGCCGATCTATGCCCTGGCCGAGGCCTCGGCCGATCAGCTGCTGGCGCCAGAGCGCTATATCGAGGCCGTGCTCGGCACGGCGGGGGAGGGCGCGCCATGATCGGAGCCGCCTGGAACCTGATGCTCGGCTTCGCCTGGATCGTGCTCACCGGCGACTTCAGCGGCCGTAACCTGCTCGCCGGGCTGCTCTTCGGCTACCTGGTGCTGGCGCTGATCCAGCCCCAGGTGCCGGCGCTGGCCGGACATGCCCAGCGCCTGCCGCGGCTGATCCGCTTCGTCGGTTTCTTCCTCAAGGAGCTGGTGATGGCCAACCTCAAGGTCGCCTTCGATATCATCACCCCGACCTGGTACATGAAGCCGGGGGTGATCGCCATGCCGCTGCGCGCCACCACCGAATTCGAGATCGCCCTGGTCGCCAACCTGATCTCGCTGACGCCGGGCACCCTCAGCCTCGACGTCTCCGACGACCGTCGCGTGCTCTACATCCACGCCATGTTCCTGGATGACGAGCCGGCGCTCAGGCGCAGCCTGGCCGAGCTCGAGCGCCGGGCGCTGGCCCTGTTCCACTAGGGCCGGTTCTTTTCCACTCGACATAGGAGGTGATCCGGTGTCCCCCGTGATCCTTGTGAGCCTGGCGGTGATGGTTCTGGCGCTGTGCCTGGCCTTCGTGCGCCTGTTTCGCGGCCCCACCCTGCCGGACCGGGTGGTGGCCCTGGAGCTCTTCTCGTCGATCCTCGTCGGCATCATCGGGGTGATCGCCATCGCCACCGACGTGCCGAGCCTGTTGGACGTGGCCATCGTCATGGCGCTGATGGCCTTCATGGCCGCCATCGGCTTCGCCCGCTTCCTGGAGCGTGGAGGACCCCGCGATGATTGAGACCCTCGAGGGCGGCCTGATCCTGGCCGGCGCCTTCTTCATGTTCCTGGCGGCGCTGGGGGTGGTGCGCCTGCCCGACCTGCTCACCCGCATGCACGCCACCACCAAGGCCGCGACCCTGGGCACCGCCCTGATCATGCTGGCGGTGGCGCTGCACTTCGCCGAGGTGGCGGTGGTGGCGCGCGCCTTCGGGGTGATCCTCTTCATCATGATGACCGCCCCGGTGGCGGCCCATGTGATCGGACGGGCGGGCTATATCGTCGGCGCCCGGCTCTGGGCGGGCACCGTCAAGGACGAACTGAAGCCCCACTTCGACCCCCTGACCCGCGACTTGAAGAGCGGCGCACCGGCCGAAGAGCGCGAGCGCCGCCTCCCCGACGAGCCGGACGCCTCCTGACATACGCGCTCGTCCGATGCGCAACGACGACTGTTGGGGCCGCCTTCGGGCGGCCCCTTCTTGTTGGATCCTGAGCGTTGGATCCTGAGCCCTGGGCGTCGGGCGCGTTGAATGCCTCGACGCCTCCATGGTGGCCGCCGGGAGTGTTTATTTGTACAAATACTGTACTATTAAAACACTCTGTCCACCTTTGAGGCTGCCGCCATGCACCGCAAGCCGCATCTCCCGCACAAGGTCTGCGCCCACTGCGCGCGTTCCTTCGCCTGGCGACGCAAGTGGGCACGCGCCTGGGAGGAGGTTCGCCATTGCAGCGAACGCTGTCGCCGCGAGGCCCGACGCCAGGAGCGAGCGCTATGAGCCGGACCCTGATATGGCTGCGCAATGACCTGCGCCTGGCCGATAACCCGCTGTTCGCCTTCGCCACCCCCCCGGAGGCGCTGCTCTGCGTCTTCGCGCTGGATGAGGCCTGGCTCGAGCCGCTGCCCGGGCTCGGGGCGCCGCGCATCGGGCCGGCCCGCCTGCGCTTCTTGTGGGAGAGCCTGATCGAGCTGCGCGGCGAGCTGCTCAAGCGCGGCAGCGATCTGCTGGTGCGCATCGGGGATCCCGTCGAGGCGGTGGCGGCGCTGGTCGACGAGCACGCCATCGACGAGGTGCGGGTGCGCGCCGATCCCGGCTGGGAGGAGCAGCAGGCCGTGGCGCGTCTGGGCGAGAAGGTGACGCTGAGCCGCTTCGACACCGGCACGCTGCTCGACGAGGCCTCCCTGCCCACGGCGCTCGCCGAGCTGCCGGGGAGCTTCTCGGCATTTCGCCGTCGGGTCGAGCGCGCCGGGGCGATCCCCGATGCCGTCCCGGCGCCGGTGACCCTGCCCGGCTGGCCGGAGGGCGCGCCGCGCGGCTTTCCACCGCTTGGTCAGGTGTGCGCCCTGGCGGCCGCCTGGGCGCCGGACGCCCGCGGCGAGTTCGCCTTCGCCGGCGGCGAGGCGGCGGGCCTGGCGCGCCTCGATCACTACCTGTGGCAGAGCGGCGCCATCGCCCGCTACAAGCAGACCCGCAATGGCCTGGTCGGTGCCGACTTCTCCACCCGGCTCTCCCCCTGTCTGGCCCACGGCTGCCTGTCGGCGCGCCAGGTGCGCGATGCGGTGCGCGCCTGGGAAGCCCGGCACGGCGCCAATGAGTCGAGCTATTGGGTCGTCTTCGAGCTCTTGTGGCGCGAGTACTTTCACTGGGCGGCGCGGCAGGAGGGCGCGGCGCTCTACGGCGACCGTCGCCTGCCGGCGCCGGACCACGGCTTTCACGCCTGGTGCGAGGGGCGCACCGGCGTGCCCTTCGTGGATGCGGCGATGCGCGAGCTGGCCGCCACCGGCTGGCTCTCCAACCGCGCGCGGCAGAACGTGGCGAGCTTCCTGGTCCACGAGCTCGCGGGAGACTGGCGCCTGGGGGCGGCCTGGTTCGAGGCCTGCCTGGTCGATTACGATGTGGCCAGCAACTGGGGCAACTGGCGCTACGTGGCCGGGGTGGGGCGCGACACCCGCGATCGCTGGTTCAACGTGCTCAAGCAGGCCCGCGACTACGACCCCGCGGGAGACTACGTCGCCCACTGGCAGCCCGAGCTCGCCGAGCTGCCGCCCGGCCCGGCCCGGCATCAGCCCTGGCGAGTGGCGCCCACGCGCTTCGCCTCGCCCGTGGCGGAGGCGCCGGGCTGGCGCGACTGGCTGCTGCCCCAGGGCGAGCGAGACGACTCGCCCGCGGGCGGTCACGATCCCCGGCACCGCTGACACCGCCTCTCTCACCTCTCACCGGACAAGGAACCGCCATGAACCGCATCGCCATGCCCCCCTTGCCTCGGCTGCTGGGCCTGGCCGGCCTGCTTCCCTTCGTGGCGACCACGGCAGCGGCCTGGCTCGCGCCGATCGCCTGGCAGGTCGTCGCCATCCGCGCCTTCCTCGCCTACGCCGCGGTGATCCTCTCCTTCCTGGGCGGGGTGCAGTGGGGCGTGGCGATGTGCCGGGAGCGCCCCGGCGAGGCGCCGTTCCGCGCGCGCATGCTGCTCGCCATGGTGCCGAGCCTGCTGGCCTGGCCGGCGCTGCTGCTGCATCCGCTCACCGGCGCCTGGGTGCTGGTTGCGGGCTTTCTGCTGGTGCGCTTCCACGAGCGCTCCCGGGACGGCCGGGCGCAGCTGCCCGACTGGTATCAATCCCTGCGCACGCTGCTGACCCTGGTGGTGCTGGCCTGTCATGGCCTCGTGATCTGGCGGCTCGTCGGCGCCTGATCAGGCTTTCCTGGCGCGCGGTTCTGGGCGATGATCGCTCGGTTGATGGACATGCCCTGCAGGAGCGACGATGAAACGGATGCTGACCCCCACTCTGCTGCTGGCCTTGCTGGCCGGCTGTCAGGCGGCCCCGCCCAGCGAGGCCCGAGCACAGTCGCCTGGCGCGGCGACCACGGTGGCCGTCGCCGAGACCGCCCAGCCGGCCGCCGCGGAAAACTTCCAGGGCTGGCTATCCCGCTTCCGGCGCGAGGCGCGGGCCGAGGGCATCTCCGAGGCGACCCTGTCGCGGGCGCTGGATGGCCTGCGCTATCGCCCGCGGGTGATCGAGCTCGACCGTTCCCAGCCCGAGTTCGTGCGGCCGATCTGGCAGTACCTGGACAGTGCCGTCTCGGCGACCCGGGTCACCACCGGACGAGAGCGCCTGGCCGAGCACCGTGACACGGCCCGTGAGATGGAGCGTCGCTACGGGGTGCCGGCCGAGGTGATCGTCGCCATCTGGGGCATCGAGAGCAACTACGGCGGCAACTTCGGCGACTTCTCGACCCTGGAGGCCCTGGCCACCCTGGCCTTCGACGGCCGCCGGAGCGACTTTGCCCGGACCGAGCTGCTCGCGGCGCTGCGCATCCTCGAGGCGGGGGATATCTCGCCCGAGCGCATGATCGGCTCCTGGGCCGGCGCCATGGGGCACACCCAGTTCATTCCCTCGAGCTTCGTGGCCTATGCCGTGGATGGCGATGGCGACGGGCGCCGCGATATCTGGGGCAGCATTCCCGACGTGATGGCCTCCACCGCCCACTATCTCGACCGCGCCGGCTGGCAGGCGGGCGAGCCCTGGGGCGTCGAGGTTCGCCTCCCCGACGGGTTCGACTACGCCCGCACGGAGCTTGCCCATCGGCTGTCCAGCGGCGAGTGGGCCGAGCAGGGCGTACGCACCCTGAGCGGCGAGCCGCTGCCCGATTTCAGCGCCGCCTCGGTGATCGTGCCCGCCGGCGCCAAGGGCCCGGCCTTCCTGGTGGGGCGCAACTTCCGGGCGATCCTGCGCTACAACAACGCCACCAGCTACGCCCTGGCGGTGGGTGCCCTCTCCGACGAGATCGCCGGCCGCGAGGGCGTGGTGCAGGCGTGGCCCCGGGAGCAGCAGCCGCTGAGCCGCGGCCAGGTGCGTGAGATGCAGCGCCTGCTCAACGAGCGCGGCTTCGGGGTGGGCGCTCCGGATGGCATCATGGGCCCCAACACCCGTCGCGGCTTGCGCGCCTTTCAGGGCGCCATCGGCGTCACGCCGGACGGCTTCGCGACCCTCACCCTGCTCGAGCGCCTGCGGCGCTGAGCCTCGTTTCGGAGGTGATCATGATTGCGACCCGTTACCGCCCGCTGCTGCTGGCTGCCCTGCTCTCGAGCGCGGCGCCGGCGGCCCTCGCGGGTGACGACCACGGCAGCGTGTTTGGCTGGGTCGAGAAGGCGACCCTGGAGCCCTGGGGCGTCGAGGTGAAGGCCAAGCTCGACAGCGGCGCCCTGACCTCATCGCTGGACGCCCGCGATATCGAGATGTTCGAGAAGGAGGGCGACGACTGGGTGCGCTTTCGCCTGAAACTCGAGGACGAGGCCAGCGGCGAGACCTTCACCGAGCGCATGGAGCTGCCGCTATACCGCGACCTTCGGGTGCGCGGCGCCGGCGGCGTCGATGAGCGGCCGGTGGTACTGATGAACGTCTGCCTGGGAGATACCGTCTACGAGGAGCAGTTCGGGCTTCGCGACCGCGAGGAGATGAACTACCCGCTGCTGCTCGGGCGCCGCTCCATCGGCCATCTCGGTCTGCTCGACGTGAGCGAGACCTTCCTGATCGAGCCCGACTGCAGCGACGACGCCCCCTTCGTCGCTCACGATCCCGACGAGGCGGAGTAGCGCCGCCGTTGCCCCTACCCGCGGCCGAGCCCCTGACGGGCTCGGCCGCGATTCTGCTAGGAACTTGGATTCAGGGGAGATTCAGAGCACGCCGACTCAGAAGAGCCGGGCCAGCAGGGCGGTGACGGCGGTCTCCACCCTCAGGATGCGCGGCCCCAGGTGAATCCCCTGGCAGCCGGCCTCGAGCAGTCGCTCCACCTCCCAGGGGATGAAGCCGCCCTCCGGCCCCACCAGCAGCACCGCCGGCTCGTCTAGCCCGCGGGGACAGTCGTCAGGCATGCCCGGATGGGCCACCAGGCCGCGCCGACTCTTGAGCAGCCCCGGCAGCCGGTCCTCGACGAAGGGGCGAAAGCCCTTGGCCAGGGTCACCTCGGGCAGCCGGGTGTCGCGGGCCTGCTCCAGGCCCAGCACCAGGTGGCGATGGATCTTCTCGTCCTCGAGCTCCGGTGACTGCCAGTAGCTCTTCTCCACGCGGCGGGTATTGAGCAGGGTGATCTGCTTCACCCCCAGGGCCGTGACGTGCTCCAGGCTGCGAGCCAGCATCCGCGGGCGCGGCAGGGCGAGCACCAGGTGCACCGGCAGCGCCGGCGGCGGCGGCTGATCCAGCGCGGAGACGTCGAAGCACGCCTCGTCGTCGTCCAGGCTCAGCAGCTCGCCGCGCCCCAGCGCCCCCCCCGCGATGCCCAGCGTCAGGGTGTCCCCGGGGCGAGCGCGATGGACCTCGCGCAGGTGCGCCAGTCGGCGCGGGTCACGAACCCGGGCCAGGCGGTGGTTCTCGACGTCCTCGGGGGAAAGCAGGATCAGGTTCATGGCGCCTCGCCGCGTTAAAGACTGAATAGGGGCTATGCCTTGCATGGATGGTGTCGCGGTGCACAATAGCGCTACGGGGGCAGCCGCCCTTCACAGAACAAGGAGCAGCGCCGTGCGCGTGATTCGCAAGTATGCCAACCGCAGGCTCTATGATACCGAACAGAGCCGCTACGTGACCCTCGAGGATCTGCGCGGCCTGATCATCGACGAAGTGCCCTTCCGGGTCGAGGATGCCAAGAGCGGCGAGGACCTGACCCGCACCATCCTGCTGTCGATCATCATCGAGCAGGAGCAGGCCGACGGCGACGCCCAGGTGTTCTCCAACGACCTGCTGGCGCAGTTCATCCGGGTCTACGACATGGCCCAGCCGCTGCCGCTGTCACGCTATCTCGAGCAGGGCACCAAGCTGATGCTCGAGCAGCAGCACCGCATGCAGGATCAGTGGCAGCAGGCCATGCGCCACTCGCCCATGGAGCTGATGCGCGAGATGGCCGAGGAGAACATGAAGTTCTGGCAGAAGACCATCAACCAGGGCGGCACCTCGAGCGACGACGATGCGGGCAAGGGCAAGCCGTAAGCGAGGCGCCGGGCGTCAGTTTCTGACATAATGCCGCGACGTTTCTTGCACGGTTCTGAGGTAGTCAAGCGGATGAAGGTCCTGATCATCGGCGGCGGTGGCCGCGAACACGCCCTGGCCTGGAAGGTCGCCCAGTCACCCCGAGTGGAGACGGTCTTCGTGGCCCCCGGCAACGCCGGCACGGCCCGGGAGCCGGGGCTTAAGAACGTCGCGATCGGCGTCGACGATCTCGACGGCCTGGTGGCCTTCGCCCGGGACGAGGGCGTCGCGCTGACCATCGTCGGCCCCGAGGCGCCGCTGGTCGAGGGCGTGGTCGACCGCTTCCGCGAGGCGGGTCTGGCGATCTTCGGCCCCACGGCCGGCGCGGCCCAGCTCGAGGGCTCCAAGGCGTTCACCAAGGACTTCCTGGCCCGTCACGCCATCCCCTCCGCCGACTATCGCACCTTCACCGCGGTAGAGCCGGCGCTCGAGTACCTGGCCGAGAAGGGCGCGCCCATCGTCATCAAGGCCGACGGCCTGGCGGCCGGCAAGGGCGTGATCGTGGCGATGACCGCCGCGGAAGCCGAGGCGGCGGTACGCGACATGCTCGAGGCCAACGCCTTCGGCGATGCCGGCGCCCGGGTGGTGATCGAGGAGTTCCTGGAGGGCGAGGAGGCGAGCTTCATCGTCATGGTCGACGGCGAGACCATCCTGCCCATGGCGACCAGCCAGGACCACAAGCGCGCCTTCGATGGCGATGCCGGCCCCAACACCGGCGGCATGGGCGCCTACTCCCCGGCGCCGGTGGTCACCGACAGCGTCTTCGCGCGTATCATGGAGCGAGTGATCCGCCCCACGGTGCAGGGCATGGCCGAGGAGGGTCACGCCTACACCGGCTTCCTCTACGCCGGCCTGATGATCGACGCCGAGGGCAACCCCAAGGTGATCGAGTACAACTGCCGCTTCGGCGACCCCGAGACCCAGCCGATCATGCTGCGGCTGCGCTCCGACCTGGCCGAGCTGTGCCTGGCCGGCGCGCGCGGCGAGCTGGCGGGGCTCGCCTGCGACTGGGACCCGCGTCCCGCGGTAGGTGTGGTGCTGGCCGCCGGCGGCTACCCGGGCAGCTACCGCAAGGGCGATGCCATCGACGGGCTCGGCGCCGCCGAGGCCACCGGCTGCAAGGTCTTCCACGCCGGCACGGCCGAGCAGGGCGGCCAGGTGGTCACCGCCGGCGGCCGGGTGCTCTGCGTCACGGCGCTGGGTGACGACGTGGGGGCGGCGCGCGACCTGGCCTACCGGGGCGTCGCCGAGATCGCCTGGCCCGAGGTGCTCTACCGTCGCGATATCGCCCATCGGGCCATCGCCCGGGAGCGCGGCGACGCCTGACGACGAGCCTCCCTGAACGAGCGGCCCCGGAACCACCAGCACAGGAGTGAGCATGGAGCGTGTCCGACTGAGCTTCCCCGTCGATGAGGTGATGCACCGTCACCCGCTGACGGTGCGCATCACCGACATGAACTACGGCCGCCATCTGGGCCACGATGCGCTGATCTCGTTGCTGCACGAGGCGCGCGTCGCCGCGCTGGCCTCCCGGGGGCTTCACGAGTGGGATCTCGGCGGCTTCCCCTGCGTGGCCGCCGATCTCGCCGTGCAGTACCAGGCCGAGGCGCGCTGGCCCGATGCGCTGGTGGTGGAGACCGCCATCCCGGCGCCGGCGCGCAAGGCGATCGGCGTCTACCATCGCATCCTGCGCGAGGCCGATGATGTCACGGTCGCCACCGCCCGGATCAACCTGATGCTGGTCGATCCCGACAGCGGCCGCCCGGTGGCGATCCCCGAGGCCCTGCGAGATACCCTGGCGGGAGCGCGCTGATGTCGCGGGAGTATCCGATCATCGCCCTCACCGGCTCCTCCGGGGCCGGTACCACCACGGTGAAGCGCACCTTCGAGCGGATGTTCGCCCGGGAGGCCGTGCACGCCGCCTACGTCGACGGCGATGCCTTTCATCGCTATACCCGCCAGGAGCTGGCGCAGATCCTCCTCGACGAGCCCGATCGCAAGGACGAGCTCTCCCACTTCGCGGTGGAGGCCAACCTGCTCGACCGGCTCGAGGCGCTGTTCCGGGAGTACGGCCAGCACGGCAACGGCTCCTACCGCCACTATATCCATGCCGAAGACAAGCAGATGATCGAGGCCGGCTATCAGGTCGGCACCTTCACCGAATGGCAGTCGCTGCCCTGCGGCACCGACCTGCTGTTCTACGAGGGCCTTCACGGGGGGCTAGTCACCGCCGAGCTCGACATCGCTCGCCACGTCGACCTGCTGGTGGGGGTCGCGCCGACCATGAACCTGGAGTGGATCCAGAAGATCGACCGCGACATGCGCCACCGCGGCTACTCCCAGGAGGCGGTGATCGACACCATCCTGGGGCGCATGGACGACTACGTGCGCTACATCCAGCCGCAGTTCTCGCGCACCCACATCAATTTCCAGCGGGTGCCCACGGTGGATACCTCCAACCCCTTCGAGGTCCAGGATATCCCCACCGACGCCGAGTCCTTCGTGGTCATTCGCTTTCGCGATCCCGCGACGGTGGACTTTCCCTACCTGCTGGCGATGATTCAGGATGCCTTCATGAGCCGCCCCCACACCCTGGTGGTGCCTGGCTCGCGGCTGTCGCTGGCCATGGAGCTGATCCTCGGGCCGCTGGTGCGCCACCTGCTGGCCCAGCGGCGCTTTCGCTGACGCCGACACCGACCCTCACGCAAGGAGAACCGCCCATGGATTGCCTGTTCTGCAAGATCATCGAGCGCGAGATTCCCGCCGACATCGTCTTCGAAGACGATCACGTGCTCGCCTTCAACGACATCAATCCCCAGGCGCCGACCCACATGCTGATCGTGCCCAAGCGGCACATCGCCACCCTCAACGACATCGAGGAGGAGGGCGATCTGGCGCTGGTGGGGCGCCTGCAGTACACCGCCGCCAGGCTGGCGGCCGAGCAGGGCTTCGCCGAGGACGGCTATCGGGTGGTGATGAACTGCAACGATCACGGCGGCCAGACCGTCTATCATATTCACATGCACCTGATGGGCGGTCGTCGCTTTACCTGGCCGGCTGGCTAGCCGGCGCCCTGCGGCCGAGGCCGCGCGTGACCCGGCGTACGACGCATCAGGTGCATTCTCGAGAGATTCAGTGATGACCCGCTCCCTATCCCGTGCCGACAACCTGATCCACCAGTTCGATACCGTGCTGAGGACCTTGGTGCCCCACGCGGCGACCCCCTCGCGGGTCTCGCCGGCGACCTCGGCGGTGCACGACGAGCCGATGAGCGCGGAGGAGCGGCGCCACGCCGCGGGGCTGATGCGTATCAACCACACTGGCGAGGTGTGCGCCCAGGCGCTCTACCAGGGCCAGGGGCTGACCGCCAAGCTGCCCGAGGTGCGCGGCCAGATGGAGCAGGCCTCCCAGGAGGAGATCGACCACCTGGCCTGGTGCGACGAGCGGCTCCAGGAACTGCACGACCGCCCGAGCCTGCTCAATCCGCTGTTCTACGCGGCCTCCTTTGGCCTGGGCGCGGCGGCGGGCGCCGTCGGCGACCAGGTGAGCCTCGGCTTCGTGGCCGCCACCGAGGAGCAGGTCGGCCATCACCTGGAGGAGCACCTGGTCAAGCTGCCGGCGAGCGATCATCGCTCCCGGGCCGTGCTGCGCCAGATGGCCATCGACGAGGCTCACCACGCCCAGCTCGCCCTGGAGGCGGGGGGCAGCCGCTTCCCCGCGCCGGTCAAGTTCGGCATGAAGCTAATGTCCAAGGTGATGACCGCCAGCGTCTATCGCGTCTAGGCGTGATCTCCCGCTAGGCCGAGAGCGCCGGATCGATGCCATCGGCACATAAAAGACCCCGCCAGGTTCGCCTGGCGGGGTCTTTCGTGGCGGCCGGTGACGGGGCTGGGCCGTGCCGACCGGCCCTCACTCCTCGACGATGGTGAAGGAGTGGGTGATCTCCACGCCGCCCTTGACCAGCATGATGGAGGCGCTGCAGTACTTCTCGGCGGAGAGCTCCACGGCACGCGCCACCTGCTTCTCCTTCAGGCCGCGGCCGCTGATGGTGAAGTGCACGTGGATCTTGGTGAAGACGCTCGGCACCTCGTCGCTGCGCTCGGCCTCGAGGCTCGCCACGCAGTCGGTCACGTCGGCCCGGGCCTTCTCGAGGATGTTGAGGATGTCGAAGGAGGTGCAGCCGCCCATGCCCATCAGCAGCATCTCCATGGGGCGCGCGCCGGTGTTGCGGCCGCCGTGGTCGGGCGGGCCGTCGATGATCACGCTGTGGCCGCTGCCGCTCTCGGCAACGAATTGGCGTCCGTCGGTCCATTTCACGCTGGCTTTCATGGGGCAGGCATCCTTCGGTTGTGTTCGGTGACAGCAGGTTCGGCAGCATAGCAGCTGCCGGGCGGCGACTCAGCCCCGGAGGCGGCGGTCGAGCTCGGCCAGCCGCGCCGGCGTGCCGACGTCGACCCAGGCGCCGCGGTGGTGGGTGCCGCCGACGCGGCCGTCGGCCATGGCGCGCCTGAGCAGCGGCGCCAGGCCGAAGGCGCCGGGCGCCTCGGGAGCCACCAGCGCCGGGTCGAGCAGGCTCACGCCGGCGAAGGTGAGGCGCGGCGCCCCCTCGGCGTGCACTCGGCCGCGCGTGTCCAGGTGGAAGTCGCCGTCGGGGTGGTGGTCGGGGTTGTCCACCAGCACCAGGTGGGCCAGGTCGTCGTCCAGTCCGGGCAGGTCCGACAGGTCCAGGTCAGACCAGATGTCGCCGTTGACCAGCAGGAAGGGGGCATCGCCGAGCAGCGCCAAGGCCTGCCGGATGCCGCCGCCGGTCTCCAGCGGGGTTGCCTCGCGGCTCCAGGCGATGGACACGCCATGGGCCGCGCCGTCGCCCAGGGCGTCGATGATCTGTTGTGCCCGGTAGCTGACGTTGATCACCACCTCCTCGATGCCCTCGGCGCGCAGTCGCTCGAGGTGGTGAACGATCAGCGGCCGGCCGGCCACCTCGAGGAGCGGCTTGGGGCAGTGGTCGGTGAGCGGGCGCATGCGGGTGCCGAGCCCCGCGGCCAGGATCATCGCCTTCATGCGCTGGCCTCCAGGCGCGCCGCGAGCGCCGGGCGGAAGGTGTCGGCGAGCCAGGCGCGAAAGCCCTCGTGGCCGGGCAGGCCGGCGAGGCTCTCCTCCAGGTGAGCGAGGAAATGCGGCAGGCGCTCGAGATAGCCCTGACGAGCGTCGCGCAGGGTCAGCCGGCAGAAGATGCCGAGCACCTTGAGCGAGCGCTGGGCGGCCATGGCCTGGACCCGGGCGAGGAAGGTCGCCGCGTCGACGTCCTCGGCCAGTCGGCCGTCGGCGATGGCTCGGACGCGGAAGGCCTCGGTCCAGGCGGCGAAGCGCGCCGGAGAAAAACGGCAATAGCGCCCGCGCAGCAGCGAGATCAGGTCGTAGCTGATCGGGCCTGCCACGGCGTCCTGAAAGTCGATCAGGTAGAGGGCATCGTCCTGCACCATCAGGTTCATGGCGTCGAAGTCGCGATGCACCGCGACCACCGGCTGCTCGAGGGCCGAGTCGATCAGCGCCTCGCGCAGGGCCGCCCAGCCCGGCGGCGGGGCGATGCCCAGCCACTCGCCCAGGCACCAGTCGGGGAAGAGGTCCAGCTCGCGGCCCAGCAGCGCGGCGTCGTAGGCGGGCAGGCCATCCACGAGAGCGCGATTCTGCAGGTCGTGAATCAGGTCGATCGCGCGTTCGTGCCAGGCCAGGGTGGCCGGGGCTTCGTCGCCCGCGAAGAGATCCTGCAGCGGCGTGTCGTCGAGATCGTCGAGCTCGAGGAAGCCGGCGTCGAGGTCCACGCCGTAAAGGGCCGGCACCGGTAGTCCGGCCGCTCCCCACTGCTCGGCGATGGCCACGAAGGAGCTGCTGTCTTCCCGGTCGGGCGGGGCGTCCATCAGCATGCGGGTGCTGCCATCGGGCAGCAGCAGGCGGAAGTATCGCCGGAAGCTGGCGTCGCCCGCGGCGAAGCGCAGGGCGACGGCCTCCGGGGGGAGTCCGTGGCGCCTGGCCGCCCAGGCATGCAGCCGCTGCGTTCGCGTGGGATCGGTGGCCTCGGGCATCGTCGTCTGGCTCCTTCTGAGGGGGCGGGTACGGTTGACGGCCCCGTGGGGGCCCCGCATGCTGAGCTCCCGACATCGTCGGCGATGGCAGGGCTCGCGCCGGCAGCACAGGCCGGGTGCGGCCTGTATAATACCGATTCACCCCGCCAAGGACATCGTGGAGCATGGGCAAGCGACACTCGTGGACATGGACGGCCCTGACAGGCCTGGCCGGCGCCGGCCTGGTGAGCGGGCCACTCTCGGCGGCGCCTCCCGAGTCGCTGCCGGCGGCCCAGCTCGACTGGCAGCCCTGGGGCGAGGCGCGCCCGGCGGATGCCCTGTGCCGCGGCCGCTACGTGATGCCGGACTACCGCCTGCCGCCGCCGCCCGGCGAGAAGGTGGCGAGCGAGTCCGACCGGGCCGGCTCGGGCGAAGACGGTGAGACCCGCCTCGACGGCGAGGTGCTGCTGCGCCGCGGTGACGCCCAGCTCGAATCGCCGCGGGTGCGAGTGCCCGCCAGCCGCGAGACCGCCTACGCCGAGGGGCCGCTGACGCTGCGCGACCGCAACCTGCTGGTGCGCGGCGCCTCGGCCGAGTTCTCCCTGAACAGCGACGCCGCGAGCATCGACACGGCTCACTACGTGGCCCATGAGCAGCGCCTGCGCGGTGACGCCGTGCGCCTGGCCCGTCTCGACGGCGAGCGCTACCGCCTCACCGAGGCGAGCTTCACCACCTGCGAGCCGGGCAGCGACCTGTGGCGCCTGGTCGGCAACGACATCCTGCTCGACCGCGAGAGCGGCGTCGGCACCGCGAAGCACGCCCGGCTGGAGGTCGGCAAGGTGCCGATCTTCTATTGGCCCTGGGTGCGCTTTCCCCTCGATGAGCGCCGCCAGACCGGCTTCCTGTGGCCGCTGCTGGGGCTCTCCGGCGACTCCCTCGACTACGCCCAGCCCTTCTACTGGAACATCGCCCCGGACCAGGACGCCACGATCACGCCGCGCTATATCAGCGATCGCGGCCTGCTGCTGGGCGGCGAGTACCGCTACCTGTTCGAGAACCACGGCGGCCAGATCGAGGGCGCCTACCTGGCCGACGACGACGGCGATCCCGACGATACGCCGAGCTACGAGGGTGAGGATCGCTGGTACCTCGACTACCGGCACGCTGGACGCCTGGATGCCCGCACGCCCTATCGCCTGCGCTACGGGGCGGCCAGCGATGGCAGCTACTTCGACGACTTCGGACGCGACTTCGGCGAGGGCGATACCGCCTACCTGTCGCGGCTGGCCCAGATCGACCATCGCGGCGACACCTGGCAGCTGCAGGCCAAGGCCCAGGGCTACCAGAAGCTCGATGATCCGCTGCTCGAGCGCGACAAGCCCTTCTATCGCCTGCCGAGCCTGACCGCCGACGCCCGCTGGTCCCAGGACAGCGGCTTCTACCAGCAGTGGCGCTCCAATGTCACTTACTTCTGGCGCGACGTGGATGAGACGCGGGTCCCCCTCCGCGAGGCGGCCAACGGCAGCCGCCTGCACCTGGCGCCGGCCACCGGCTGGCGCATGGACGAGAGCTGGGGGTATCTGGAGCCCCGCGTCGAGTGGCTCGCCACCGCCTACCAGCTGGATTACGGCGAGCGAGACACCGACCGCGACGAGGAGCTCACCCGCAGCGTGCCGGTGGCAAGCGTCGATGGCGGCCTGGTCTTCGAGCGCGAACTCGCCCTCGGCGGGCGCGACTATCGCCAGACCCTCGAGCCGCGGGTCAACTACGCCTACGTGCCGGCGCGGGATCAGACGGACTTTCCCGAATTCGACACCGCCGAGCGGGCCTTCTCCTGGAATCAGCTCTGGTCGCCCTACCGCTTCAGCGGCAGCGACCGGGTGGGCGATCTGAACCGTGTCTCGCTGGGTCTCGAGTCACGCCTGCTGGCGGACGAGACCGGCCGCGAGCGGCTCTCGGTGGGGCTGGGGCAGGCCTATTACCTGGAGGATCGCAGCATCGACATGCTGGGCGATCCCGACACGCTGCCCTCGGAGTCGAACTTCGAGGCCAACTACCGCGCGACTCGCGAGCGCTCGCCGCTGGTCACCCGGGCGGACTGGCAGATCACCGAGCGCTGGCGAAGCCGCTGGCAGTGGCTCTACGACGACCATCTGGAGCGCACCGAGAGCACCTCGCTGGGCCTGCAGTACCTGGCGCCGGCCGGCCACGTGCTGAACCTCGGCTATCGCTGGCAGATCCAGGGCTTCGATCCCTCCCAGGAGGATGAGGACCGGCTGACCTACAACCGCGAGGAGTACGACCTGTCGTTCGCCTGGAAGGCCAGCCGGCAGGTCGACTTGATCGGTCGGCTGCTCTACGACAACACCAACGACCGTGCCCTGGAGCAGCTGGCGGGTGTCCAGTGGAACGACTGCTGCTATGGTCTGCAGCTGGTGTGGCGCGAGTGGATCGACGACAACGACACCGCCAACACCATCGAGGACGACCAGACCGACCGCGGGATCTTCCTGCGCTTCGTGTTCAAGGGACTCGGCGGCGTCGGCGGCGAGGCCGACAGTTACTTCCAGCAGGCCGTTCCGGGCTACCGAAGCGCGTCCCTGGGCCGCCTGTGAGACATTCGACACCGATGAGAGGAAAGAGAGACATGCGCAGCCGACGTATCGCCACCCTGGCGCTGGCCCTGTGCCTGACCGGCCTGCCCCTGATGGGGCAAGCCCAGGAGTCGGCCTACGCGGGCCGTCAGCCGCTGGACCGCATTGTGGCGGTGGTCAACGAGGGCGCCATCATGGCAAGCCAGCTCGACAACCGTGTCGCCCAGGTGCGCAGCCAGCTCGAGGGCCGGGGGCAGGCGACGCCCCCCGACGCGGTCCTGCGCGAGCAGGTGCTGGAGCGCATGATCGTCGAGGAGATCCAGCTGCAGATGGCGCGCGAGGCCAACCTGAGCGTCGACGACACCGAGCTCAACCGCCAGGTGCGGGCCATCGCCGAAGGCAACGGCATGACCCTGGAGCAGTTTGCCGATGCGCTCGAGGCCGACGGCCTGTCGCTGGGCGTGGTGCGCGACCAGGTGCGTCGCGAGCTGCTGATGCGCCAGCTGCAGCAGCGCCGGGTCGCCAGCCGGGTCGACCTCTCCGAGCGCGAGGTGGATCGCTTCGTGGAGCAGCAGGGCGTCAGCCGCGACCAGGCGCGCCAGGCGCTGTTCCAGCGCAAGGTCAACGCCGAGATGGAAGAGTGGATCCAGGAGATCCGCGGCCGCGCCTTCGTCGACGATCGCCTCGAGGCGCGCTGATGTCCCCGGCGGATGCGCCCGTGCTGGCCCTGACCTGCGGCGAGCCGGCGGGCATCGGGCCGGAGCTCGCCGTGATGCTGGCCGCCGACTCGGTGCCCCCGGCCCGGGTGGTGGCGGTGGGCGACCCGGCCCTGCTCGCCGAGCGCGCCGCCATGATCGGCCGCGAGGTCGAGATCCGCGAGCTCGCCCATGATGAGGCGCCGCCCGCGCCGCGGCGTGGCGTGCTGCCAGTGTGGTCCGTGGCGCTGAGCGCCCCGGCGCGTCCCGGCGAGCTCAATGTCGCCAATGCCGCCTACGTGCTCGAGACCCTCGACGTGGCGCTGGCCGCCTGCCATGCCGGCCGGGCGGCGGGCATGGTCACCGCGCCGCTGCACAAGGGCGTGATCCTCGATGCCGGCCATGCCGGTTTCACTGGCCACACCGAGTACCTGCGCGACGCCTGCGGGGTCGACGAGGTGGTGATGATGCTGGCGACCGACAGCGCCCTGCACGCCCGCGAGGCGAGCGGGCAGGGCGGTGCCGCGCTGCGGGTGGCGCTGGCCACCACCCACCTGCCGCTGCGCGAGGTGGCCGATGCCATCACCGGGCCGCGGCTCAGCCGCCTGCTGCATATCCTGCATGACGACCTGCGGCGCTGGTTCGGCGTGGACGCGCCGCGCATCGCCGTCTGCGGCCTCAATCCCCATGCGGGGGAGGGCGGCCACCTGGGGCGCGAGGAGCTGGATGTCATCATCCCGGCCCTCACGGCCCTTCGCGCCGAGGGGCTGACCCTTGACGGCCCCCTGCCGGCCGATACCCTGTTCACCCCGCGCCACCTCGAGGGCGTCGACGCGGTGCTGGCCATGTATCATGACCAGGGCCTCCCCGTGCTCAAGTACGCCGGCTTCGGCCGCGCCGCCAACATCACCCTGGGGCTGCCGCTGGTGCGCACCTCGGTGGATCACGGCACCGCGCTGGACCTCGCCGGCAGCGGTCGCGCCGACCCCGGCAGCCTGCGGGTCGCCGTGACGCTGGCCGCCGAGATGGCGCGCCGCGCGGTATAGCCGATCTGGATGAGCGCCGGGGACAGGCTGAAGAGCAGGTCCTACGCCATGGATGGCGTCGGTAGCGTACAGGGAGGTATTCACAGCGCCTGCTCGTAAGCCTGTCGTCGGAAAAGCTCCGTGCACGGAAAATTGCTCAAGACCCTAGCGAAAGAAGGACATCACCGAATGGCATCCCGCCCCCCGGTTCACCAGGCCCGCAAGCGCTTCGGCCAGAACTTCCTGCGCGACTACGGCGTCATCTCGCGCATCGTGCGTGCCATCGGACCTCGACCCGGCGACCGACTGGTGGAGATCGGCCCCGGCCAGGGTGCCCTGACCGAGCCGCTGCTCGACGCCGCCGACGGCCATCTCGAGGTGATCGAGCTCGACCGCGACCTGATCCCCGGCCTTAGGGTGCAGTTCTTCGACAAGCCCGGCTTCATCATCCACGAGGGCGACGCCCTGAAGGTGGATTTCCAGGCCCTGCGTGGCGACGGCCCGGCGCTGCGCGTCGTCGGCAACCTGCCATACAACATCTCCACGCCGCTGATCGTCCACCTCCTAAAGGCCGGCGAGGCCGTGGCCGACATGCACTTCATGCTGCAGAAGGAGGTTGTCGAGCGCCTGGCCGCCGCGCCGGGCGGCCCCGACTGGGGGCGGCTGTCGGTGATGGCGCAGTATCACTGCCGCGTCGATGCCCTGTTCACGGTGCCGCCGGAGGCCTTCGTGCCTCGCCCCAAGGTCGACTCGGCCATCGTGCGCCTCACGCCCCACGAGGCCCTGCCCCATCCGGCCAGCGATGAGGCGCTGCTCTTCGACCTGGTGCGCCAGGCCTTCGGCCAGCGGCGCAAGACGCTGCGCAACAACCTCAAGGGGCGCATCGATGCCGCGGCCCTCGAGGCGCTGGGCATCGACCCCGGCCGTCGTCCCCAGACACTGGACGTCGAGGAGTTCGTGCGCATCGCCAACCACCTGGCCGCGGCCGGGGAAGGAGAGGCCTCATGACCCTGACGGTTCCCGAGGGGCTCGAGGGTGCCATTCGCGTCGACGTGGCGCCGGACTTTCGCCTTGACGAGTCTGCCCCCGGCGAGCAGCGCTTCGTCTTCAGCTACACCGTCACCGTGCACAACGCCTCCGATCACAGCGTCCAGCTGATGGCCCGCTACTGGAAGATCACCCAGGGCAGCGGCAAGGTGCAGGAGGTGCGCGGCAAGGGCGTGGTCGGCCAGCAGCCGCTGATCGGCCCCGGCCAGACCTTCCGCTACACCAGTCGGGCGATCCTCGACGGCCCGGTGGGGGTGATGGAGGGCGCCTACACCTGCGTCGACGCCGCCAGCCAGCGCCCCTTCGAGGTGGCGATCACCCCCTTCCGGCTGGCCGGGCCCAACCAGGTACACTAGATCCCGTGACACGCACCGTAACGGAGCCGACATGACCACCTATGCCATCGGTGACCTGCAGGGTTGCCACGCGGAGTTCGTCGCCCTGCTCGAGCGGCTCGATTTCGACCCGCGCCGCGACCGGCTGTGGCTCGCCGGCGACCTGGTCAACCGCGGACCGGGGTCGCTCGCCTGCCTGCGCGAGGCGATGGCGCTGGGCGAATCGGCCAGCATCGTGCTCGGTAACCACGATCTGCACCTGCTGGCGGTGGCGCGGGGCGGAGCCCGGGAGAATCGCAAGGACACCCTGGCGCCGATCCTCGCCGCCCCGGATCGCGAGCGCCTGCTCGACTGGCTGCAGACGCGCCCGCTGCTGGTGCGACGAGCCTCCGCGGCGCAGGGCGAGACCGTCATGACCCACGCCGGCCTGCTGCCGCAGTGGTCGGTGGAAAAGGCCGCGGCGCTGGCCGGCGAGGCCGAGGCGCGGCTCGCGGGCGAGGGGGCCGGCGCCTTCCTCGAGGCCATGTACGGCAACGAGCCGGCCTGCTGGCGCGATGATCTCGACGGCATCCCGCGGCTGAGGATGATCGTCAACGCCTTCACCCGCATGCGCTTCCTCGATGCCGAGGGCTGCCTCGACTTCGCCGCCAAGGAGGGGCTCGACAGCGCCCCGTCCGGTTTCGCCCCCTGGTTCCAGTACCCCCGCCAGGATGACCCCTGGCTGCTGTTCGGCCACTGGGCGGCCCTTCAGGGCGAAACGCCCGAGAGCCGCGTGCGCGCCGAGGCGCTGGATACCGGCTGCGTCTGGGGCAGCCGGCTGACCGCCCTGGAGCTCGAGAGCGGTCGGCGCATCAGCGTGCCCAGCCGCCAGTGACTCCCCCGAGACGATCCCCGACGACGAGAGGCCCGTGATGACCACCGCTCCCTTCCGCCACCTCGACATCGCGTCCCTGGCCGACTGGCTTGAGGGCGACGCGCCCCTCACCCTGGTCGATATCCGCGACCCTCAGAGCTTCGCCCAGGGGCACGTGCCCGGCAGCCAGCGCCTGGGTAACGACACCGTCGACGCCTTTCTCAGCGAGGCCCCGCGCCAGGCGCCGCTGGTGGTGATCTGCTACCACGGCCACTCCAGCCAGCAGGCGGCGGCCTGGCTGGCCGGCCAGGGCTTCGCCGAGGTCTACAGCCTCGATGGCGGCTTCACCGACTGGCAGCACCGTCTCCCCGACCGCGTGGAGCGCTGAGCCATGAGCGCGAGCGATGATCGCCACCTCGAGGGCCTCGAGGTCTATCGCGTCGGCGGGGCGGTGCGCGATGCCCTCCTGGGCTGGCCGGTCAAGGACACCGACTGGGTGGTGGTCGGCGCCACCGCCGAGGAGATGCAGCGCCGCGGCTTCAAGCCGGTGGGGCGCGACTTTCCGGTCTTCCTGCATCCGCTGAGCCACGAGGAGTTCGCCCTGGCGCGCACCGAGCGCAAGTCGGGCCACGGCTACACCGGCTTCGTCGTGCATGCGAGCCCCGAGGTCACGCTGGAGGAGGACCTGGCGCGGCGCGACCTGACCATCAACGCCATGGCCGAGACCCCCGAGGGCGCGCTGGTCGATCCCTACGACGGGCTCGCCGACCTCGAGGCGCGTCGCCTGCGTCATGTCTCGCCGGCCTTCGTCGAGGATCCGCTGCGGGTGCTGCGCACGGCGCGCTTCCTCTCCCGCTACGCCGGACTGGGCTTCGTCATCGCCGAGGAGACCCGCGCGCTGATGCGCTCGCTGGTGGCGAGCGGCGAGCTTGCGCACCTGGTGGCCGAGCGGGTCTGGACCGAGACCGAGAAGGCGCTCTCCGAGCCCTGGCCGGAGGTCTACTTCCAGGTGCTCGAGGCGTGCGGGGCGCTCGCCGTGCTGATGCCGGAGCTGGCCGAGGATGATGCGGACCTCGACGCGGCGCTGGGGCGCCTGCATCGGCTGCCCGAGGACATCGAGGCCGAGGCGCAGGTACGCTGGCGCTGGGCGCGCCTGGTCGAGCACCTGGATGACGACGCGCGTGAGGCGCTCTCCGAGCGGCTGCGCCTGCCGCGGGCGCATCGCGAGCTGGCCACCCAGGCGGCCCGGACCCGGGCCCTTTGCCGGCAGGTCGCGGCCAACGGGCTATGCGGGGCCCAGGTGATGCGCTGGCTCGACGGCATCGATGCGTGGCGCCGCAGCGACCGGGTGGCGCCGTTGATCAGCCTGGTGAGCCTGGATGCCCCGGCGCTGGCCGAGGACCTGGCACTGGCCTGGCGACTGGCGGTGCAGATCCTGCCCAGGGCGCTGGTGGCGGAGGGCTATCAGGGGCGCGAGCTCGGCGAGGAGCTGGCGCGGCGCCGCTGGGAGGCCATCGAGGGGGCGCTCGCCGACCCCGAGGCATGACCGCGCAGGCTACTCCGCACGGGAGAGGCGGCGCCCCTGCCAAGTGAAGTCCACCGGCCAGAGGCGCTGCTCGTCGGCCGCGAAGCGGGCCCAGTGGTCGCGATAGGTCTCGCCGGTGAGCGGGTGGCGCGCCTCGGGCAGCAGTTCGGCCAGCGGCTGCAGCACGAAGGCGTGGTGCAGGATCTCGCCGCGGGGCAGCTCGACGCCATCGTGGCGGCCGCTGAGCGCGCCCACGGTGAGCAGATCGATGTCCAGGGTCCGCGGGCTGAACTTGGGCACATCCTTGAGCCGGCCGTGGGCGAACTCCAGATGCTTGCACCAGGCCTGCAGCTCGCCCACCGAACGCTCGCTCTCGAAGGCCACCACCAGGTTGTAGAAGTTGCGACCGTCCTCGAAGCCCACCGGCTCGCTCTCGAAGACCCGCGAGACATCGAGCGCCCCGAAGGTCTCTGCCAGCGCGTCGAGGCAGGCCAGGACGTGATGCTCGCGTTCGATGTTGCTGCCGATGCTGACGGTAACCCGGGCCATCAGGCGTCTCCCGGTCGGGTGCCGCGCTCGATGGAGACCCCCACCGCGCTGGCCGCCGCCACGGCGCCGGGCTTGCGCACGGTCAGGCGCAGCCAGGCGATGGCGAACTCGGCGCGCAGGGTCTCGGCCAGGCGCTCGGCGAAGGTCTCCACCAGGGCAAACTGATGCTCCCTGGCGAAGCCGGCGATGCGCTCGCTGATGGCGGCGTAGTCCAGGGTCTGGGCGATGTCGTCGCCCGCCGCGGCGGGACGGATATCGGTGCCCAGCGCCAGGTCGAGGCGCAGCGTCTGGGTGATGGTGCGCTCCCAGTCGTAGACGCCGATCACGGTATCCACCTCGAGCGCGTCGATCAGCACAAGATCCATCGGGGCTCCCCGGTCATTGGTTGTTGTGGCCTCGGTCGTTGCGGACCTGGTTGATGCGGACAGGATAGGCGAGGGTCCGCCTGCAGGCGCCAGATTGTACGCCAGCGCGCTGCCCGGCGACACTGCAGGCCGCCGGCCTGTCGTCCCTGGCCCCTGGCTGGCAGAATCGAGGCATCACCCCGGAGGAGCCCGCCCGTGGAGGCGCCACTCGACCTCATCCTGCCGCTGATGGCGATCGGCTATCTCAGCGGCACCTGGCTCGGCGCCCTCGCGGTGTGTCGATGGGCCGGCGTGGGCGATCCGCGACTCGCCGGCTCAGCCAATCCGGGCTTCTCCAACGTGCTGCGCCTGTACGGCCCGCGCCTCGCCCTGGCTACCCTGCTCGTCGACGTGATCAAGGGCATGCCGGTGCTGTGGCTCGCCATGGGTGTCGGCCTGCCGCCCTGGGGGCTGGGTCTCGTCGGGCTCGGCGTGCTACTGGGGCATGCCTATCCGGCCTGGCACCGCTTTCGCGGCGGCAAGGGGGTGGCCAGCGCGTTCGGTGTGATGCTGGTCCTCACTCCCTGGGTGGCGCTCTGCTGCGCCGCGCTCTGGACCCTGCTGGCCTGGCGGGTGCGCACCGCGGCCGTGGCGTCGCTGGCGAGCGCCGCCATGGCCCCGCTGGCCAGTATCTGGCTGGCGCCGGAGTTCGTGGGGGTGGTGATGGTCTTCACGCTGCTGGTGCTCGGTCGCCACGCGCTCAATATCCGCCGTCTCAGACGCGGTGAGGAGTCAGGGCTGTAAGGTGCCCGATGTCGGAAGGCCGGGCAACGAAACGACGCGATATATACCCGGGGACGCTGGCAACGAGCGCAGCCGCGCACGTCAATCGACAGGGACGTCGAGTGAGGGGCACCCGTGAGGGATTATGTTGTGCCCCGACGTGCAGGCGGCAAGCGAAGTGGCAGGGTTTCGTTCCCGGGGTCGCGAGTCTTGTTGCGCGGCCTTTACCGCGTGCGTGCGGCGGGAGCTTCCAGGCCGTCCATCGGCCAGCGCGGTACCGCCTTCATGATGCCGGTCTCGTCATGCTCCCCGGCCAGCAGGCGCTGGGCGCTGGGACCGTAAAGAGCGCGATCATCGTGGTTTTCACGCCTTGGCGGGCGCCTGAAGCTCATCCATCGGCCAGCGTGGCACCGCCTTCATGATGCCGGTCTCGTCGTGCTCGCCGGCCAGCAGGCGCTGAGCCCCCACGTAGGCAATCATCGCCCCGTTGTCGGTGCAGAAGCGTCCGCGCGGATAGTAGGCCCGGGCGTCGCGCTTGGCGCATTCGCGCTCCAGTCGCTCGCGCAGCCGCACGTTGGCACTCACGCCGCCGGCCACCACCAGGCGCTTGAGGCCCGTCTGGTCGAGGGCGCGGCGGCACTTGATCACCAGGGTGTCGACCACCGCCTCCTCGAAGGCGCGGGCCACGTCGGCACGGGCCTGGTCGTCGAGCTCGCCGGCGCGCTCCAGCTGGCGGATGGCGGTCAGGGTGTGGGTCTTGAGCCCCGAGAAGCTGAAGTTCAGGCCCGGGCGGTCGGTCATGGGCCGCGGGAAGCGCAGCCGCTTGGGGTCGCCCTGCTCGGCGAGGCGCGCCACTTGGGGGCCGCCGGGGTAAGCGAGCCCGAGCATCTTGGCCGCCTTGTCGAAGGCCTCGCCCGCCGCGTCGTCCACCGACTCGCCGAGCAGGCGGTAGCGACCCAGCCCCTGCACCTCGACCAGCTGGGTGTGGCCGCCGGAGACCAGCAGCGCCACGAAGGGGAAGCCGGGCGGCTCGTCCTCCAGCATGGGGGCCAGCAAGTGGCCCTCCATGTGGTGGACGCCGAGCACCGGGATGTCCAGCGCCCGGGCCATGCCGTGGGCGGTGCTGGCGCCGACCATCAGCGCGCCGACCAGGCCGGGGCCGGCGGTGTAGGCGATGGCGTCGAGCTCGCCGCGGGTCAGACCGGCCTTGTCCAACACCTGCTGGATCAGCGGCAGCAGCCGGCGAGTGTGGTCGCGGGAAGCGAGTTCCGGCACCACGCCACCGTACTCGGCGTGCATGGCGATCTGGCTGTAGAGGGCGTCGGCGACGAGGCCGCGCTCGGTGTCGAAGAGGGCGACGCCGGTCTCGTCGCAGGAGGTCTCGATGCCCAGTACGCGCATGATATCGGCTCGGTAATGCGTGGATGGCGGCATTCTACGCATTTTGTCCCCTGTCGGCAGCAGGGAAACGATTTGCACGAGCTCGGTCGGACGACTAGAATACTGTCCGCTGCAAGACTGGGTCGTGCACCCAGGGGCCATTCCCCGCGTATTCACGCATCGTTCCGGTTCGCCTGGCGATTCCGGGGCGTGTTTCGTGGTGGTGACGGACCCCACCGGGTGTGCGTACAAACCGAACTCAAGTTACCCAAGGTAGGTGAGTGCTTAATGCCTTCTGTCAAAGTACGTGATAACGAGCCGTTTGACGTCGCGCTGCGTCGCTTCAAGCGTTCCTGTGAAAAGGCCGGTGTCCTCTCGGAAGTGCGTCGTCGCGAGCAGTACGAGAAGCCGACCGCAGAGCGCAAGCGTAAGGCGGCCGCGGCCGTCAAGCGCCATGCCAAGAAGCTTCAGCGTGAGCGCAAGCGTTTCGAACGGCTCTATTGATCCGTACTGGAGTCGGTGAGGGCATCCGGCCCATGCCGTCTCAAGAGGGACGCCAAGCGGCCGCCTAACGGTGGCCGCTTGTTTTTGTCGCCTCCTCCCGCTTCCCGCAGGTTTCCCGCATGTCCGGTCAGATCCCCCAGCGTTTCATCGATGATCTCCTGGCCCGCGTCGACGTGGTCGAGGTGGTCGGCGAGCGCGTGAAGCTCAAGAAGGCCGGTCGCAACCACTCCGGGCTCTGCCCCTTCCATCAGGAGAAGTCGCCGTCGTTCACCGTCAGCGCCGACAAGCAGTTCTATCACTGCTTCGGCTGCGGCGCCCACGGCAATGCCCTGCGCTTCCTGATGGAGTACGACAAGCTGCGCTTTCCCGAGGCCGTGGAACAGCTGGCCGGCCGGCTCGGCATGGAGGTGCCCCGCGAGGGTGCCGACGACCCGCGGGCCCAGGCCCGCGAGCGCAAGCGCAAGGAGGGGGTCAACCTGCTGGAGCTGTCGGCCAGCTTCTTCCGTGAGCGGCTGAAGATGCCGGAGGGCGAGAAGGCCCGCCGCTATCTGGCCGATCGCGGGCTGTCGCCGGAGGTCCAGCAGACCTTCGGCATCGGCTGCGCGCCGGCCGGTTGGGAAGCGCTCAAGCGCCACCTCTCCGAGCGCGGCATCGCCGAGGCGGTGCAGATCGAGTACGGCCTGCTGGTGCATCACGAGGACAGCGGGCGCACCTACGACCGCTTCCGCGACCGGGTGATGTTCCCGATCCGCGATATTCGCGGGCGCACCATCGCCTTCGGCGGCCGTGTGCTGGGCGATGCCAAGCCCAAGTACCTCAACTCCCCCGAGACGCCGGTGTTCCACAAGGGGCGCGAGCTCTACGGCCTCTATGAGGCGCGCCAGGCCAATTCGCGGCTCGAGAGGGTGGTGATCGTCGAGGGCTACATGGACGTGGTGGCGCTGGCCCAGTTCGGCATCCGCAACGCCGTGGCGACGCTTGGCACCTCGACCAGCGAGGAGCACCTGAGTCGGCTGTTCCGCATGGTCGGCGAGGTGGTGTTCTGCTTCGACGGCGATCGCGCCGGCCGTCAGGCCGCCACCCGGGCGCTGGAGACGGTGCTGCCGCAGATGATCGACGGTCGCCAGGCACGCTTCATGTTCCTCCCCGAGGGGGAGGATCCGGATACCCTGGTGCGCCGCGAGGGGCCGGAGGCCTTCGAGGATCGCATCACCTGCGCCAGCCCGCTGTCGGAGTTTCTCTTCGATCACGCGGCCGAGGGGCGCGATCTGGCGACGATCGAGGCGCGCGAGCGCTTCGCGAGCCAGGTGCTCGCGGCCATCGGCAAGCTGCCGGAGGGCGTGTTGAAGTCGCTGCTGCTGGGGGAGCTCTCGCGGCGCACCGGCGTCGACCAGTCGCGCTTCGAGGCGCTGGTCGCGCCCGTCGAGGTGCCGCCGAGCGAGCCGCCCCTGGCGCCGGAGGCCGAGTGGCGCCCCGAGGACGAGGGGCGCGAGGCGCGCCCGGCGCCGGGCAAGGGGAGGCAGGCCCTGAGCCTGATGGGGCGCGTCCTGCAGCTGCTGGTGCACGAGCCGCGGCTGGTGGAGCGCCTGCCCGACGCGGCTGACTGGTACCCCGAGGCGGACCCGGAGGCGCGGCTGTGTCGCGAGGTCGAGCGGCTCTTGCGGGCGGGTCGCTACCGCAGCGCCCAGGTGCTGCTGGCCCACTTTCACGGCACGCCCGAGGGAGAGCGGCTGGCCGCGCTGGCGCGCCGAGAACTGCTGATTCCCCCCGGGGCGCGAGCCGCCGAGCTGGACGGGCTGGTCGAGCATTTCCAGCGCCACCGACTGAGGTCGACGCGTCAGGAGGAAGTCGATGCCCTGCTGTCCAAGCAGCAGAGGGGCGAGCGGCTGTCGCAGGAGGATCGGCAGCGACTGATGACGCTGCTCGCCGACCCGAAGGGGTGAGGCAGCGCAGGGTCGCGATCGCGCCGGCGGTGGTAGCGGGGGTTGAATTTTCTGCCACCATCACCACATACGAGGAAGCTGTCTTTGGAAGGCGCAACCTCACAACCTAACACACCTGAATGACCGCGCAAATACACCGAACTGGCAGGAAGGCGGCCTTACCCGCTATACTTTCCGGCTTATCGAGTTTTCACCGCCTCAGTACTTCAGGTGCTTCATTCTTCTTCGTCGAGATAGGGTTTCTATGGCTGGAAATGCGCAGCAGCAGTCACGTCTGAAGGAGTTGATCGCGCGCGGCAAGGAACAGGGCTTCCTGACCTATGCCGAGGTCAACGACCACCTTCCCGAGGATATCGCCGACCCGGATCAGGTGGAAGATATCATCGGCATGATCAATGACATGGGCATCAGCGTCGTCGAGGAAGCCCCCGATGAAGATACCCTGATGATGTCGGATCACTCCACCGACGAGTCGGCCGCCGAAGAGGCCGTCGCCGCGCTCGCCGCGGTGGAGAGCGACGTGGGTCGTACCACCGACCCCGTGCGCATGTACATGCGCGAGATGGGCACCGTCGAACTCCTGACCCGCGAGGGCGAGATCGAGATTGCCAAGCGGATCGAGGAGGGCACCCGCGAGGTGATGTCGGCGCTGGCCTACCTGCCCGGCGCGGTCGACTCCATTCTCGACGCCTACGATGCCACTCAGGACGAGGAGGCGCCCGGTCGCCTCTCCGACCTGTTCTCGGGCTTCATCGACCCCGACGAGGGGATCCCCGGCGTCGCGGAAGCGGAAGTGCCCGAGGAGGAGCCCCGCGACGAGTCCGAGGGCGATGCCGAGGACGACGAGGATGCCGAGGCGGAGGAAGAGAGCGTCGGCGGCCCCGATCCCGAGGAGGCCCGCGCCCGCTTCGAACAGATTCGTGAGCAGAACGCCGCGGCTCAGGCGGCCATCGAGGCCCACGGTCGCAGCGCGAAGCCCGCCCAGGAAGAGCTCGCTCGCCTGGCGCAGCTTTTCTCGCCGATCAAGCTGGTGCCCAAGCACTTCGAGCGCCTGGTCGGTCAGGTGCGCATCAGCGTCGAGCAGGTGCGCGCCCAGGAAAAGGCCATCATGCAGCTGTGCGTGAAGAAGGCCAAGGTGCCGCGCAAGACCTTCATCAAGGCCTTCCCGGGCAGCGAATCGCGTCTCGAGTGGCTCGACGAGTTCGGCGCCGCCAATCCGAAGTATGCGGCGCGCCTGGAGCCGCTGCGCGGCGATATCCAGCGCTCCCAGCGCAAGATCGCCTTCGAGGAAGAGATGATTCAGCTGGCGGTGACCGAGATCAAGGAGGTCAACCGTCGGCTCTCCATCGGCGAGGCCAAGGCGCGAAGGGCCAAGAAGGAGATGGTCGAGGCCAACCTGCGCCTGGTGATCTCGATCGCCAAGAAGTACACCAACCGCGGCCTGCAGTTCCTGGACCTGATCCAGGAGGGCAATATCGGCCTGATGAAGGCCGTCGACAAGTTCGAATATCGTCGCGGCTACAAGTTCTCGACCTATGCCACCTGGTGGATCCGGCAGGCGATCACGCGCTCGATCGCCGACCAGGCCCGCACCATCCGTATCCCGGTGCACATGATCGAGACCATCAACAAGCTCAATCGCGTGTCGCGGCAGATGCTGCAGGAGATGGGTCGCGAGCCGACGCCCGAGGAGCTCGGCGAGCGTCTCGAGATGCCCGAGGACAAGGTCCGCAAGGTGCTCAAGATCGCCAAGGAGCCGATCTCCATGGAGACGCCCATCGGCGACGATGACGACTCCCACCTGGGCGACTTCATCGAGGACGGCACCATCCTGCTGCCCATCGACTCGGCGACCGGCGAGGGGCTGATCGAGGCCACCCGTAACGTGCTCGGCGGCCTCACCGCCCGTGAGGCCAAGGTGCTGCGGATGCGTTTCGGCATCGACATGAACACCGACCACACCCTCGAGGAGGTCGGCAAGCAGTTCGACGTGACCCGCGAGCGGATCCGCCAGATCGAGGCCAAGGCGCTGCGCAAGCTGCGCCATCCGTCGCGCTCGGAGCCGCTGCGCTCCTTCCTCGACGAGTAAGCCGCCGGCCTTCGCTCACGACGACGCCCGCAGCCCCTGGCTGCGGGCGTCGTCGTTTGTGAGCATCGTCAATGGGGGAACTGCTCGGGGGGTGACGCGGGGCGTCAAGAGGGGGCGTCACAAGGAGAGGCACGAGAAAGCCTCATGGGAAGGCGCCGCCGTGCGGGCCGGATCGGCCGGCACAGGCGCGCCTCAGTCGGCGGCCAGGCGGCCCCAGCGGCGCACCAGCAGCACCAGCTCGATCATGGCGATGAACAGCAGGGTATAGCCGAACAGCTCGGTGACCTCCTCGGCGGCGTCCTTGAAGGTGCGCAGGTAGGCGTCGCCGAGGATCGCCTGCCACATCTCGCTGCGCCCGAAGAGCCGCGAGTAGACGTAGGTGGTCAGGAAGCCCGCGGCGAACAGGCCGAATGAGAAGCTGTTGGCATAGCGCGCGAACTCGCGGGCGAAGGCGTGGCGGCCGCGGATCACCACGAACAGGATGGGCAGCACCACCAGTGCGACCAGCGCCTGCCAGGCGCCATCGAACACCCAGGCATCCAGCCAGGCATCCTGCTCGCGAATCAGCGAGGCGAGCGGCAGGGCCAGCAGCAGCAGGGAGACATGCGTCAGCCGCGGGCTCGTCAGGCGCACGTAGAGTGCCAGGCCGGCGCTGGCGGCGAGCAGCAGCGACTGGGCGGGCTCGATGAAGCCGCGCTCGGAGAACTTCTGGCCCTCGAGTCCGAGCGCCTCGATCATCACGCCCTGCATCAGCAGGCCGATCAGGACAATATACAGCAGGGCGCGCAGGCTGGTGGCGCGAAAGTCGATGGGCGTGGGCGCTTCGGGGGGGAGGTGGCGTGGCATGGGCGTCTCGGGGCAAATCACATTCATTGGTGAATGTATATGATACTCGGGTCGCCCCCGCCTGCCTATCGATTCCGCCGCGTCGATTCCGACGCGTCTATTCCGTGCCGTCGGAGGCGCGCCGGGCCTCCTCGACGAGCCAGTCGTGCACCGCGGCGACCCGGCGATCGTCCAGCGCCCCCGGGGCATGGACGATGCCGTAGCGCATGCCGGTCGGCACGCGCTGGGCGAAGGGCGCGATCAGGGCGCCGCTGCCGAGCTCTCCGCGGATCAGGGTCTGGCGGGCGATGGCGACCCCCATGCCGGCGATGGCCGCCGCCATGGTCAGGTGGTGGCGGTTGAAGGTATAGCCCCGGCGCAGGTTGAGGGGCGGCGCCGCGATGGCCTCGAGGTAGCGCTCCCACTCGGCATGCTCGTGGCTGCCCCGCCAGGCCGTGACGTCATGCAGCAGCGGGTACCAGGCCAGGTCGGCGGGATGGCGCAGGGGCGGTCGGCCCCGCAGCAGGGCGGGCGCGCAGACCGGGAAGATCCGCTCCTCCATCAGCGGCGTGATGGCGAGTCCGGGGGCGTGGCCATCGTTCAGGTCCAGCGCCAGGTCGAAGTCGCCGTCGCGCAGCGAGACGCTGCTGTCCTCGGCGGTGACGTGCAGTTCGATGTCGGGGAAGCGCGCCTGCAGTCGGGGCAGGCGGGGCATCAGCCAGTTTTGCAGGAAGGAGGGCACCGAGCGCAGCCGGATCACCCCGCTCATCACGCCGCTGCGCAGCCGCCGCACCTCCAGCCCCACCGCCTGATAGGCCTCGTCGACCACCGCCGCCAGGCGCCGGCCCTCCTCGGTCAGCTCCAGTCGACGCGGCCGGCGGCGAAACAGCTTGAATCCCAGCCGCTGCTCGAGCTGCTTGATCTGCTGGCTCACCGCGCCGGTGGTCACGTGCAGCTCCTCGGCCGCCCGGGTGAAGGAGAGGTGGCGAGCGCTGACGGCGAAGACCTTCAGTCCGGCATGGGTCTGGGCGTTGAGATGCGAGTTCATGGTTTAGTCATTCTATACCGTAGGCCAGATATTCTCGATTGTCGGGGCGTCGGTTCGCCGCCATGATGAGGCCATCTATCGGCAGGCGTCGAGTGGCTTTAGTTTAACTGTCTGATGAACGATCAGGCGGCCGCTGGCCCGGAACGCCGGAACGCCGGAACGCCGGAACGCCGGCCCAGACACGAGGCATCATCATGGCAATCAGCGTCTTCGACCTGTTCAAGATCGGCATCGGGCCGTCCAGCTCCCATACCGTCGGCCCCATGCAGGCCGCCTACGACTTCGTGCAGGTGCTCAAGCGCCGCGAGCTGCTCGAGCGCGTGGCGCGCATCGAGGTGCACCTGCACGGCTCGCTCTCGGCCACCGGCAAAGGGCACGGTACCGATCGTGCCATCATCATGGGGCTGATGGGCGAGCGCCCCCAGCACATCGATCCGGCGATCGTCTCGCCGTGCATCGAGGAGCTGCTCGAGTCTCAGGCGCTGATGCTCGACGGACGCCTGGCGATCCCCTTCCGCTGGACCCGGGACCTGCAGTGGCATGACGAGAGCCTGCCCTACCATCCCAACGCCATGACCCTGGTGGCTCACGGCCACGCCGAGGAGCTCTACCGCAACGTCTTCTACTCGGTGGGCGGCGGCTTCGTGATCGACGAGGCGCAGGCCGCCAGCGGCGAGCTGGACGCCGACACCACGGCGCTGCCGTATGACTTCAACAGCGCCGCCGAGCTGCTGGCGCTGTGCCGGCTGCACGGTCTGCGCATCAGCGAGCTGATGATGGAGAACGAGAAGGCCTGGCGCAGCGAGGCCGAGGTCCGCGCCGAGCTGTGGCGCATCTGGGGGGCCATGCAGGCCTGCGTCGATCAGGGGTTGGCCGCCGAGGGCATCCTGCCCGGCGGGCTCGAGGTCCGGCGCCGCGCCGCCGCCCTGCACCGTCGCCTCGAGTCCATGGACGACGATCGCAGCCTGATCGCCTCCACCTTCTCGGCGATGGACTGGGTCAACGTCTTCGCCCTGGCGGTCAACGAGGAGAACGCCGCCGGTGGACGCATGGTCACCGCGCCCACCAATGGCGCGGCGGGCATCATCCCGGCGGTGCTGCACTACTACATGAAGTTTCAGCCCGAGGCCGACGAGCGCTGCGTGGTCGACTTCCTGATGACCGCCGCCGCGGTGGGCATCCTGTGCAAGAAGAACGCCTCCATCTCCGGCGCCGAGGTAGGCTGCCAGGGCGAGGTGGGCTCGGCCTGCGCCATGGCGGCGGCGGGGCTGACCGAGGTGCTGGGCGGCACGCCGGGCCAGGTGGAGAATGCCGCCGAGATCGGCCTGGAGCACAACCTGGGGCTCACCTGCGACCCCGTCGGCGGGCTGGTGCAGGTACCCTGCATCGAGCGCAACGCCATCGCCTCGGTCAAGGCGATCAACGCCGCCCAGATGGCGCTGCGCGGCGACGGCGAGCACTTCATCTCGCTGGACAAGGCGATCCGCACCATGCGCGACACCGGCGCCGACATGCAGGATAAGTACAAGGAGACCTCCAAGGGCGGTCTCGCGGTCAACGCCATCGAGTGCTGACGGCGACTCGATCCGCGACGAAGTCGTGAGCGGTGCGGCCCGGCGGGTCGCCGAGCAGAACAGGCGCGATGCCCCCGACGGGGGCATCGCGTTTTTTTTGGCTTACATAGTTTGCAAGCTATTGATAGCGCGGGCGTCTACACCATTGGTCGAGTTCCGGCGTTCTCCTGTTGCCCCGCCGCTTCGGCTCCTCTAGCTTACGTTAACGTAAAGTGCAGAGTGTTCTCCGGGGTCGCGTGATCTGGCATCACGGGCCCTCGATGCCGGCACCGCCACAACAACGACAACAGCCGACAACAACGACAACAGCATCCACGGCGGATCGCGCCAGCGATCCAGAGAGGACCCACCATGACCCAGGAGTTCATACTGGAAACTCGCGGGTTGACCAAGGAGTTTCGCGGCTTTACCGCCGTGGACGACGTCAATCTGCGGGTCCGGGAGGGGCACATCCACGCCCTGATCGGCCCCAACGGGGCCGGCAAGACCACCGTCTTCAATCTGCTCACCAAGTTTCTGCCGCCCACACGCGGCGAGATCCTCTATCGCGGCAAGCCGATCACCAACATGCGGGCCAACGAGATCGCCCGGCTCGGCCTGGTGCGCTCCTTCCAGATCTCGGCGGTGTTTGCGCACATGACCGCCATGGAGAACGTGCGGGTGGCGCTGCAGCGCCGCCTCGGCACCTCCTTTCACTTCTGGAAGTCCGAGAAGAGCCTCGAGCACTTGAACGAGCGGGCCATCGAGCTGCTCGACGAGGTCGGCCTCAAGGAGTACGCCGACGTGCTCACCGTGGAGATGCCCTACGGGCGCAAGCGGGCGCTGGAGGTGGCGACCACCCTGGCGCTGGATCCCACGCTGATGCTGCTCGACGAGCCGACCCAGGGCATGGGCGCCGAGGACGTCGACCGCATCGTCGAGCTGATCCGGCGGGTCGCCAAGGGCCGCACCGTGCTGATGGTGGAGCACAACCTCAGCGTGGTCAGCCGCCTGTGCGATCGCATCACCGTGCTGGCCCGCGGCAGCGTGCTCGCCGAGGGCGACTACCAGAGCGTCTCCCGCGACCCGCGGGTGCGAGAGGCCTACATGGGCAGCGATGCCGAGACACAAGAGGAGGCCAGCGCATGAGCCAGGCAGCACAGACGCTCGGCGAATACCAGGATCGGGACGGGGCCGAGATGCTGCGCATCAGCGACCTGCATGCCTTCTACGGCGAGTCGCACATCCTGCATGGCGTCGACATCGACGTGAGGCGCGGCGAGCTGGTGACCCTGTTGGGGCGCAACGGCGCCGGGCGCAGCACCACCCTCAAGTCGATCATGAACATGGTCGGCCGGCGCACCGGCTCGATCGTGATCAACGGCACCGAGACCCTCGACATGAAGCCGCATCGCATCCCGCGGCTCGGCGTGGGCTATTGCCCCGAGGAGCGCGGCATCTTCTCAAGCCTCGACGTCGAGGAGAACCTGCTGCTGCCGCCCACGGTACGCAGCGGTGGCATGGGGATCGACGAGATCTATGCCATGTTCCCGAACCTCTACGAGCGACGCCGCAGCCAGGGCACCCGGCTCTCCGGCGGCGAGCAGCAGATGCTGGCCATGGCCCGCATCCTGCGCACCGGCGCCCGGATGCTGCTGCTCGACGAGATCACCGAGGGGCTGGCGCCGGTCATCGTCCTGGCGCTGGGCGAGGTGCTGATCAAGCTCAAGGAGCGCGGCATGACCATCGTGCTGGTGGAGCAGAACTTCCGCTTCGCCGCGCCCCTGGCCGACCGTCACTTCGTGATGGAACACGGCCGCATCATCGAGGAGATCAGCGCCGCCGAGCTGCCCGCTCGACGCGAGCACCTCAACACCCTGCTGGGGGTCTGACGGCGCGCCGCCGGCCCTCGGTCTCTGCACCGCAAGCACTCGTATCGACAAGCATCCGCATCGACAACAACAAAGGGCCCACCGGGCCACGGAGATGATCATGACCTTCAACAGAAAGACGCTCGCCAGCAGCATCGCCCTCGCCGCCGCCACCCTGGTCGCCGGCTCCGCCCAGGCCCAGATGAGCGACGACGCGGTCCGCATCGGCTACCTCGCCGACATGTCCGGCACCTATCGCGACCTGGCCGGTCCCGGCGGCCTCGAGGCGCTGAAGATGGCCGTCGAGGACATCGGCGGCGAGGTCAACGGCGTGCCGATCGAGGTGTTCAGCGCCGATGATCGCAACAGCGCCGACGTGGGCGCCAACACCGTGCGCGGCTGGGTCGACCAGGAGAACGTCGACCTCGTCGCCGGCATGGTGGCCTCCTCGGTCTCCATCGCCGTGAGCAAGGTGCTGGAGGAGGCGGGAAGCCTCGCGATCATCTCCGGCTCCGCGGCCTCGAGCATCACCAACGAGCACTGCACGCCGAATCACCTCCACTGGGTCTACGACACCTACCCGCTGGCCAACGGCACCGCCAAGGCGGTCGTCGACCAGGGCGGCGATACCTGGTTCATGCTTACCGCCGACTACGCCTTCGGCCATGCCCTGGAGGCCGACGTGACCAAGGTGGTGGAAGAGAACGGCGGCGAGATCATCGGCGGCGTGCGCCATCCCTTCCCGACCAGCGACTTCTCCTCCTATATCCTGCAGGCCCAGGGCTCCGGCGCCAAGATCGTCGGCCTGGCCAACGCCGGCTCCGATACCGTCAACGCCATCAAGACCGCCAGCCAGTTCGGCCTGGTGCAATCCGGCCAGCAGCTCGCCGGCCTGCTGATCTTCCTCAACGACGTCCACGCCATGGGCCTCGAGTCCACCCAGGGCCTGCTGCTCACCACCGGCTGGTACTGGAACATGGACGAGCAGTCCCGCGAATGGGCCGAGCGCTACTTCGAGCGCGTGGGCCGGATGCCGACCATGGTCCAGGCCGGCGTCTACTCCAGCACCATGCACTATCTGAACGCCGTGGAAGCCGCCGGCACCGACGAGAGCCAGGCGGTCCGCGCCCAGATGGCCGAGACGCCCGTCGAGGACTTCTTCGCCCGCAACGGCCGCATCCGCGAGGATGGCCGCATGGTCCACGACATGTACCTCGCCGAGGTGAAGTCGCCGGAAGAGTCTACCGGCGAGTGGGACCTCTACGAGATCAAGAGCACCATCCCCGCCGAAGAGGCCTACCGCCCGCTCGCCGAGAGCCAGTGCAAGCTGGTGCAGAACTGAGCGGGTCGAGGCAGGGCGGCGGCCACGGCCGCCGCCCCTCTGACGGGAGGAACGTGACATGACGATGATATTCGGGGTGCCGTTGGCGGTGTTCATGGGCCAGCTGATGCTGGGCCTGATCAACGGTGCCTTCTATGCCCTGCTGAGCCTGGGGCTGGCGGTGATCTTCGGGTTGTTGAAGATCATCAACTTTGCCCACGGAGCCCAGTACATGCTGGGCGCCTTCGCGGCGATGCTGGCCCTGGAGTACCTGGGCATCAACTACTGGGCCGCGCTGCTGCTGGTGCCGCTGGTGGTGGGGACCCTGGGGGCGGTGCTCGAGCGGCTGATCCTCAGGCGCATCGCCCACCTCGACCATCTCTACGGGCTGCTGCTCACCTACGGCCTGGCGCTGATCTTCGAGGGCACTCTGATCAACATCTTCGGGGTCTCGGGGTCGAGCTATCCCACCCCCGAGGCGCTCCAGGGCGGCCTGAACCTCGGCTTCATGTTCCTGCCGACCTATCGCGCCTGGGTGCTGGTGGCGGCGCTGGTGGTCTGCGGCGGCACCTGGTTCATCATCGAGCGCACCCGCCTCGGGGCCTACCTGCGCGCCGGCACCGAGAACCCCGCGCTGATGCAGGCCTTCGGCGTGAACGTGCCGCAGCTGATCACCCTGACCTACGGCTTCGGCGTGGCGCTGGCCGCCTTCGCCGGGGTGCTGGCCGCACCCCTCTATCCGGTCTCGCCGACCATGGGCTCGAGCCTTTTGATCGTGGTCTTCGCGGTGGTGGTGATCGGCGGCATGGGGTCGATCCTCGGCGCGATCCTCACCGGTCTCGCCATGGGCCTGATCGAGGGCCTCACCAAGGTCTACTACCCCGAGGCGGCCAACACCGTGATCTTCCTGGTGATGATCCTGGTGCTGCTGCTGCGCCCCTCGGGTCTCTTCGGCAAGGAGGCATGACGCCATGGCTACGACCCACTCCCTGACCCCCGCCATGCAGCGTCAGCGCAGCGCGCGGTTGCGGCGCAACCTGCTCTACCTGGTGCTGCTGGCGCTGGCCCTGCTGGCCCCGCTCGCCATCTACCCGGTGTTCCTGATGAAGGTGCTGTGCTTCGCGCTTTTCGCCTGCGCCTTCAACCTGCTGCTGGGCTATGCCGGGTTGCTCTCCTTCGGCCATGCGGCCTTCCTGGCCACCGGGGGCTACTTCACCGGCATCATGCTCTCGAGCTACCCGGGCCTGACGCCGGAGGCCGGCATCCTGATCGGTACCCTGGCGGCGGTGGTGCTCGGCACCTTCTTCGGCGTGCTGTCGATCCGTCGCCAGGGCATCTACTTCGCCATGGTGACCCTGGCGCTGGCGCAGATGGTGTACTTCTTCTTCATCCAGGCGCCCTTCACCGGGGGCGAGGACGGCCTGCACGGCGTGCCGCGCGGCGAGCTGTTCGGGCTGATCAGCCTCTCCGACAACCTGCCGATGTACTACTTCGTGCTGGCGATCTTCGTGATCGGCTTCGCGATCATCCAGCGTACCGTGCACTCGCCCTTCGGCCAGGTGCTCAAGGCGATTCGCGAGAACGAGCCCCGGGCGGTGTCGCTGGGCTACAACGTTGATGCCTACAAGCTGGTGGCCTTCGTCATCTCCGCGGGCCTCGCTGGCCTCGCCGGTTCCACCAAGACGGTGGTGTTCCAGCTGGCCTCGCTGACCGACGCCCACTGGCACATGTCCGGCGAGGTGATCCTGATGACCCTGCTGGGCGGAGTGGGCACGCTGTTCGGCCCCGTGGTGGGTGCCGGCCTGGTGGTCAGCCTGCAGACGCAGCTGGCGCAGTCGCCGATCGGCAACTGGGTCAGCGTGATCCTCGGTGCGATCTTCGTGATCTGCGTGCTGAGCTTTCGCAGCGGCATCGTCGGCGAGATCGACAAGCTGGTGCGCAAGAACTTCAAGTAGGTCGTCGCGGCAGGAACGCCATCGGGCGCCCCACGGGGCGCCCGATGGCGTTCTGGGTGGCACCGGCGGTGGAGGACGTCACAGGACTCCCTTGGCCTTGGCCGTATGGATGGCGATGGCATCCATCAGCGGTGGCGACAGGCAGTCGTAGGGTTCCAGGCCCAACGCCTTTAGCTGGCCGCGGACCTTGTCCATGTGGTCCGGATTGGCGCCCGACTCGATGATCGAGGAGACGAAGGCGGCGAACTCCGGCGCCGCCCAGCCGGTGTCGTCGGAGAGTTCCGTGTGGATGAAGTCCAGGCCGTGGAAGGGGTGGTCGGTATTCTCGATGCGGCCGAACATGTGAACCCCGCACTCCTTGCAGGCATGGCGCTGGATGGCGGCCGAGGTGTCGACGACGTCCAGCTTGTCCTCGTTGGCGGTAACGCTGAGGTTGTCGCGGGGTACCACGGCGACCATCGAGAACAGGGCCCCCTCGGGTTTCCAGCACTTGGTGCAGCCGCACACATGATTGTGGGCGCACTGCGCCTCGACGGTCACTTCGACGGGGTTGTCGGTACAGTGGCAATGCAGGGTGCCGCCGTTGAAGCTGTCGCTCCCGGCACGCACACCGCTATCCACGGCCGGATGGATGCTGATCTCGCTCATGGTGGTGGCTCCCTGGGGGGGTGTGGCTGCTGTGGAAGATGTCGCCGTGGTGGTCGCGGGTCGTTCACGGCCCTGCTGAGGCGTTGTCGAGGGTCTCGCCCCCTGGCCGCCGAACCAGCGCTTCAAGGTATCCATCAGGCTCATGGGCTTCCGCTCCTCTTGTGGTCTTGTCAGTATGGCGATCACCCGAGTCGTGGTGGGCCTGGCGGTACCTGCCGGTTGTCCCACCATCAGTAGTGTAGAACGCTGCGGATGCTCTCACCCCGATGCAGCAGCTCGAGGGCCTCGTGGATCTTCTCGAAGGGCATGCCGTGGGTGATGGGAGGGCGTCGATGTTGCTCTCGCCGTTCATGTGGCGATCCACGTCGTCCGACCGCTCGGTGCGCCCCTTTATGGCGACAAGCGGTGCGGCTCTTTGCCAAGGCGACGGATATTCCGGGAACCCTCGGCGGGGCTCAGCGCCGCCGCGGCAGCCGCTCGGGGAGGTGCTCGACCAGGAAGTCGATGAACTGGCGGATCTTCGGCGAACGGTGGCGATGGCGTGGGGTGACCGCCCAGACCGCGCTGTCGTCGTGCCGATAGGCGTCGAGCACGCTGATCAGCTCGCCGCTCGCCAGGTGGGGCTCCACGTAGTAGTCCGGCAGCTGGGCAAGCCCCAGGCCCTTGAGCGCGGCATCCAGCAGCGCCGGCCCCGAGTTGCTCTCCCAGGGGCCCTCGATGCGCACCTCGCGGCGCACCCCCTCCACGGCGAAGCGCCAGTGGTCGCGCGAGCCCACCAGGCAGCGGTGATGGGAGAGCTCGGAGAGGGCGTGGGGCTGGGGGCGATGGGTGAAGTAGGCCGGCGAGCCGACCACGTACTCGCGCCGCTCGCAGAGCCGGCGGGCGATCATCGAGGAGTCCTCGAGATGGCCCATGCGGATGGCGATGTCGAAGCCCTCGTCGATCAGGTCGACCTGCCGATTGGTCAGCTGCAGCCGCACGCCCAGCTGCGGGTGGCGGCACTGGAAGTCGTTGACCAGCGGCGCCACGAAGCGCTCCCCGAAGGTGGTGGCCGAGGTCAGGCTCAGCACGCCGCTGGGGCGCGCCTGCAGGTCCTTGATCGCGGCCTCGGCCTCGCGGAAGCCGTCGAACAGGTGGTGGCAGTGCTGGTAGTAGAGGGTGCCGGCCTCGGTGAGGCGGATGCGCCGCGTGGTGCGGTAGAGCAGGGTGGTGCCGAGCTGGTTCTCGAGCTGGCTGACCAGCCGGCTGACGTGAGAGCTCGAGACCTTCAAGCGCTCGGCCGCGGCCTTGAAGGCGCCCAGGCGCACCACCTCGACGAAGGCCTCGACCCGATCCCAGCGCTGCATGATGCCTCCTGTCGATGCGATTGTTGCTGTGTGACAATAATGTTCTGCGTTTGATGCAGTTTATCCCGGCGGCGCGGATTGCCTAGACTGTAACCCGATGCATTACACACCGAACGAGGAAGATGCCATGAAGTCTCGCGCTGCGGTCGCCCTGGAAGCCGGCAAGCCCCTGGAACTGGTCGAGATCGACGTCGAAGGCCCGAAGGCCGGCGAGGTGCTGGTCAAGATGGCCGCCACCAGCGTCTGTCACACCGACGCCTTTACCCTCTCCGGCGCCGACCCGGAAGGCAACTTCCCGGCGGTGCTGGGCCACGAAGGCGCCGGCATCGTGCAGGAGGTGGGCGAGGGCGTCACCAGCGTGCGCCCCGGCGACCACGTCATTCCGCTCTATACCGCCGAGTGCGGCCAGTGCAAGTTCTGCCTCTCCGGCAAGACCAACCTGTGCAGCTCGGTGCGCGCCACCCAGGGCAAGGGCGTGATGCCCGACGGCACCTCACGCTTATCCCTCGACGGCAAGCCGCTGCACCACTACATGGGCTGCTCGACCTTCAGCGAGTACACCGTGCTGCCCGAGGTGTCGCTGGCGGTGGTCTCCAAGGAGGCGCCGCTGGACAAGATCTGCCTGCTCGGCTGCGGCGTGACCACCGGCATCGGCGCGGTGATGAACACCGCCAAGGTCGAGCCGGGCTCTACGGTGGCGGTGTTCGGCCTGGGCGCCATCGGCCTGGCGGTGATCCAGGGCGCGCAGATGGCCAAGGCCAGCCGCATCATCGCCATCGACGTCAATCCGGAGAAGTTCGAGCTCGCGCGTCAGTTCGGCGCCACCGACTTCGTCAATCCCAAGGACCACGCCGCCAGCATCCAGGAGGTGATCGTCGAGATGACCGACGGCGGCGTCGACTACTCCTTCGAGTGCATCGGCAACGTCAACGTCATGCGTTCCGCCCTGGAGTGCTGCCACAAGGGCTGGGGCGAGTCGGTGATCATCGGCGTGGCCGGGGCCGGCGAGGAGATCTCCACGCGGCCTTTCCAGCTGGTCACCGGCCGGGTCTGGAAGGGCTCCGCCTTCGGCGGCGTCAAGGGACGCACCGAGCTTCCGGGCTACGTGGATCGCTACATGAAGGGCGAGATCAACATCGACGACTTCATCACCCACGACATGCCCTTCGAGAAGATCAACGAGGCCTTCGAGCTGCTGCATCGGGGCGAGAGCATCCGCACCGTGCTGCACTTTTAACATGCGCCCGGTGTCGCGCAACTGATACGCGCCCGGCGCCGCGCGAATAGCCTGCGCCTGGTGCCATGTGATGCGCGAGGAAGGCGATTCATGTCCGACGCCGGGTGACGCGCGAGAAAGGCAGCACCTGAACGACCAGCGATTCTTCGCTGCTATATGAGTGACAGGTTAGGCTGGGGTTTCCCCGGCCTTCAGGAGAAACATTCATGACCATGACCGAACATCTCGAGCTGGTCTCGGCCAACAAGAGCTTCGGTGGCTGGCACAAGCGCTATCGCCACCGCTCCCGGGCGCTGGACTGCGAGATGAACTTCGCCATCTACCTGCCGCCCCAGGCGGAGACCGAGCGCGTGCCGCTGATGTGGTGGCTGTCCGGGCTGACCTGCACCGATGAGAACTTCATGCAGAAGGCCGGCGCACATCGGGTGGCGGCCGAGCTCGGCATCGCCATCGTCTGCCCCGACACCAGTCCCCGCGGCACCAACCTGCCGGGCGAGGACGACAGCTACGACTTCGGCAGCGGCGCGGGCTTCTACGTCAACGCCACCCGCGAGCCCTGGAAGAAGCACTACCGCATGTACGACTACGTGGCCGAGGAACTGCCCTCGGTGGTGCGCCAGCACTTCCCGGTCAACGGCCGCGAATCGATCAGCGGCCACTCCATGGGCGGGCACGGCGCGCTGATCCTGGCGCTGCGGCGTCCCGGCCACTATCGGGCGGTGTCGGCCTTCTCCCCGGTCGTCAATCCCAGCGAGTGCCCCTGGGGGCAGAAGGCCTTCGCCGGCTACCTGGGTGAGGATCGCGGGCTCTGGACCCAGTACGATGCCTGCGAGCTGGTGGCCCGCGGCGCCTCGAGCCAGCCGCTCTTCATCGATCAGGGCGAGGCCGACGACTTCCTCGAGGAGCAGCTCTGCCCAGAGCGCCTCGAGGCCGTGTGCGCCGAGCACGACCACCCGCTGACCCTGCGCCGCCAGCCCGGCTACGACCACAGCTATTTCTTCATCGCGACCTTCATCGAGGAGCATCTGCGCTACCACGCCAGGCATCTGCACGCGACCCGCTGACGGGAGCATGCCGCCCTGCGGGGCGGCGTGTTACCCTGCCGGCGCGTAGCCAGGAGCGACATGCGGATGGTCGTGAGCGGCATGATTGTCGCAGTCCACCGGGAACGGCCAGGCGATAGGCAAATTTGACATGCCAGAAAGCGACACGCGGGGTACATTTCGCAGTGAGCATGCCTGACAGCGACACCTGACGCGGCCGTCATGCCCAACGCCCTCATTCCGAAGAGCAATGGCAAACGGACAGGGCATAAAGATACTTGCGCTGGAGTACCCGAATGACAGCCGCTCCCCAGGTCTCACGCACTGCCGCCGCCCCCCAGACTATCGGCTTCCTGCTGATGGACGACTTCACCCTCATTTCCCTGGCCTCGGCCATCGAGCCCTTGCGCATGGCCAACCAGCTGGCCGGCCGCGAGCTCTATCGCTGGTTCACCCTGAGCCTCGATGGCGCCCCGGTGAAGGCCAGCGATGGTCTCCAGGTCACCCCGGATGCGGGCACCACGGTGCCGCTGGCGATGGACACGGTGATCGTCTGCGGCGGGGTGGGGCCCCAGCGCAGCGTCCCGCGCGAGTATGTCACCTGGCTGCAGTCCCAGGCCCGGCAGTCGCGTCGCCTGGGCGCGGTCTGCACGGGGACCTGGGCCCTGGCCCGGGCGGGGCTGCTCGACGGCTACGAGGCCAGCGTGCACTGGGAATGCCTGGCCGCCATGCAGGAGGCCTTCCCCAAGGTCGCGCTCACCACCCGGCTGTTCTCCATCGACCGCGATCGCGCCACCTCCTCCGGCGGCACCGCGCCGCTGGACATGATGCTGACCCTGATCGGCCGCGACCACGGGCGCGAGCTCGCGGCGGGCATCTCCGAGATGTTCATCTACGATCGGGTGCGCAACGAGCAGGATCAACAGCGGGTGCCGCTCAAGCACGTGCTGGGCACCACCCAGCCACGCCTGCTGGAGATCGTCGCGCTGATGGAGGCCAACCTCGAGGAGCCCATCAGCCTCGACGAGCTGGCCGACTACGTGAACGTCTCGCGCCGCCAGCTCGAGCGGCTGTTCCAGAAGAATCTGCACTGCTCGCCGTCGCGCTACTACCTCAAGCTGCGACTGACGCGGGCCCGCCAGCTGCTCAAGCAGACTGCGATGTCGATCATCGAGGTGTCGTCGGCCTGCGGCTTCGTCTCCACGCCGCACTTCTCCAAGTGCTACCGGGAATACTTCGGCATCCCGCCCCGGGACGAGCGGCTGGGCAGCAGTCGCGTGGACCTGGTGCCCGTGTCCCTGGGCAAGGAGGCGGCGGCCCTGCTGCAGTCCGCCTCCTACGAGCCGGTCATCGAGCCGGTGTCCGCGGCCATGAACGCCCTGGCCCAGGCTCGTGGAGAGCCCACCTATGCCAGTGTGCGGCTCATGATATGAGCGAGGCCTGATGCGCAACTGGGGGCGTCGGGTGGCGCGTTTCCTGGGACTCGCCCTGCTGGGCTGGGTGGGGCTGTCGGTCCTGCTGGTGCTGATGCTTCGGGTGGTGCCGCTGGGCGGCTCCATGGTGATGTTCGAGCGCAAGGTGGAGGCCTGGCGCGCCGGCGAGTCGCTGGATATCCGCCAGGAGTGGCGCCCCTGGGATGCGCTGTCCCCCCAGGCCAAGCTGGCGGTGATCGCCGCCGAGGACCAGCGCTTCCCCGTGCATCACGGCTTCGACCTGGTCGAGTTGCGTCGTGCCGTGACCGCCAGTCTCAACGGCGGTGACCTGCGCGGCGCCAGTACCCTCAGTCAGCAGACCGCCAAGAACCTCTTCCTGTGGACCGACCGCAGCTGGGTACGCAAGGGCCTGGAGGCCTGGTTCACCCTGCTCATCGAGATGCTCTGGCCCAAGGAGCGGATCCTCGAGGTCTACCTCAATATCGCCGAGTGGGATGACGGCGTCTTCGGCCTGGAGGCCGCGTCCCGCCACTACTTCGGAGTCTCCGCGTCGCAGCTCAGCGTGGTCCAGGCCAGTCGCCTGGCCGCCATCCTGCCCAATCCCCGCGGCTGGAGCGCCTCCCGTCCCGGGGACCACGTGCTGCGCCGCAGCGCCTGGATTCGTCGCCAGATGCACAACCTGGGCGGTCCCGCCTACCTCGACCGGCTCTAGGAGCCTGCCGATTTCCGCCATGTCGCGATCGCGACGGCCATGACGCTTTTGGAATCTTCCCGGTCGCTTCCAGGCGCCGAGCCCCGGGGGGCGAGGGATATGCTGCCGGCAAGTTCATGCATTCTTCCGGAGCCCCGTCATGACCCCAGCCGAGCTGCACCAGGACGCCATCGTCATCGATGGCCTCGTTATCGCCAAGTGGAACCGCGAGCTGTTCGAGGACATGCGCAGGGGCGGCCTGACCGCCGCCAACTGCACGGTCTCGGTCTGGGAGGGTTTCCAGGCCACCGTCGACAATATCGTCAGGAGCAATGCCCTGATGGCCGAGTCCAGCGACCTGGTGCGCCCGGTGCGGACTGCCGCCGACATCACTCGGGCCAAGGAGGAGGGCAAGACCGGGATCATCTACGGCTTCCAGAATGCCCATGCCTTCGAGGACCAGATCGGCTACGTCGAGATCTTCAAGAAGCTCGGCGTGGGCATCGTGCAGATGTGCTACAACACCCAGAATCTCGTGGGCACCGGCTGCTACGAACGTGACGGCGGCCTGTCCGGTTTCGGCCATGAGATCGTCGCCGAGATGAACCGCGTGGGCATCATGTGCGATCTCTCCCATGTCGGCGAGACCACCTCCCGCGAGGTCATCGAGGCCTCCGAGAAGCCGGTCTGCTACTCCCACTGCCTGCCCTCCGGGCTCAAGGAGCATCCCCGCAACAAGTCCGACGCGGAACTCAAGTTCATCGCCGACCATGGCGGCTTCGTCGGCGTGACCATGTTCACGCCCTTCCTGCGGGCCGGGGTGGATGCCACCGTCGACGACTATGTCGAGGCCATCGAGTACGTGATGAACATCGTCGGCGAGGATGCCATCGGCATCGGCACCGACTTCACCCAGGGCCACGACCAGGCCTTCTTCGAGTGGCTGACCCACGACAAGGGCTATGCCCGTCGCCTGACGCGCTTCGGCAAGATCATCAATCCCGAGGGCATTCGCACCATCGGCGAATTCGGGAACCTCACCGAGGCGCTCTCGCGCCGTGGCTTCAGCGAAGCCCAGGTCCGCAAGATCATGGGCGAGAACTGGGTCCGCGTGCTGCGCGACGTCTGGGGCGAATGATCGCCCCACCCTCTGACCACGCTTCCAATAACAATTCGAGTGAGTGACACCGTGACCAAGATGGCCCCCGAACTGCCCATTGACGTGGATGCCGAGACCGGCGTCTGGACCACCGATGCGCTGCCCATGCTCTACGTGCCCCGGCACTTCTTCATAAACAACCACGTGGCCGTGGAAGAGGCGCTGGGCGCCGAGAAGTACGCCGAGATCCTCTATCAGGCCGGCTACAAGAGTGCCTGGCACTGGTGCGAGAAGGAGGCCGAATGCCACGGCCTCGAGGGCGAGGCGGTCTTCGAGCACTACATGAAGCGCCTGTCCCAGCGCGGCTGGGGCAAGTTTGTGACCGAGGCCATCGACCTCGAGGCGGGGACCTGCCGGGTGCGCCTCGAGCATAGCGCCTTCGTCTATCAATTGGGCAAGGTGGGCCGCCGCGTCGAGTACATGTTCACCGGCTGGTTCGCCGGCGCCATGGACCAGATCCTCGCCGCCCGCGGAAGCGAGCTGCGCACCGTCGCCGAACAGACCCAGAGCGGCGCCGAGCAAGGCTGCGACGTCGGAATCTTCGTGACCCGTCCGCTCGACGCGCTCACTACCACCGGGCAGGCCTGAGGAGGCATCACCATGGCATTCGACGCGATCTTCCAGCCGATCCAGATCGGCAACCTGACCATCCGCAACCGCGTGGTCAGCACCGCCCATGCCGAGGTGCATGCCACCGACGGCGGCATGACCACCGACCGCTACGTCAAGTACTACGAGGAGAAGGCCAAGGGCGGCGTGGGGCTTTCCATCTGCGGCGGCTCCTCGGTGGTCTCCATCGACAGCCCCCAGGGCTGGTGGAGCTCGGTCAACCTCGCCACTGACCGCATCATCCCGCACTTCCAGAACCTCGCCGATGCCGTGCACAAGCATGGCGGCAAGATCATGATCCAGATCACCCACATGGGGCGCCGCTCGCGCTGGGACGGCTTCGACTGGTCGACCCTGGTGTCGCCCTCGGGGATCCGTGAGCCGGTCCACCGCTCGACCTGCAAGACCATCGAGGAGGAGGACATCTGGCGCATCATCGGCGACTTCGCCCAGGCCGCGCGGCGGGCGAAGGCAGGGGGGCTGGACGGCGTCGAGCTGTCCGCCGTCCACCAGCACCTGATCGACCAGTTCTGGAGCCCGCGGGTCAACAAGCGCGAGGACCAGTGGGGCGGCAGCTTCGAGAATCGCATGCGTTTCGGCATGGAGGTGCTCAAGGCGGTGCGCGCCGAGGTCGGCGACGACTTCGTGGTGGGCATGCGCATCTGTGGCGACGAGTTCCATCCGGACGGCCTGTCCCACGAGGACATGAAGCAGATCGCCGCCTACTACGACGCCACCGGCCAGGTCGACTTCTTCGGCGTGATCGGCTCGGGCTGCGATACCCATGACACCCTGGCCAACGTCATCCCCAACATGGCCTATCCGCCGGAGCCCTTCCTGCACCTGGCCGCCGGCATCAAGGAAGTGGTCAAGGCGCCGGTGATCCACGCCCAGAACATCAAGGATCCCAACCAGGCCGAGCGCATTCTCGAGGGCGGCTACGTCGACCTGGTCGGCATGACCCGGGCGCACATCGCCGACCCGCACCTGATCGCCAAGATCAAGATGGGCCAGGTCGACCAGATCAAGCAGTGCGTGGGGGCCAACTACTGCATCGACCGCCAGTACCAGGGGCTGGACGTGCTGTGCATCCAGAATGCCGCCACCTCCCGGGAGTACATGGGCCTGCCGCACATCATCGAGGCTTCCGAGGGGCCGACGCGCACGGTCGTGGTGGTCGGCGGTGGACCCGGCGGCATGGAGGCGGCACGGGTCGCCGCCGAGCGGGGCCATGCGGTCACCTTGTTCGAGGCCGCCGATAGCCTGGGCGGGCAGATCACCACGGCCTCGAAGGCGCCCCAGCGTGACCAGATCGCCGGTATCACCCGCTGGTACCAGCTGGAGCTGGCGCGGCTTGGCGTCGACCAGCGCCTGGGCACCCGGGCCGACGAGGCCACCATCCTGGACCTGCGCCCGGACATCGTGGTGCTGGCGACCGGGGGGCATCCCTACCTCGAGCAGCATCCCGAGTGGGGCTATGCGGAGAATCCCGAGGAGAGCCTGGTGGTCAGCACCTGGGACATCCTCAACGGCCGGGTCGAGCCGGGCAAGAACGTGCTGATCTACGACGCCATCTGCGAGTTCTCGGGCATGTCCGCGGCGGACTTCCTGGCCGACAAGGGGGCCAAGGTCGAGATCGTCACCGATGACATCAAGCCGGGTGCGGCGGTGGGCGGTACCACCTTCCCGACCTACTACCGCAGCCTCTATAAGAAGGAGGTGATCATGACCTCCGACCTGATGCTGCACAAGGTCTACCGGGAGGGCGATTCCCTGGTGGCGGTACTCGAGAACGAGTACACCGGCACCCAGGAGGAGCGCGTGGTCGACCAGGTGGTGGTGGAGAACGGCGTGCGACCCGACGAGGCCCTCTACTACGCCCTGAAGCCCCGCTCCCGCAACAGGGGCCAGGTGGACCTGGAGGCCCTCTACGCCATCCAGCCCCAGCCGTGTCTGAGCGAGGAGGGCGAGGGACCGCTGCTGTTCCGGCTCGGTGACTGCAGTGCCCCGCGCAACACCCATGCGGCGATCTACGACGCCCTGCGCCTCTGCAAGGACTTCTAGCCGAGCGCGGCGTCGACACAAGCGGCCTCAACGACCCGGTCGCGATGACCGGGTCGTCCAATAATTCCAAGATTGCGAGGTGAGCCGAGATGCTCGATACCCTCCTGCCGATCCTGATCGCCGCCGCCCTGGCGCTGGCGGTGATCGGCGCCGGGCGGCGTGTCCGCCTGTGGCGCCAGGGGCGTCCCGCCCGGGTCTCCCTGCTCAAGGGGCTCGCCGCCATGCCGCGGCGCTACCTGGTGGATCTTCACCATGTGGTGGCCCGCGACAAGGCGATGTCCAACACCCACGTGGCCACCGCCGGCGGCTTCGTCGCCGCGGCCGTGCTGATGATCCTGGTGCACGGGCTGGGCCTGGGCTCTGAGGTCGCCGAGGGCGCGCTCGGCTGGCTGCTGCTCGCCGCCAGCGCGACCATGTTCGTCGGCAGCTGCTTCGTGGCCCGTCGGCGCCGCCACCCGCCATCACGGCTCTCCAGGGGCCCGTGGATGCGCCTGCCCAAGAGCCTGATGGCCTTCTCGCTGAGCGTCTTCGCCATCACCCTGCCCACGGTGGGCCTGCTGCCTCAGGATTTCGGTAGCTGGATCCTGGCACTGGCGCTCTTGGCCGTGCTGGTCTGGGGCCTGGGCGAGATGTTCTTCGGCATGACCTGGGGCGGGCCCATGAAGCACGCCTTCGCCGGTGCCCTGCATTTGGCCTTCCACCGTCGGGCCGAGCGCTTTTCCACCAGGACGGGCGGAAGCGGGCGCTCCACCGGCCTCAAGGCCCTGGACCTGGACGATCCCGAGGCGCCGCTGGGCGTCGAGACGCCTAGCGACTTCACCTGGAACCAGCTGCTAGGCTTCGATGCCTGCGTGCAGTGCGGTCGCTGCGAGGCGGCCTGTCCGGCCTTCGCCGCCGGCCAGCCACTCAACCCCAAGAAGCTGATCCAGGACATGGTCGTCGGCATGGCCGGCGGCAGCGACGCCGCCTATGCCGGCAGCCCCTATCCCGGCAAGCCGGTGGGCGAGCACGAAGGCCATGCCCAGGGGCCCATCGTGGCGCGCGAGGGCCAGGCCCTGGTGGACGCCGAGACCCTGTGGTCCTGCACCACCTGCCGGGCCTGCGTCGAGGAGTGCCCGATGATGATCGAGCACGTCGATGCCATCGTCGACATGCGCCGCTTCCTGACCCTGGAGCACGGCAACACGCCCAACAAGGGCGCCGAGGTGCTCGACAACCTGATCGCCACCGACAACCCCGGCGGCTTCGATCCCGGTGCGCGGATGCACTGGGCCGCCGACCTGGAACTGCCGCTGATGGCGGACCTGCAGCAGGTCGACGTGCTGCTGTGGCTGGGCGACGGGGCCTACGACATGCGCAACCAGCGCACCCTGAGGTCGCTGGTCAAGGTGCTGCGCGCCGCCGGCGTCGACTTCGCCGTGCTCGGCAACGAGGAGCGTGACAGTGGCGACGTGGCGCGCCGCCTTGGCGACGAGGCGACCTTCCAGAGCCTGGCCAGGCGCAACATCGCCACCCTGGCCAAGTACCGCTTCCAGCAGATCGTCACCTGTGACCCGCACAGCTTCCACGTGCTGGGCAACGAGTACGGCGAGCTGGGGGGGCACTACCGGGTCTACCACCACAGCACCTTCATCGCCGAGCTCCATGAGGCGGGTCGCCTGGCCTTCCGGCCCTGGAAGGGCGGCAGCGTGACCTATCACGATCCCTGCTACCTGGGCCGCTACAACGGCGAATTCGAGGCCCCGCGCAACGTCCTGCGCGCCCTGGGGATCCAGGTCGCCGAGATGGAGCGGTCCGGCTTCCGCTCGCGGTGCTGCGGCGGCGGTGGCGGCGCCCCGATCACCGACATCCCCGGCAAGCAGCGGATCCCGGACATGCGCATGGGTGACGTGCGCGAGACCGGTGCCGAGCTGGTGGCCGTGGGCTGCCCCCAGTGCACCGCCATGCTGGAGGGCGTGGTCGACAGCGCCGCCGAGGTCCGCGATATCGCCGAGCTGGTGGCCGACGCCCTGGTCGAGCCGCCGGCCGGCGCGGGCAAGCATGGCAAGGATCAGGCGCGGACGCCCCGTCCGCTGGCCGAGGAGGTAGTGTCATGAGCGACATCCGACGTCGCGATCCCCGCAAGGAGTGGATCGCCCGCAACCGCCTGCATCCCCAACACCTCGAGGTGCTGGCGGCACTTGGAGAAAGTGCCGGCCAGGGTATCGACGAGAGGGCGGTCAGCGAATGGATGGGGCCCCAGGGCCTGATCCGCCGGAACCCCCACGCCGTCGGCTTCATCGGGCCCAAGGGCGTGAAGCGCATCGATCGCAGCGGGGCCCAGCAGGGCCAGCGCACGGCTGGGGCTCGGGCCTCGGCCGCCGAGCGCAAGCCGCGGGTCGAGATCGAGGCGCCGGCCTTCCTGGTGGCCGTGGTGCCGGACATGGCGGGCGGTCGCCTGACCGCTCACGACCGCGACCTGCTGGGGCTGGCCCGCCAGCTGGCCGATGCCGATCCGGCGGCTCGCGGGGCGGTGCTGACCGTGGTCTTCGGTGACCACAAGGAGGACGACTTCGAGGGGGCCGGTGTCGACCGTCTGTTGCATCTCACCGGGCCCGAGGTCGACGGCTTCGCCCCCGAGGCTCGCCTCGGCGCGCTGGTCGCCATGGACCGGGCCTGGACCCCGCGGCACTGGCTGCTGCCGGATTCCAAGCTGGGCGGAGCCGATCTCGGCCGGCGCCTGGCGGCCCGGCTCGGCGAGCGTCCGGCCACCGGCGTCTGGCAGCTCGAGGCCGACGGCGAGGCGCCCCTGGGCTGGCGCTGCACCGCCCGCGGGGCGGCGGGCACCGTGGATTTCCAGCGCGCCATGCCCCGCCTGGTGCTGGCCCTGGCCGAGTGTGCCGAACCGGTCAGCGAGACGCGCCATGTCGCCGAGCCCCTGGCGCTGCCCGAGGCCCTGCCCGTCCAGCTCTCGCGCATCCAGGATCTCGGCCAGGTGGCGGTCGACCCCGCCGGGGTGGCGCTCTCCGAGGCCGAGTTCATCCTCTCCGCCGGCAACGGCGTGGGTGACTGGGCGGCCTTCCATCATGCCGCCGAGGTGCTCGGGGCCACGGAGGGGGCATCCCGGGTGGCCGTGGACGATGGCTTCATGGCCCGCGACCGGCAGGTCGGGGCCACCGGCACCTGGGTCACCGCCCGGGTCTACGTGGCGGTGGGCATCAGCGGGGCCATCCAGCATCTGCAGGGCATCCAGACCTGCGACAGGGTGGTGGCCATCAACATGGATCCCGGCTGCGACATGATCAAGCGCGCCGACCTGGCGGTGATCGGTGACTCGGCCAAGGTGCTCGAGGCCCTGGTCGCCCTGGTGGAGCAGTCAAGGGAGGAGAAGCGCAATGCGGCCTGAGTCTCATCATGAGGGATCCCTCGCGGTGACCGTGCTGGTCTCCGTGGGACGCCATCCGCTGACCGGGCGCGACCGGCGCGCCGACCAGGATGCCCGCGGGGTGGAGCTGGCGCATACCCTGACCGGCGCCGAGGTCGAGCTGCTGCATGCCGGCCGCCTCGACGAGGGTAGCGAGTCGGCCCTGCGCGGCTACCTGGGCATGGGCTTCGATTCCCTGTCGCTGCTCGAGCAGCCCGCCGGGGCCGACGTGCTGCCCGCCCTGGCCGAGGCCCTCGAGGCGGCGGGGCCGCAGCTGGTGATTGCCGGCGAGCGGGCCGAGCAGGGCGAGGGATCGGGCCTGCTGCCCTACCTGCTCGCCGAGCGCCTGGGCTGGCCACTGGTCAGTGGCCTGGCGGCCGTGGAAGAGGTCAAGGAGGGCGTCGCCACGCTGCTGCAGGCCCTGCCCCGGGGCCAGCGCCGCCGGCTCCAGGTGCGCCTGCCGGCCATCGTCACCGTCGACGCGGCGGCGCCGGCCCCGCGCCAGAGTGCCTATGGCCCGGCCCGGCGGGGTCGCCTGGAGGTGCAGGCGGCCCCGGTGATGGACGACGCCGACATGGCCCAGTGGCAGGTCCAGCCGGCGCGCAAGCGGCCCAAGCGCCTGAAGATCGTCAAGGCCGCCTCGGCTCGAGACCGCTTCAAGGCCGCCGCGGCCAAGGCCGAGGGTGGGGGCGGGAAGGTACTCACCGAGGTCACCCCACAGGAGGGGGCTGAGGCCATCTTCAAGCTGCTCAAGGAGGAGGGTGTCCTGCGCTAGCCGCTCGGCGTCCCGCCTCGCAACGCAAAGCCCCGGCCTGGTGCCGGGGCTTTCGCGTCTCGGGCCATGGCGTCGCCGCCACGCGGGGCTTGCGATGTCTCGAATTGGCATGGCGATGACTCGTTCGGAACATTCCGGCCGAGGGAAAGGGCTATCGTCGAAGAGCGGCGGCCCAGCCCCGCCCCCAACAACAACATCGAAGGAAGCCAGCCATGAGCACAGCCAACCGCGGCGTCGTCTACAAGGGCCCGGGAGAGGTCGCCGTCGAATCCATCGCCTATCCGGAACTCGCCCTGGGCAACCGCAAGTGCGAGCACGGCGTGATCCTCAAGGTCGTCACCACCAACATCTGCGGCAGCGACCAGCACATGGTGCGTGGCCGCACCACCGCGCCCTCCGGGCTGGTCCTGGGCCACGAGATCACCGGCCTGGTGGTCGAGTGCGGGCGCGACGTCGAATTCCTCACCCCGGGCGACCTGGTCTCGGTGCCGTTCAACATCGCCTGCGGCCGCTGTCGCAACTGCAAGGAAGGCAGGACCGGCATCTGCCTCAACGTCAACCCATCGCGTCCCGGCGCCGCTTACGGCTACGTCGACATGGGCGGCTGGGTCGGCGGCCAGACCGAGTACGTCATGGTCCCCTATGCCGACTTCAACCTGCTGAAGTTCCCGGACGCCGACCAGGCCATGGAGAAGATCAAGGACCTGACCCTGCTGTCGGACATCTTCCCCACCGGCTTCCATGGCTGCGTCACCGCCGGTGTCGGGCCGGGCTCCACCGTCTACATCGCCGGGGCCGGCCCCGTCGGCCTCGCCGCGGCCGTGTCCGCCCAGCTGCTGGGGGCGGCCTGCGTGATCGTCGGTGACATGATCGAGGAGCGCCTGGCCCAGGCCCGCAGCTTCGGCTGCGAGACCCTCGACCTGACCCAGGACGGCGACATGGCCGACAGGATCGAGGTGATCCTCGGCGAGCGCGAGGTCGATGCCTTCGTCGACTGCGTCGGCTTCGAGGCTCACGCCTGCGGCTGCAACCACGGCAAGGAGGCGCCGGCGACAGTGCTCAACTCCGCCATGTCGCTGACCCGCGCCGGCGGCCAGATCGGCATCCCGGGGCTCTACGTGACCGAGGACCCGGGCGCGGCCGACGAGGCGGCCAAGCAGGGGGCGCTGAGCATGCGTTTCGGGCTCGGCTGGGCCAAGTCCCACAGCTTCCATACCGGCCAGTGCCCGGTGATGAAGTACCACCGGCCGCTGATGCAGGCGATTCTGTTCGGCAAGGTCAACATCGCCGATGCGGTCAACGTCCAGATGATCACCCTGGACGAGGCGCCCAAGGGCTACGCCGACTTCGACGGCGGGGCGGCCAAGAAATTCGTCATCGACCCCCACGGCAGCGTGGCTGCTTGATAAAGGGCGGCGCGGCGAGCCGATTCGGGGGTATCGACCCGCACGGCAGCGTCGCCGCCTGATCGTGCCGCCCGGCCCAGCGACGGCGTCCTCACGGGGGCGCCGTCGCCTTTTCACGCCCCTGCCTAGCCGATGGCGACATCGGCATGCCAGTGGCGGTGCCGGTAGCGCCTCCCGGCGTTGTCAGCCCCGAGGCGTGGTGCCAACATGCGACTAGCATGCCGATAAAGATCACAACGAGTGTCCCATGACCGTCCAGACCGTGACCCCCAAGCGCCGCTTTCGCGGCAAGCCCCGCGGCCGTGAGCTCGACCCCGCCACGCTCGACGCGCTGCGGCGGCTGTTGGGTGACGAGCGCGAGCGCCCCGAGCTCGCTCGTCGCGACCTTCTCATCGAGCACCTGCATGTGCTCCAGGACGCCCGCGGGCACCTCTCGCTGGCCGACCTGCGCGCCTTGGCCGCCTACATGAACCTGCCGATGGCGGCGGTCTACGAGACCGCCACCTTCTATGCTCACTTCGATGTGGTCCACGACGACCAGGCCCCGCCGCCGGCGATCACCGTGCGCGTCTGCGACTCGCTGTCCTGCCAGCTGGCCGGCGCCGCCAGCCTCCAGGACGCCCTCGAGGCCGGCGCCGACCCGGCGCGGGTCCGCGTGCTGCGAGCGCCCTGCATGGGCCGCTGCGATGTGGCCCCGGTGGTCGAGGTGGGTCATCGCCATGTCAGCCACGCCACCCAGGAGGCGGTGGAGGCGGTGGTGGATACCGGCCACTTCCATCCCGAGGCGATCCTCTGGCAGCGGATCGAGGCCTACCGGGAGGCCGGCGGCTATCGCCTGCTGGCCGACTGCCGGGCCGGCAAGGTGAGCGTGGAGCGCCTGATGCAGACCCTGGAGGCCGCCAACCTGCGCGGCCTGGGCGGCGCCGGCTTCCCGACCTTCAAGAAGTGGCACTTCGTGCGCGCCGAGGCGGGGCCGCGCTACTGCGCGATCAATGCCGACGAGGGCGAGCCCGGCACCTTCAAGGACCGCCACTACCTGGAGCGCGAGCCCCATCGTTTCCTGGAGGGCGCCCTGGTCAGCGCCTGGGCGGTGGAGGCCGAGGCGCTCTACCTCTACCTGCGCGACGAGTATCCCGGCCTGCACCGGGTGCTCCACGAGGCGATCGCCGAGCTGGAGGCCGCCGGCCTGGTCGCACCGGGCTACATCGTGATGCGCCGCGGCGCCGGGGCCTACATCTGCGGCGAGGAGTCGGCGATGATCGAATCGCTGGAGGGCAAGCCGGGCAAGCCCCGGCATCGTCCGCCCTTCGTCGCCCAGCGCGGGCTCTTCGACCGCCCGACCCTGGTCAACAATGTCGAGACCGTCTACTGGATCCCGACGATCTGGGCCCGCGGCGCGGCCTGGTTCGCCGACCAGGGACGCCACGGGCGCAAGGGGCTGCGCAGCCTCTCGGTCTCCGGCCGGGTCAAGCGCCCCGGCGTCCACCTGGCCCCGGCGGGCATCACCCTGGGCGAGCTGATCGAGGAGTACTGCGACGGCATGCCCGAGGGCCACACCCTGGCCGCCTACCTGCCCGGCGGCGCCTCCGGCGGCATCCTGCCGGCCTCCAAGGCGGATATTCCCCTCGACTTCGATACCTTGCAGGCCGAGGGCTGCTTCATCGGCTCGGCGGCCATCATCGTGCTCTCCGACCAGGACGACCTGCGCGCCGCCGCCACCAACCTGCTGGCCTTCTTCGCCGACGAGTCCTGCGGCCAGTGCACGCCCTGCCGGGTGGGCACCGAGAAGATGCTGACCCTGCTCGAGGGTGACACCTGGCAGGCCGCGGACCTCGAGCGGCTCTCCCGGGTGATGATGGACGCCTCGATCTGCGGCCTCGGTCAGGCCGCGCCGAACCCGGTGCTGGGACTGCTCCGGGACTTCCGCGACGAGCTCGCTGCGCAGAACGTGATCGTGAAAGGGTAGGGAGAGACACCATGACGACCCACCAAGGCGTTAACGAAAGCTTTACCCTGACCCTGGACGGCGTGGACGTCAGCGCCCAGCCCGGGGAGACCCTCTGGCAGGTGGCCAAGCGGGCCGGCGAGACCATCCCGCACCTGTGCTTCAAGGACGCCTACGGCTACCGGGCCGACGGCAATTGCCGGGCCTGCATGGTGGAGGTCGAGGGCGAGCGCGCCCTGGCCGCCAGCTGCCTGCGCGAGGCGCGTCCCGGCATGGTGGTCAAGAGTGCCTCCTCGGAGCGGGCCCGCACCGCCCGGGAGGGCGTGATGGAGCTGCTGGTCGCCGACCAGCCGGACCGCGAGGCCGGTCCCGACCGCTCGAGCCACTTCTGGGACATGGCCGACCAGCTTGCCATCGATGTCGACGCCGTGCGCCAGTGGCTGCCGCGGCGGGAGGAGCGTGAGGCGCCCACCGTCCATCACGTCCCCGACCGGGCCGCCTCGCCGGTGCATGACCGCTCCCACTCGGCGATGGCCGTCAATCTCGATGCCTGCATCGAGTGCAACCTCTGCGTGCGGGCCTGTCGCGAGGTCCAGGTCAACGACGTCATCGGCCTGGCAAACCGTGGGGCGGCGTCGAAGATCGTCTTCGATTTCGACGACCCCATGGGCGACAGCACCTGTGTGGCCTGCGGCGAGTGTGTCCAGGCCTGCCCCACGGGCGCCCTGATGCCGGCCACCCTGGTTGACGAGGTGGGGCGCGGCGACTCAGCTGCTGCCGACCGCCAGGTCGATTCGGTGTGTCCCTACTGTGGGGTGGGCTGTCAGCTCACCTACCACATCAAGGACGAGGAGATCCTGCACGTCTCCGGCCGTGACGGGCCCTCCAACCACAACCGGCTGTGCGTCAAGGGGCGCTTCGGCTTCGACTACCCGCGCCATCCCTCGCGGCTGACCACCCCGCTGATCCGCAAGCCCGGGGTGCCCAAGGGGCTCGACCCGGCCTTCGATCCGGCCGCTCGGACCACTCACTTCCGCGAGGCGAGCTGGGACGAGGCCCTGGATCTGGCGGCCAAGGGGCTCGTCGACCTGAAGGCGGCCCATGGCCCCGACGCCCTCGCCGGCTTCGGCAGCGCCAAGTGCTCCAACGAGGAGGCCTGGCTGTTCCAGAAGCTGGTGCGCACCGGCTTCGGCTCCAACCACGTCGATCACTGCACCCGGCTGTGCCACGCCAGTTCGGTGGCCGCGCTGATGGAGTGCATCGGCTCCGGCGCCGTGACCGCCTCCTTCATGCAGGCCCTCGAGGCCGACGTGGTGATCCTCACCGGCTGCAACCCGGCGGTGAACCATCCGGTGGCGGCGACCTTCTTCAAGCAGGCCGCCAAGCAGGGGACCCGGATCATCATCATCGATCCCCGGGGCCAGGCGCTGGGTGCCTATGCCCACCAGACCCTGCGCTTCACCCCGGGGGCCGACGTGGCGCTATTCAATGCCATGCTCAACGTGATCGTGACCGAGGAGCTCTATGACGAGGCCTACATCCGCGAGCACACCGAAGGCTTCGAGGCGCTCAAGGAGCACGTCCGCGACCTGACGCCTGAGGCCATGGCAGAGAGCTGCGGCGTGCCCGCCGAGGCGATCCGCGAGGTGGCCCGGGAATATGCCAACGCCGAGCGCGCCATGATCTTCTGGGGCATGGGCATCTCCCAGCACGTCCATGGCACCGACAACGCCCGCTGCCTGATCTCCCTGGCCCTGGCCTGCGGCCACACCGGCCGGCCCGGCACCGGGCTTCACCCGCTGCGTGGCCAGAACAACGTCCAGGGTGCCTCGGATGCGGGCATGATCCCGATGGTCCTGCCGGACTACCAGCCGGTGGGCGACGCCCAGGTGCGCGCCGCCTTCGAGGAGTTGTGGGCTACCTCGCTGGAGGAGCGGCCGGGCCTCACCGTGGTCGAGATCATGGACGCCATCGCCGCAGGCACCATCAAGGGGATGTACATCCTCGGCGAGAACCCGGCCATGTCCGACCCGGACCTGGCACATGCCCGGGCCTCGCTGGCCCGTCTCGAGCACCTGGTGGTGCAGGATCTCTTCGTCACCGAGACGGCCCAGTTCGCCGACGTCATCCTGCCGGCCTCGGCCTGGCCGGAGAAGGACGGCAGCGTGACCAACACCAACCGTCAGGTGCAGCTGGGTCGACAGGCCATGCCCTTGCCCGGCGAGGCCAGGCCCGACTGGTGGATCATCCAGGAGATCGCCCGGCGCTTCGGCCTGGCCTGGGACTACGACCATCCTCGGGCGGTCTTCGCCGAGATGACGCGCGGCATGCCGTCCCTCGATCACATCACCTGGGAACGCCTCGAGCGCGAGCAGTCGGTGACCTACCCCTGTCCGGCGGACGACGCCCCGGGGGCCGACGTGGTGTTCAGCGAGGCCTTCCCCACGGCCTCGGGGAAGGCGAAGTTCTCGCCGACCCTGCCGCTGCCCCCGGACGAGCCGGTCGACCGCGATTACCCCACCGTGCTGACCACCGGTCGCCAGCTCGAGCACTGGCATACCGGGTCGATGACGCGGCGTGCCCGGGTCCTCGATGACCTGGAACCCGAGGCCGTGGCGAGCCTGGCCCCGGGCGAGCTGCGGCGTCTCGGTCTCGCCCCCGGCGAGTCGGTGAGCATCACCACCCGGCGGGGCGAGATCACGCTCCGGACTCGCGTCGATCCGGGGATGGCGGAGGGCATGGTGTTCGTGCCCTTCTGCTACGCCGAGGCGGCGGCCAACGTGCTGACCAACCCGGCGCTGGACCCCTACGGCAAGATTCCCGAGTTCAAGTATGCCGCCTGCCGGCTGGCGCCGGCGGCGGTCGAGGCGCTGATCTGAAGGCGGCACGGACAAGAGAGGAGACCACCATGATGATCGTCGACCTCATCGATGGGGATGACTTCCGCGACCGGCTGGTCGCCCTGGGCATCCGCATCCCGGAGGGGGCCTGTCCCGAGACCTGTGCGCGCATGGCGCGGCTCAAGCACATGGAGGTCGGGGTGCCGGGCCTGCAGGACCTGGTGCGCGAGCTGATGGCGCGCACCGATGTCATGCTGCCGTCGGTGCGCGCCGCGATCGAGCGCTTCCTGCTGCCCGGCCTGCGCTGAGCTTAGGTTCCGCCCGGCCCCGCCCGCCCCGCGGGCGGGGCGGCTCGGGTCCAACTTTCGGGGTGCAGTTCAATGGCGGGGCCTTTTGCGTGGGAGCGGACGGCGACTCAGCCCTGGGCGAGGCGCAGCTGCGGCGCGGTGTGGCCCAGGTTCTCCAGCATGCGCTCGCTGTACCAGTCGATGAAGTCGATGACGCCGAACTCGAAGGTCTCGGAGTAGGGGCCCGGCTCGTAGCCCTTGGAGTTGATGCCGCGCTGATTCTCTTCGGCGAGGCGCCGGTCCTGGTCATTGGTGGCGTCCCACACCCTGCGCATCCGGTCGGGATCATAATCGACCCCTTCCACGGCGTCCTTGTGGACCAGCCACTTGGTGGTCACCACGGTCCGCTGGGGGCCGAGGGGCATGACTCGGAACACCACGGCATGGTCGCCCATGAAGTGGTTCCAGGAGTTGGGCAGGTGCAGGATGCGCAGCGAGCCCAGATCGGCGCTCTCGAGGTTGCCCAGCAGCTTCCGGCAGGCCTGCTTGCCGTCCATGGTCATCGACACCGCGCCGTCCAGCAGCGGGGTGCGGGTCAGGCGGTTGCGACGCTCGAGGCGGGTGAGGGTGAAGGGCACGCCCTGGGCTTCCCAGTCGGCCTGCTTGCGCGCGACCAGCGCCTTGTAGGCCGGGGTGGCGCGGGGGTCGTCGGTGTCGTCGAACTCCTGCAGGGAGTTGAGCAGTTCCGGGTGGGCGCCGTTGCAGTGGTAGCACTCGCGGTTGTTCTCGATCACCAGCTTCCAGTTGGCCTGCTCGACGATGCTGGACTCCACGGCGACCTTGAGGTTCGCCATGTCGTAGGGGGCCAGGTAGTGATCCAGCGTCTCGAGCAAGCCGTCGATCTCCGGGGCCTCGTCGGCCAGGCTGACGAAGATGAAGCCGCCGCCGGTACGCACGTGAACCGGCTTGAGGCCGTGGGCAGCGAGATCGAACTCCTGGCCCATGTCGGCGCCGGCGAACAGCAGGCGGCCGTCCAGCTCGTAGGTCCACTGGTGGTAGGGGCAGACCAGCTTGGCCACCTTGCCCTTGTCGGTGACGCACAGCCGTGAACCGCGGTGCCGGCAGACGTTGTGGAAGGCGTGCACCTCACCATCGTTGCCGCGCACGATCACCACCGGGTTGTCGCCCACCTCGAGGGTGATGAAGTTGCCCTTGGCGGGGATCTCGCAGGTCATGCCGGCGAACAGCCACTCCTTCTCGAAGATCTCCTGCATGTCCAGGTGGAACAGCCGCTCGTCATTGTAAAAGGGCTGGGGCAGCGAGTAGTGGCGACGACGCTGCTGCAGCATTTCCACCGTGGCCTCGCGGGCCGGGGTCAGGGGATCATCCAGACGAGCGGAAGACAGCGGGTCCATGAAGGCACATCCTCTTGCAGGGCCGCCGCGGCGGCGTTGGAATTGTTCGATACTGCCGAGTACGGGACCGCCCATCGGGAGAGCCGTGGCGGGTGAGGCGAGTGTGTAACAGCGCCCCCCGGGGCGGTTGTCTGCTGACGACGCGGTATGATGCAGAAGCGACGAGGGGGCAACGAAAAGTGCCGGGGCTGGACCTGGTGGGTATGCCCATGTCGCAGACAGGCAAGTGGCAGGCGGCGGGGGTGCGCAGAATTCGTTCAACGGCAGGCGGTGGCACCGCGGTCGGAGACCTTCATGCTGCAGCCCAGGCGACAAGAACATGACAATGAGCTTCCTGAACCCCGTCACTACCCAGACCTGGACCAACGGTCGTCACCTGGTGCGTTGCGTCAAGGTGATCCTGGAGACCCCGGATACCCGTACCTTCTGCTTCATGGCCGAGCAGCCGGTCATGTTCTTCTTCAAGCCGGGACAGTTCGTGACCCTGGAGCTGGAGATCGACGGCCAGCCGATCATGCGCTCCTACACCATCTCCAGTTCGCCGTCGGTGCCCTACAGTTTCTCGATCACCGTCAAGCGCATGCCGGGCGGCCAGGTCTCCAACTGGCTGCATGACAACCTCAAGGTCAACGACGAACTGGCGGTGCACGGCCCGGTGGGCAACTTCAACATCATCGACTATCCCGCCGAGAAGGTGCTGATGCTCTCCGGGGGGGTCGGTATCACGCCGCTGATGTCGATGATGCGCTGGCTGTTCGATACCAACGCCGCCGTGAACGTGGAGTTCGTGCACAGTGCCCGCACGCCCCGGGACGTGATCTTCCATCGCGAGCTGGACCACATCTTCTCGCGGATTCCCGAGTTCAAGCTGCATATCGTCTGCGAGCGCAGCGACGAGCTGGGGGAGGCCTGGTCGGGCTTCCGGGGCTATCTCAGCCAGCCGATGCTGGAGCTGATGGCGCCGGACTTCATGGACCGCGAGATCTTCTGCTGCGGCCCGACGCCTTACATGAATGCGGTGAAGCACCTGCTCAAGGAAAACGGCTTCGACATGAGCCGCTACCATGAGGAGTCCTTCGGTGCCACGCCGCTGGATGTCCAGGAGGAGGTGATCGAGCACGTCGAACAGGCCGAGGCCGCGGCCGATGAACTCGACGCCGCCGACATGCTCAGCGTCGAGTTCAGCAGCTCCGGCAAGAGCGTGCGTATCCAGCCTGGCGAGACGGTCCACACCGCCGCCGCCAAGCTGGGGCTGCACATCCCCAAGGCCTGTGGCATGGGCATCTGCGGCACCTGCCGAGTCCCGCTGCGTTCCGGACAGGTCGAGATGGACCACAACGGCGGCATCACCGACGATGACGTCGCCGAGGGCTATATCCTTTCCTGCTGCAGCAAGCCGGTGGGTGACGTGGTGGTGGAGTACTGATCTCCCCGGCCGCGGGGCGCCTCCCTAGCGGCGTCCCCGCACCACCAGCACCACCCCGGCGATGGCGATGGCCATGCCGATAAGCGACAGCGGCGGCAGGCGCTCGTCGAACAGCCACCACGCCTCCAGGGCGGTCACCGGCGGCACCAGGTAGAAGAGGCTCGCCACCCGCGAGGCCTCGCCGCGTCGAATCAGCGCCATCAACAGCAGGATGGCGCTGATCGACAGCACCAGTACCAGCCAGCCCAGGGTCAGCATGAAGGTCGGGGTCCACTCGATCTCCCGCGTCTCGAACAGCAGCGCGCCAAGCCCCACCAGCGCGCTGGTGGCCAGGTACTGCACCACGGTACCGGAGAGCAGTGGCATGCCGGTGCAGTAGCGCTTCTGGTAGAGCGTGCCCAGCGAGATGCCCGCCAGCGCCACCAGGACGCTGGCCAGGGCGCCGATGCCGAAGCCCTGGAACAGCGTCTCGCCCGGGTCGAGCTTGCCGCCCAGCACCAGGGCGATGCCGACCAGGCCCATCACCAGCCCCAGCCACTGCACCTTGCCCAGCCGCTCGTTCAACAGCGGGCCGGCCAGCGCCGCGGTGAGCAGCGGCTGGAGTCCCACCAGCAGGGCCGTCAGGCCCGCCGGCATGCCCTGGTAGATGCCGTAGAAGACGCCCCCCAGGTAGGCGCCGTGCACCAGCAGCCCCGAGATCGCGATGTGGCCCCACAGCCGTGGCCCCCGCGGCCAGTCGGCCCGCATCAGCAGGATCAGCGGCACCAGCAGCATCAGGGTCAGCACGCAGCGCACGAACAGGAAGGTGAAGGGCTCGGCGTGGGGCAGGCCGAACTTGGCGCCGATGAAGCCCGTGCTCCACAGCGCCACGAAGAGGATGGGCATGGCAGCCAGCGCTGCCTGGCGGTGACGTTCCGATGTCATGAAAGATCGTCCGGGGTGGTGGTGATGAGGGTGAGCGGGAGTGAGCATCATCCCGGGCCAGGGCGCGGGACGCCAACCGTAGGGCTCGTGCTTTGGTCGTAGGCCTCGCGCCGCCGGCAAATTGGTCAGACCAGAGTTTTACCAGTGCCAACAGGTGATTGCCCCTTATTGACCGCTGGTCTGACCAGTAAAACCGGTCGGGTTGCGTTGAATTGCCGTATTGGCTATGAGCGGCCGTTTCGCTAGCTTTCGCGAGGGAAGACGTTTTCATATCAGCGTCCTCTTCTCAAGACGCATCAGGTCTATCCTCAAGGTCCACCGGGACGGTGAGACCGGCCTGCCGGACGATCCACGGATCGCCGGCCGCCCCTCGAAGGCCCAGGGACGACAACAACAAGATCCGGCCGACGCTCGCTGGTATGAGCGGGCCACCCAATCAGGAGTCCATGCCATGCAGGACGACAAGCAGCCGTCATCTTCCTCCTCCGTCGACAGCCAGGGCGTCAAGGACGCGTTCAAGACCCCCAATCGCCGCAACTTCCTGAAGGCCGCCGCGGTCGGCTCCGCCGCCGCCGTCGCCGCCCCCTGGATCGGCAACGTCCAGGCCCAGTCAGGTATCAACATTCGCATGCAGTCATCCTGGCCGCCGGGCACCCCCGGCTATCGCATCTTCGAGAAGTGGGCCGCGGGCGTGGGCGAGGCCACCAGCGGCGAGGTGACCATCGAGCCCTTCCCGGCGGGTGCCGTGGCCGGTGCCTTCGAGGTCGCCGATGCCGTGCGCAACGGCGTGCTCGACGGCCAGAACTGGTTCACCGTCTACTGGCCCGGCAAGATGCCGGCCGGCGTGTTCCTGACCGCCTACCCGATGGGCCTGTCGCTGCCCCACCAGTGGGACATCATGTTCGGCGCCTACGGCGGCTTCGACCTCGCCAAGGACCTGTACCGCAAGCAGGGTCAGGAACTGCTGGGCTATGTCCACCACGACATGAACCTGATCCACTCCAAGAAGCCGCTGCGCAGCTTCGACGACTTCAAGGGCGTCAAGCTTCGCATGCCGGGCGGGATCGTGGCCGAGACCTTCGCCGCCGCCGGCGCGCGTACCACCCTGCTGCCGGGCTCCGAGGTCTATCCGGCCCTGGAGAAGGGCACCATCGACGCGGCCGACTACACCGGTGCAGCCAACAACTACGAGCTGGGCTTCTGGCAGGTCGCGGACTACATCATCATGGGCCCGCCCTCCACGCCCTGCCTGCACCAGGCCGTCGACCTGATGGACATCTCGGTCAACCGCCGCGTGTTCGAGCGCATGTCGACCCAGACCCAGGACCTCATGCACGACCTGGTGGCCGCCTACTCCCGCGAGCACTACGCGGCGATCCAGAAGGCCAACGCCGAGGCCTGGCCGAAGTACCGCGAGAAGGGCGTCGAGATCATCCACCTCACCGAGAACGATGCCGACCGCTTCCGCGAGGTCGCCGTGCCGCTGTGGTTCAAGTGGGCCAACAAGGATCCTGACGCCGCGCGGCTCTTCAAGGCTCACCTCGACACCATGATGGACCCGGCGGTGGCGCTGATCACACCGGAAGACATCAAGGACTACGAGCTCAACCTGTAACCTGACCTGCTCCACCATGCCGGGTGCTGTTGCCTGCGGGCCGCAGCACCCGGCTTGGGTAGAGTGACCACTACTGATCCCGCATCCCGTCGACTCGATGTTCCGTTGCCATCGCCGGGAGGTGATGGTGTCGCGGAGGAGTATCCATGAATTTTGAGATAGATTTCGTGCTGCCGCACTGGCTCTACTGGTCGGTGCTGCTGTTGCTGCCGCTGGTGGTGATGTTCTTCGTCGACCGCAGCTTCCGGCGAGGAGGTCACATCGACGGCGGTGACACCGCCGAGGTGCCCGCCGGCGAGGAGGTCGAGATTGGCTACCAGCCTCCCGGCAACCTGTTCACTGCCATCGTCGACCGCATTTCCGGGTTCTCCGGCCGCTACGTGGCCTACTGGGCACTGATCGCTCCCTTCGCCTTCGCCTACGAGGTGCTGGTCCGCTACGCCTTCAACTCGCCGACCAACTGGGTGCATGAGTCCATGACCCTGATGTTCGGCATGCAGTACCTGATCGCGGGGGCCTATGCCCTGCGCGAGGGCGGTCATGTCCGCGTGGACATCCTGTATCAGCGTGCCAGGCCCCTGAACAGGGCGGCGCTGGACCTGACCACCTCGGTGTTCTTCTTCATCTTCACCGTCGCGCTGATGGTCACCGGCTGGAAGTTCTTCTCCCAGTCCGTGAGCGATGCTTACTTCTTCGGCTCCAGCTACGCCAACGAGACCTCCTTCACCGAGTGGGCCATCCAGTTCTACCCGGTCAAGTTCATGCTCTTCTTCGGGGCCCTGCTGCTGCTGTTCCAGGGCTTCGGCCAGCTGGTCCGCGACTTCCAGTCGTTGTGCCATCACTGGCGCCTCCACGAGGGCGCCCGAAACTTTGCCCGTGGGCTGCTGACCATCGCCGTCTTGCTGGCGGCCTGGACGATCTTCGAGATGGTCAACGTCGCGGTGACCGACTACGACAGCCTGGCCGGAAGCATCGAGAACAGCCTCGGCTCCGTCGGCATCGGCGCCCTGACGCTGGTGATGTTCGGCTCGCTGATGGTGGTGCTGGTGGCGGGCCTGCCGCTGGCCTTCGTCACCGGTGGCCTCGGCGTGGTCTTCCTCTACCTGGTGGGCGACCAGGCCATGCTGAACCTGATGCCGTCGCGCATCTTCCCGATGATGACCAACTACCAGCTCTCGGCCATCCCGCTGTTCATCTTCATGGCCTCGGTGCTGGAGAAGGCCGGCATCATCGAGGAGCTGTTCGATGTCGTCTACAAGTGGATGGGCGGCCTCAAGGCGGGCCTGGCCATCGCCACCGTCATCGCCTCCACCCTGCTGGCCGCCATGGTCGGCGTCATCGGCGCCGCGGTGGTGACCATGGGCCTGATCGCCCTGCCGGCGATGCTCAAGCGCAACTACGACCCGGAGATCGCCATCGGCTCGATCATGGCAGGCGGTACCCTGGGCATCCTGATCCCGCCGTCGATCCTGGCGATCATCTACGGCGTCATCGCCCAGCAGTCGGTGGGTGAGCTCTACCTCGGCTCGCTGATTCCCGGCCTGCTGCTGGCCTTCATGTACGGCTTCTACTGCTGGCTGCGCGGCACGCTGAACGTCAAGATGGCGCCTCCGATGCCGGTCGAGGACCGGGTCGACATGAAGGAGAAGCTGCGTCTGCTGCGCAACATGCTGGCGCCGATCATCCTGGTGGTCCTGGTGCTCGGCATCATCTTCACCGGCATCGCGACGCCCGTGGAGGCGGCCGGCATCGGCACCTTCGGTTCCCTGATCGTGGCCGCCATGCATCGTCGCCTGACCTGGCCGAACCTGCATGCCGCCTGCATGACCACCCTGGTGGCCTCGGCGATGGTGATGTGGATCATCTTCGGCGCCAGCATCTTCGTCGGCTTCTACATCCTGCAGGGCGGTCAGCAGTTCGTGCAGGACCTGATCTCCGGCGCAGGCCTCGGTCCCTATGCGGTGCTGGCCCTGATGATGGTGCTGCTGGTGGCGCTGGGCATGTTCCTCGACTGGGTCGGCATCCTGCTGCTGGCCGTGCCGATCTTCGTGCCCCTGATCCAGGGACTGAGCTTCACCGGCGTGTTTGGCCTGCCCGGGGTCGACCCGGCCGATGTCTCGCTGTGGTTCGGCGTCATCTACCTGGTGAACATGCAGATGTCCTTCCTCAGCCCGCCGTTCGGCTATGCGCTGTTCTACATCAAGGGGGTGTGCCCGCCGCACATCACCATGGGGCAGATCTTCAAGTCTTCCTTCCCGTTCCTGGGCATCCAGGCGGTGGGCCTGCTGCTGGTCATAATGTTCCCGGCGCTGGTCACCTGGCTGCCCAACCTGGCCTATGGCTGATCGAGTCGACCCGAGGGGTCGTCGGCTGCCACAATATGCGGCGCTCCCCTCGGGGAGCGCCGCTTTTCAAACCGTTACACGACAAACCTGAACCCTATGGACGATCACTCGTCTCAGCGGGGGCACACACAAGATCCTCAGGAGGTATTCATGCAACGGATGACCGCACTGTTCTCGGCCGCGCTGCTCTCTCTCGGCCTTGCCGCCACCCAGGCACAGGCCCAGCAGGACACTGCCGCGAACGGCGCCGACCAGTCGCAGGCGACGGCCCCGGCACAGGACTTCTCCGACGCTCAGCTCCAGCAGTTCGCCGATGCTTCCAAGGAGATCGCCGTGATCTCTCAGGAGTACACCAAGCAGCTGCAGTCGGCGGAAGGTGACGAGGCCAAGCAGACGGTTCGCCAGGAAGCCAACGACGAGATGGTCAAGGCCGTGCAGGACAGCGGCCTCGAGGTGAATACCTTCAACGCCATCGGCCAGGCGATCCAGCAGGATCCCGAGCTGATGCAGCGCGTGCAGGAGATGGCCAAGGCTGGCGGTGCCGGCACCGACCAGGCCTCGTAACACACGCCTTGCGATCGCGCTGAGCGATAGCGCTGAAAGAGGGCCGCCCCGTGATGCACGGGGCGGCCCTCGTCGTGTTGCCCCCACCACCGAGCCCCGACGTCAGCGGGTGCTTGCGCGCGCGAGGCCCCTGCTCGCCGGGTGCGCCGGCTTTACAGCGCCGGCGGGTCATTCCAGACTAGTTGTCTGCCCACCGCTCGGAGTCATGGACATGGATGTGGAACTGCTGGAAATCCGCCAGCACATGGGGCGCTTCCCGCCCTTCGATGGCATCTCCGACGACCTGCTCGACGAGATGGCCGGCCAGGTCGAGGTGGCCTACTTCAAGGCCGGCAGCGATATCTTGACCCTCGACCAGGAGGTCCACGACTTCTGCTACATCCGCAGCGGGGCGGTGGAGGTCTACCGCCGTGGCGGCGAGCTTTACAATCGCCTGGGCGAGGGCGACATCTTCGGTCACTTCAGCCTGCTGCGAAACCGCCGCACCCGTTTCCCCGCCAAGGCCATGGAAGACAGCCTGATCTACTTCATTCCCGAGGCGATCTTCTTCCAGCTCTGCGAGGCGGACGAGCACTTCGCCGACTTCGTCGAGGTGGAGCGCCCGCGGCTCGAGTCGACCGTGGAGGAGCACAAGAAGCAGAACGACATGATGATCACCCGGGTGCGCAAGCTGGTGTCGCGCTACCCGGTGATGGTGGAGGCCACCACGACCGTCCAGGAGGCCGCCCGGCTGATCAGCGACTACCAGGCCTCGGCGGTGCTGGTGCTCGATGAGCCCAGCGACAACCCCCGTTACACCTTCCGCGACAGCGAGGGGCGCGCCTGGCAGGTCAAAGGCATCCTCACCGACAGCGACTTTCGCACTCGCGTGGTGGCCGAGGGCCGCCCCGCCGACACCCCGGTGGGGGAGGTGATCGCCCACAAGCTGATCGCCGTGCAGTCCGACGAGTCGGTGCACGAGGCCATGCTCTGCATGCTGCGTAACAACATCCACCACCTGCCGGTGATGCACCGCCGCTCGCCGGTCGGCATCGTCCACCTCTCCGACATCATCCGCTACGAGACCCAGTCGAGCCTCTACCTGGTCAGCAACATCTTCCACCAGTCCAGCAGCGAAGGGCTCGCCCGGCTGACGCCCGACGTCAACGCGGCCTTCGTGCGCATGGTCGAGGAGGGCGCCGATTCGCGCATGATCGGCAGCGCGCTCTCCACCATCGGGCGCAGCCTGTCGCGGCGCCTGCTGGAGCTGGCCGAGGAGGAGCTGGGGCCGCCGCCGGTGCCCTACTGCCTGATGGCGCTGGGCTCCATGGCACGCAACGAGCAGTCCATCGTCACCGACCAGGACAACGCCCTGGTGCTCTCCGACGACTTCGACCCCGCTCGTCACGACGACTACTTCCTGGCCCTGGCGACGCGCCTGAGCGACGGTCTGGCCGCCTGCGGCTACGAATACTGCAAGGGCGACATCATGGCCACCAACCCGCACTGGCGTCAGCCGCTCGCGGTCTGGAAGGGCTACTTTCGCGACTGGATCCAGGAGCCCACCCCGGAGCGTCTGCTGCATAGCTCGATCTTCTTCGACCTCGATACCGTCTTCGGAGAGAACCCGCTCGTCGAGCAGCTCCAGGACCTGGTCGCCGAGCAGGCGCCGAAGCATCCGCGCTTTCTGGCGGCCATGGCGCGTAACGCGCTCAATCGCACCCCGCCGCTGGGCTTCTTCCGCACCTTCGTGATGGAGAAGGACGGCAAGCACAACAACTCCATCAACCTCAAGCGCCGGGGCACCGCACCGATGGTCGACCTGATTCGCGTCCACGCCCTGGCCTGTGGCTCGCGGGCCCAGAACAGCTTCAAGCGCCTGGATGACATAGACCGCACCCAGCTGCTGGCCCCCGGGGTCAGCGACCGGCTGCGCTATGCCCTCGAGTTCCTGAGCATGTCGCGGATTCGCCACCAGACGATCGACCTGCAGCACGAGCAGGAGCCGGACAACAATATCGAGCCGGAGGACGTCTCCGACACCGAGCGCCACAACCTCAAGGATGCCTTCCAGGTGCTGAGCAACGCCCAGAAGTTCCTCAAGTTCCGCTATCCCATGCCGTCGCGGTCGCGCTGAGATGCGCCTTCCCCGACGCAGGAAACTACCGGCCCCGGGCTGGCCCGAGTACCTGGCGAAGCGCGCCGAGCTCGCCCGCGATCCGCTGCTGGCGCGCTGCTTCGCTGCCGGGACGCCCGGGCCGGACACGCCCATCGCCGAGGCCCCCATGGTCGCCCTGGACATGGAGACCACCGGGCTCGACGAGCGGCGCCATGCCATCGTCAGCATCGGCCTGGTGCCCTTCACCCTGGGGCGCATCCGGCTCGCCGAGCGGCGCTACTGGGTGCTGAGGCCGCGCCGGCCGCTGAACGCCAAGTCGGTGACCTTTCACCACATCACCCACTCGGACATCGTGGGCGCCCCCGACCTCGACGATATTCTCGAGGAGCTCCTCGAGGCCATCGCGGGCCGCCTGGTGGTGGTGCACTATCGGCATATCGAGCGTCCGTTCCTGGATGCCGCCGTGAAGACACGCCGCGGAGAGGGGCTGATGTTCCCGGTCATCGACACCATGTCGTTGGAGGCGCGCCGGCACCGGCAGTCGCTGCTGGCGCGCTTCAAGCGCTGGATCGGCCGGCCGCCGGCCTCCATCCGCCTCTACGACAGCCGCGAGCGCTACGGGCTGCCGGTCTACTCGGGCCACCATGCCCTGGTCGATGCCCTGGCCACCGCCGAGCTGCTGCAGGCGCAGGTGGCCACGCACTTCGGCCCCGGGACGCCGGTGGGCGAGCTGTGGAGCTAGCCGCGCCCCGCAGCGCGACGGCAGCGGCGAACCACAGGAGCAGACACGAAGAAGGCGGCCCGCGGGCCGCCTTCTTCGTGGCTTGTCGACGCAGCGGGCAGGGTGCCGTGCGCCGGGATGAAGCTGGCCGTTAGGTGCTGCGCGGCTCGCTCATCAGGCCCTTGACGATCGCATAGCAGCCTACCAGCAGCACGATGGTGAAGGGCAGGCCGGTGGTCAGGGCGGCCGTCTGCAGGGCGCCGAGGCCGCCGCCAAGCAGCAGCGCGATGGCCAGCGCCCCCTCGATCAGCGCCCAGAAGATGCGCTGCGGCTTGGGCGCATCGACCTTGCCGCCAGCGGTGATCGAGTCGATCACCAGCGAGCCGGAGTCGGAGGAGGTCACGAAGAACACGATCACCAGCACGATCCCGACGAAGGAGGTGATGGAGGTCAGCGGCAGGGTCTCGAGCATGGTGAACAGCTGCAGCTCCAGGGCGGCATCCTGCACCTTGGTGATGCCCTGGTTGACCACCTGGTCGATGGCCGTGGTGCCAAAGGCGGTCATCCACACCACCGAGGCCATCGACGGCACCAGCAGCACGGCGATCAGGAACTCGCGCACGGTGCGTCCGCGGCTGACGCGGGCGATGAACATGCCGACAAAGGGCGACCAGGCGATCCACCAGGCCCAGTAGAAGGCGGTCCAGCCCTGGCTGAAGTTGGCATCCTCACGCCCGAAGGGCATCGAGAGCCCCGGCAGGTTCTTCACGTAGCCCAGCAGGTTATCGAACACGCCGACGGCGATCATCAGCGTCGGGCCGACGGCGATGACGAAGGCCAGCAGCAGGAAGGCCAGCGCCATGTTGATCTGCGACAGGCGCTGCACGCCCTTGTCGACACCCAGCATGATCGAGCCCAGCGCGATCACGGTGATGCCCATGATCAGCAGGATCAGGGTGGTGTTGGTATCGGGAATGCCGAACAGGTAGTTCAGACCCGCGGACGCCTGGGTAGCGCCGAGCCCCAGCGAGGTGGTCAGGCCGAACAGGGTGGCGAAGACCGCCAGGATGTCGATCACATGGCCCGGCCAGCCCCACACGCGCTCCCCGAGGATCGGGTAGAAGATCGAGCGCATGGTCAGCGGCAGACCCTTGTTGTAGGCGAAGATCGCCAGTGACAGGCCGACGATGGCGTAGGCGCCCCAGGGGTGCAGACCCCAGTGGAAGATGGTGGCGGCCATGGAGAGGTCGATGGCGGCGGCCTGGTCGCCTGCGGCGGCGCCCAGCGGCGCCCAGTCGGTGCGCACGCCGTTCTCGACGGAGGTGCCGCCCATGGCGGTGCCGAAGTGCGTCAGCGGCTCCGACACACCGTAGAACATCAGCCCGATGCCCATGCCCGCGGCAAACAGCATCGCGAACCAGCCCAGATAGCTGAAGTCGGGCGTGGCGTTGGCGCCGCCGATGCGCACCCTGGCCATCGGCGTGAAGATCAACACGATCGCCAGGATCACGAAGACGTTGGCGCCCAGCAGGAAGACCCAGCTCAGGTTGGTGGTCAGGAAGCTGAACATGCTGTTGAAGATCGGTTCCATCTGGTCCTGGAGGGCCAGCGTCGCGATCACGAAGAACAGAATCACCAGCGAGGAGAAGAGGAAGACCTTGCCGTGCAGGTCCACGTCGATCCCCAGGGGGGAGGCGGTGATGTTGTCCTGGCCGATGACGTAATCGGTATCGATCAGATTGGCCGCGCCCTCGGGCGCCGGAATCCCCTCGGTGCCGGTGTCCTCCGGCACCTTGGGTTTACCGTCGTTGGGTTGCTTAGCCACTAGACGTCTCCCTTGCGGTTATCGATGGGTGTAGGTTCATGTCTCGACGGGGTTACTCGCCGGCCCCCGGGCGCACCAGGAACACCGAGGCCTTGGTGTGCGTCGCCACCTTGCCGCCATGGGAGGGCATGATCACATCCACATGCTTGGGCGGGTGGGTCGGCATGACCACCAGATCGGCGCCTACCTTGTCGATGGCCTCGATGAGATCGTCGTCGAGATCGGCGATGGGATCGGGGCTGACGATGGTGTGGGTGCTGACCGGCTGGCCGTGGACCTTGGCGCGCTCCTGGGCGAAGGCCTCGAGCTTCTGAGTGTACTCTTCCGGAGTGCGGGCCACGGAACCGGGGGTGGTGGCGGTGACGCCGACGTAACAGACCTCCGCGTCGTAGTGCTTCGCCTGGTCGGCGACGATCTTCAGTGATGGCTCGATCACATCGAGGTGGGCCAGATCGACTGGCACCATGATCTTCTTGAACATGTCTGCGCTCCTTCTGATGGGGTCGGCTGTTGCCACGTCAAGTGTGGACGGTCAAGGGTGTTTGGGCATACGTCGCTTTCAACGTATCTTGCCGTCAATCGGCGCACACCCTACACCATTAGCGCATTAAGCGTATGCGAATCGCGACAAATTGCGCGTCCAATAGGGCATTTTAATCAAGAGTCCTGAATCTGATAACCGTGGGCCACCGCCGGGCGGTCGTCGCCATGTGCGGCGCGAAGGCCCTGTCGCCCGTCAGCGCCATCGTTCGTCAGTCCCATAGCCCCTCACTCCCATAGAAAAGGGAGAGCCCTGTCGGACTCTCCCCTTGTCTCTTCACGCGTCACACGTCACCGCGGTGACGGCGCGCTGGCCCCTCAGCTTTGTGCCGGCAGCCACTCCTTCACCAGGTCCTGGTTCTCGGCGACCCACTGCTTGGCGTTCTCGTAGGGGTCGGTGTCGGGCTCCTGGTTCATGAGCATGACCTCGCCCATGTCCTCGGCGGTCCATTCGAAGGCGTCCAGGATGGCGTAGGCCTCCGGCATCTCCTCCTCGAGCCCCTGGCGGGTGATGGTGTGGATCTGCTCGGCGCCGCCGTAGACGCCCTTGGGATCCTCGAGATACTTGAGGTCCCAACGCGCGAACATCCAGTGCGGCGTCCAGCTGGTGACCACGATGTTTTCATCGTTCTTGAGGGCGCTGTCCAGGGCTGCGGTCATGGTGGCACCGCTGCCGCTCTGCAGGTCCAGTTCCAGGTCATAGGCGTCGACGACGTTTTCGGTCAGGCGCATGATGCCGGCGCCCGGGTCGATGCCGGTGATGGTGTCATCGAAGGCGTCGGCATGCTGGTTCAGATCGGCGATGGACTCGACGTCGCTATCGGCCGGCACGACCAGGCCGAGCTTGGTGCCGTCCAGGTTCACGCCGGTGTTGACCAGCTTGTCCTCGAGGCGCGCGTAGTAGTCCTCGTGGGTGGTCGGCAGCCAGCCGGCCAGCAGGGCGTCGGTATCGCCGGTGGCGACGGACTGCCACATGGCGGCGGCTGAGAGCGAGGAGACGTCCACCTCGAAGCCGGCCTGTTCCAGCACGGCGCGCATAACGTTGGTGGAGGCCACGGTGGAGGACCATTCGACGTAGGCGAGGTGCACCGTACCCTTCTCCTCGGCCTGGGCGGTGCCGGCGGCGAGGCCGGTCCCGGCGATCAGGGCGAGGCTGGCGGCACGGATACGGCGGCTAAGCGGTTGCTGAGTCATCTATTGTCCTTCTTTCGAGCGTGTAACTTGTCAACCTGAGGCGCCACCCCGAACGTTTCAAGGCCGCGCCTCTACTACATAGGTATTAGGTTTTGGCGTCAGCCTTATGACTTACGGCCCTTGCTTATGACTTACGGCCCTTGCGCAGCGACTGGGTCACGCGGTCGAGCAGCATGGCCAGGATCACCACGGCGATGCCGGCCTCGAAGCCGTCGCCCGGACGCAGGCGCTGGATGGCGCGCCACACTTCGCTGCCCAGGCCGTCGGCGCCGATCATGGCGGCGATCACCACCATGGAGAGGGCCAGCATGATGGTCTGGTTGATGCCGGCCATCAACGTGGGCAGCGACAGCGGCAGCTGGACCTTGAACAGCTTCTGGCTGCGGGTGGCGCCGTAGGCGTCGGCCGCCTCGATCAGGTCCTTGGGCACCTGGCGGATGCCGAGGGTGGTGAAGCGGATCGCCGGCGGCATGGAGAAGATCACCGTGGCGAAGATCGCCGACACCGAGCCGATGCCGAAGAACGGGATCGCCGGGATCAGGTAGACGAACGCGGGCATGGTCTGCATGAAGTCCAGCACCGGCATGATCGTCCGATAGAGCCGTTCGGAGAGCGCCGCGGCGATGCCCACCGGCATGGCGATGGCCACCGCGACCAGGGTGGCGATCACCACCAGGGTCAGGGTCTCGATCATCGGGTCCCAGAGGTCCAGGTTCCAGATCAGCGCCATGCCCAGCGCCGCGCCGATGGCCAGGCGATGGCTGGCCACCCACCAGCACAGGCCGACGATGATCAGCAGCAGCGCCCAGGGCGGCAGCCAGAACAGGGCGTCGTTGAGCCCGTCGATACCGGTCTGGGTGACCCGCGAGATGGCGCGGGTCACGCCGGAATATTCAGTGGTCAGCCAGTCGAGACCGCCCTCGATCCACTGACCCAGCGGGATGCTCGGGATTTCGATAGCCATTACTTGTCTCCTGCCTGTGCCAGTTCATCGAGGACGGCGCCCTTGACCACCACGCCCTGCAGCCGCTTCTCGGCATCCACCACGGCGATGGGGAAGCTCCGCTCGCTGAACATGGCGAAGAGGTTGTGCAGCGGTTCCTCGGGACCGACGCTACGGAAGTCATGGGTCATCACGTCGCGGATGTGGTCCTTGCCCTCCTTGGCGGCCTGCTCGAGGGCATCGACCTCCACCAGACCCATCAGGGTGCGGTCGCGGCTGGTGACATAGATCGAATCCAGGCCGTGCTCGCTCATCTTGCGCAGCGTGGTGCGCGGGCCGTCGTCCTCGCGGGCGGTGGCCCGTACCGGACGCATGGCGTGCTCGGCGGTGAGGATCTTCGACATGTCGACGCCCTCGATGAAGCGCTTGACGTACTCGTCGGCCGGGTTGGTGAGGATCTCCTCCGGCGTGCCGATCTGCACGATCTCGCCATCCTTGAGCAGGATGATGCGATCGCCGATGTTCAGCGCCTCGTCCAGGTCGTGGGTGATGAACACCGTGGTCTTCTGCATGCGGTGCTGCAGCTCGAGCAGCTCCTGCTGCATGTCGCCGCGGATCAGCGGGTCGAGGGCCGAGAAGGCCTCGTCCATCAGCAGCACGGTGGAGTCGTTGGCCAGTGCCCGGGCCAGGCCCACGCGCTGCTGCATGCCGCCCGAGAGCTGGTTGGGGTAGGCGTCCGCCCAACCTTCGAGGCCCACCTGCTTCAGCGCCTTCTCGGCAATATCGGCCCGCTCGGTCGGATCGACGCCGCGGATCTCGAGGCCGAATTCGGCGTTCTGCTGCACCGTGCGATGCGGGAAGAGGGCGAAGTTCTGGAACACCATGGAGAAGTGCCGACGCCGGCACTCGAGCAGCGCCTTGTCATCCAGCTGAGGGATGTCCTCGCCGTCGATGACGATCTCGCCCTCGGTGGGCTCGATCAGGCGGTTGAGGCAGCGAATCAGGGTCGACTTGCCGGACCCGGACAGCCCCATGATCACCAGGAGTTCACCCTCGTAGACATCGAAGTCGATGTTCGACAGGCCCAGGGTCTGGCCGGTCTTGTCGAGGATCTCGGGACGCTTGTGTCCCTGGTCGCGCATTTCGAGGGCCTTCTTGGGCTGACTGCCGAAGACCTTGCTCAGGTTGCGCACCCGAATCTTGACGTTTCGATTCTCGTTCATTGGCTCTGCCTTATTTCGGTTTCCCGTCGGTTCGGCGGGAGGGGCCGAAGGGTCGAGTGAAGTGACGCAAAATTAAGACGTAACTGTGCGATGCGGTACCGTTGACCGCGGCATCAGGTGACGAAGAAGTGCGATCTACCCTAGCGGTATTTGAATGACCATTCAAATAAAAACCCGTGCCAGGCTAAGTAACATTAGCCTTGGCGGTGCCAAAACGGGCGGAAGGAAGCCCTTGAGCCTAGCAAAAAAATCTACGGTATGTGTTCGACGGCTGGCGCCACTTTGGTCGCATGCCGGCGCTCGATGCGGCCGGGGTAACCCCGGCCGAGCCGTCAACGGCGGGCGTTCCAGGGGGCGGGGCGTGTCGTGAAGACGGCGCCGTCAGTCGGCAGCGGCGGGCACCAGCCGATACAGGCCGCCATCGGCGCTGTCGGTGAGCAGGGTGAGGGTGCCGTCGCGGGCCAGGCGCACATCGCGGATGCGGCCGATCTGCCCCTCGAGGATCACCTCGCGCTCGACCACGCTGTCGCCATCCAGGGACAGGCGCACCAGCCGCTCGCTGCGCAGCCCCCCGGCCAGCAGGTCGCCGCGCCAGGCGGGGAAGGCATCGCCTGTCACCTCGGCCAGGCCCGACGGGGCGAAGCGGCCGGCGAAGACGTGGACGGGGTCGCGCATGCCCGGCGCGCTGTCGACGCCGATGGGCCGGTTGGTGGCATAGTCGTTGCCGCGGCTGACCAGCGGCCAGCCGTAGTTCTCGCCGGCCACCAGGCGGTTGAGCTCGTCGCCGGTGCGCGGGCCGTGTTCGGTGCTCCAGGCGGTGCCGTCCGCCGCCACGGTCATGCCCTGGGGGTTGCGGTGGCCCAGGGTGAAGATCTCGTCGAGGACGGCCTCATTATCGATGAAGGGGTTGTCCGCCGGCACGCCGCCGTCCTCGGTGAGGCGCACGACGCTGCCGGTATGGTCGCCGCCGTCCTGGGCGCTTGGCGGGCTACCGCGCTCGCCGACGCTCATCAGCAGGGTGCCGTCCGCGCGCCAGGCCAGGCGCGAGCCGTAGTGGTGGCGCGTCGGGGCGAAGCGGTTCTGGGTGAAGAGCGTCTCCAGCGCCACCAGGGCGTCGCCCTCGAGTCGCCCGCGGGAGAGGGTGGTGGCGTGGCCGCCCTGGCCCGCCTGACTCCAGGTGAGATAGACCCAGTCGCGGCCCTCGCCTTGGCCCTGGCCTTCACCCTCACCCCGGCCAAAGTCCGGGTGCAGGACGACATCCAGGAGCCCGCCCTGGCTGCCGGAGGCGACCTTGGGGACGCCGGTAACGCGCGTCACGCGGCCGTCCGCGTCGATGCGCACGAGGCGCCCCGGGCGCTCGGTGACCAGCCATTCTCCGCTCGGCAGCTCGGCCGCCGCCCAGGGATGCTCGAGCCCCGAGGCGAGACGTTCCAGGCGCAGGTCATGGTGTTCGGTAACAAGGCGCGGCGCGATCACCTCCGCCGCGGTCGCCGCAGCGGCGAGCAGGGCGCCCGCGAGCAGGGCGATGGTCAGTGACTGGCGTGATGGCGACATGCGGTGTTCCCTCGGTGATGGCGATCCCGGACGTTCCACGGACAGGCCAGGACCTTCCACGAACACTAAGGACTGCGCGCGGCCTGGCGGGTTCCTGGCGACACCGCCGACCGCGCTCAGGCGGGCCTGGGCGGCTCGGTCGCGCTCTGGTTCTCGTTATCGTTCTCGGGATCGTGATCGGCGGTGGTCCCGTTCCCGGTCACGTTCATGGACGCGGGGGCAGCGGGGACCGTGGCGCGAGCCCGCTCGGCCTGTCGCGCCAGCGCCAGGTCGAGGCGTTCCACCAGGCCGGCGATCATCAGGCGATGGTGGGCGCTCAGGGCCTGCTGATCCTCGAGGGCCGCCACCAGGGCGTCGCCGGTGCGCCGCACGTCGATGGGCGTGCGCCCCCGGGCGCTGTCGGCGAAAGCGTCCGCCAGGGCGGCGAAGAAGCCCCGGCGCGCGCGGGCGATCGGCGCGCCCTGCAGGTCGTCGAGCCGGCGTCGCAGCTGCAGGCAGGCGTAGCCGACGTCCAGCCCGGTCAGGCCCAGCGCGAAGAGATGGCGCCGTTCCTCGGGCAGGGTGTCGTCGTGGCGCGCCAGGTGCAGCAGGCGATCGGCCATGTGGCCGATGAAGCGACCCTCCGCCTCGTGGATCGTCGAGGCGGGCAGGGCGCGCAGGTCGCGGGCGATGGCGCCGACCAGCCGCCGCCTGCGAAGCCCGGGGCCGAGGGCGGGAATCATGCGGAACCCCGCGACCACCGTGCCCAGCCCGACCAGCACGGCGATGGCGCGATTGAGGAAACCGTCGAAGGAGAAATCCATGCCGTTGCCGGGCATGGTCAGCAGGATGTTGCCGATGGTGAAGGCGAGGCAGTAGCCCATCAGTCGCGGATCGGCGGCGCCGAGCAGGCCCAGAAACAGCGGCGGAAGCAAGAGCAGTACCAGCAGCGGGAAGCCGCTGGCCTGAGCCAGCAGCACGTGACCGAACAGGAAGGCACAGGGCACCGCCGCCAGCATGCCCTTGGCGAAGGTCAGCGAGGCCGCAGCGGGGTCGTCGCGGCTGGCGAAGAAGGCCGAGCCCAGGGTGCCCATCAGCATCGCCACCTGGCCGTTGTCCCAGCCGCTAGCGATCCAGAAGGCGGCGAGGGTCACGAACACGGCACCGGCGCGCAGGGCATTCAGCGCGGCGGCCAGCCGGTCGCGATGCCAGGCCAGGGGGGCGGCGCGCAGGCGCCGGTCGATGGGGTGGGCGATCGCCTCGCGGGCGTCGAGCATGACCAGGGCATGGCCGAGGATCTCGCGCAGGCCGTGCATGACGCGCTGCTCAAGCGGCGAGGCGGCTTCGTCCTCGTCGGCCTCTCCTCCTTCGACCATGGCCCGTCGGCGCAGCGCCTGCAGGCGGCTGCGCGCCGGGGCCACGCCCGACGCCTCGGCCGCCTCACGAAAGCCGTCGGCAAGCTCGGCGGCCAGCTGGTGTAGCCGCGGGTCCAGCGGCGTTTCCGCGTGCTCAAGGAGCTGCTGCAGGGCGTGAAGCCGCGCCACCAGGTGCAGGGTGCGGCGGGTCAGCACGTGGCTGGCGCGAATGCGGCCGGGGCCCTCCGGGCCCTCGAAGCGGGCGGCCTGGCTGTCCGCCTCCAGCTGGGTCAGCGGCGCGAGGCTCGCGGTCAGGCTCTCCTGCAGCGCAGCGAGATCGGCGCTGTTCGCGAGGCGCTGGGCCGCATGCCGGAAGGCCTGGTTGACGACGCGGTCGGCCTGTTCGGCCAGATGGTCGCGCACCTTGATGGGCCACAGCAGCGAGCTGACCAGGGTGGCGCAGAGCGCCCCCAGGGCCAGTTCCGACAGCCGAGCCACGGCGATGGGGAAGATGCTGCCGGGCTGGCTGGCGCCGATCACCACGATCAGCATCGCGGTGACGGCGCCCATGATGCAGCCATAGGCGGCATTGCCGCGCCGCAGCGAGCTCGCGTAGGTGCAGAGCATGATCCACAGCGTCAGCAGGATCAGCGCCGGCAGCGGGGCCTGGCCGAACAGCCCCATGATCGCCACGCCCACCAGGCAGCCGACCAGGGTGCCGCCGAGCTGGCTCAGGCCCTTCTCGATCACCATGCCGCTCATCGGGCGAATCTGCAGGAAGGCGGCCGAGATCAGCGCCCAGTAGGGGCGCTCCAGGTCGAACCACAGCGCTAGATAGAGCGCCATCAGCATCGCCAGGCTCGCCTTGGTGGCGAACTTGAGCGACGCCGCGGACGGCGTCAGGTAGGCCTCGACCCAGGGCGACATGCGCGCCTACTTCGCGGGCTCGAGGATGCGCACCGTGGCCGTCATGCCGGCGCTCAGGATGATGCCCTCGGGGATGTCGTCCAGGGCGATGCGCACCGGAATGCGCTGGGCGAGGCGCACCCAGCTGAAGCTGGGCTGAACCCGGGGCAGAAGCTGGGCGTTGGGGTCGGTGTTGGTGTCGGCGATGGCGCGGCCGATGCTGTCGACCCGCCCGGCAAGCTCGGTATTGCCGCTCATCAGCGTGATGCGGGCAGGCTCGCCCACGCGGATCGCGTCGATCTTGGTCTCCTCGAAATAGCCGGTGACATAGAACGAGTCGGCCTCGACCAGCGCCATCACCGGCGAGCCCGCGTTGACGTAGTTGCCCTCGGCCAGCTGAAGGTTGAGCACGTGGCCCGCGGCGGGGGCCCTGACCGTGGTGCGCGCCAGGTCGATGCGGGCGCGCTCGAGCTCAGCCTGCGCCTGGGCCAGGGAGGCGGCGGCCACGCGGTTGTCGATGCGCGACGACTCCCGGCGCTCGGCGCTGATGGCCTGCCGGCTCAAGCGGTTGCGTCGCGAGGCCTCGTGTCGGCTCAGCTCGAGCTCTGCCTGGCGCTGTGCCACCACCGCCTCGTGGGTATCCACGGCCGCCCGATAGCGGGTCGGGTCGATGCCAAACAGCGTATCGCCCGCCTCGACCCGCTGGTTGTCGGTGATCGCCAGGGTGTCGACGCGCCCGGCGACGTCCGGGGCGATGGTGATCACCTCGGCCCGCACGCGGCCGTCCCGGGTCCAGGGGGTATACAGGTAGTAGTGCCAGAGCCACAGGCCGGCGGCGATGGCCGCGGCCACGACGGCCAGGGTCACGAGGCTGCGAAGCAGTGTGTGCATATCAGAGCGTTCCGTCGGTGAAGGCGGCGAGGTAGGCGATGGCGGCGGTGCAGATCACGAACAGGGCGGTATCGAACCAGGCCTCGAACCATGGGCGTGAAGTGCCCGGCAGCCGATACAGCAGGGCACGCAGGATCAGCGCGACCAGGAATCCCAGCAGGGCATAGCCCAGCAGGGGAGAGAGATAGATGCCGCCCAGAGCGATTTCCCGAAGGCCCATGTCTGCTCCTGACGCGCCGAAGATCGTGGTGAGGGATGGTCGTGCCAGCTGGTTGTTATAGATAGCAAGCTAATTAAAAGCGGCCATCTTAGCAAAGGCTGACTCGCCGCACACCCGGGGAACGCCCCGCGCTTCACAAAAGGGCGGCGCGACAGGTCGTAGCTATAGATCGTCGCCACGGCTCTTCCATAGCTCTTCACCACAGCACATGGAGACGTGACGTCGCGATCGGGCGTCACGCAGGGCTCGAGAACCGCATCAGAATAGAGGCCCTGCGGCGACGCCAACGGCGCGTGCGACGCGCAGGGTCAAGGATCGAAATGCCAGCCCTGTGAGCGTAGACGGCACTATCGAAGAACAGCCAGAACGGATCGCGCTCAACGACGCCTGCGAGGTTCGGTTCGCCAGGGCGGGGAGGCGCTTCCGGCGCGGCAAGGGGAGGCGGCCGGCTTGGCGCCGACCTAAGAGGCCCGGTCCGGGACGGGGCCTCAGCTCATCGAGAAGGGCGGTTCATCGAGAGGGGCGCTATTGGTTGGCGGCGTCCTGGGTCTTCTTGCCGACGTCTTCCAACGCCTGGCCGATGCGATCCAGGGCGCGGGAGGCGCCTTCCTGGGTGCTCTCCCAGGCGCTGGCGGCGCCCTCCTTGGTCCGCTCCCAGGCCTTCTGGGCGCCCTCGCGGGCGTTCTGCCACCAGTCGTTGGTGTAGGCCGGCTGCTCGGCGAGCTCTGCCTCGCTCAACTCGACGTTCACCCGGTACTCGATCTCCTCGAGGTCGTGGCCGTTTCGCGTCTCGACGGTGAACTTGCCGGCCTCGATCACGAACTGCTGCTCCCCCTTGAGGTCGAGCAGGGTGCCGGTGTCGATGACCAGGGCGCGCACGGTCATGTCGTTGTCGAGCAGGATGTCCTGGACCTCGCCGACCTGGGCGCTGCTGCCGGCGGCGTAGACGTCGGCATCGAGCAGTTCATCGGTGGAGTAGAGGCCCTGGGGAGCGGCCATGGCGCCGGCGGATAGCGCCAGGCTGCCGGCGAGCAGGGCGCCGAGGGTGGCGGTACGGGTGGCGTGATGCAGGGGCTTTCCGTGAATCATGTGTTCTCTCCTTGTTACAGGCTTCTCTAACAGGCCGTTGGCAGCACTCTCCTGGAAGCCGGGTCGCTGCCACAGGGCCGGTGCTACGGGATCGCTATGTAGCTTAGCCAGATTCGGCGGCGTGCCGTGACGCCGCGTCCCTTTGTGCGGAGCGGAGCCGTGCGGGTTCACCGCTGTGCGGTAACGGACTGTTACGGCCCGCGCCCTATCGCGGTGGGCGTGTGCACATTTAGGGTGATGACCACATCTTCGAGAGGAGGCGTTCTCATGATCAAGGCGAGCATACGCCAGCAGGGCACCATCCACTGCTTTCCCGCGGGCCTGCGCGACGAGAAGGGCCGGCTGGTGAACGCCGAGGTCTCGGCGGTGGCCTTCGATGGCAAGCGCCTGCTGATGGCCAGCGACAAGCCGATTCCCGGCGAGGCGCGCTCCGCCTGCTTCGCCCTGCCGATCTACGACAGGGGCCCCGACGACACCCGCCTCGACTACTTCACCCAACCGCTGATCAAGCAGGCCGAGAAGTACGAGGACTTCGCCCTCACCGCCGACGGCCGCAACGTGCTGGCCACCACCGGCTTTGATCGCATCGACGACGCGAGCCATGCGTTGAACGACTACAACCACCTGCTGATCTGGCCGCTGGGCGAGCCGGACAAGGTGCAGGTGGTGGATCCCGACCCCCGCGACGGCGTGGAGGGCTCGTTGGAGCTGCGCGGCAAGCTCAGCGGCGCCATCGGCTTTCCCTACTACAAGATCGAGGGACTCGCGGCGATCCCCGGCGAGGGCGGCGACGGCCTGCTGCTGTTCGGCATTCGCGAGCAGGGCAACGCCCATGACGACTTCGCCTACGTCAGCCGGGTGGTGGGCGCGCACTACCGGATCAGCGAGAGCGGCAACCTCGAGTTCCTCGACGAGATGCGCGAGTTCTTCGCCTTCGATCCGGGCCACCATGAAGGGGTGCGCTTCGAATGCGGCCTCTCGAGCCTCGAATACGACCCCTACCATGCCCGGCTCTACCTGCTGACCAGCTTCGAGACCGAGCACGCGGGCGAAGAGCACATCGGCGGCTATCTTTGGGAGCTGAGCCTCGCGGAGTTCCGCGCCGGCGAGACCCCGCGGCTGGTGACCACTCCGGAGGGCACGCCGCTGGAATTCGAGCACAAGGCCGAGGGCCTCGCCGTGCTCGATCACGATCGCCTGTTCGTCGCCTACGATAACGACCGCCACTTCGGGCTCGGCAGCGTGGACGAGCGCGACGAGCGCCACGCCTGCGAGGCCCCCTACACCATTCTGAAGTTGGTCGGCGGCTGAGCCGATCGCGGATGCGTCGCGCCGAGGGCGATATCGCCCTCGGCGCTGGCCTCGCCCATCGGCTTTCGCTATCATACGGCTGCGTCGCTCGGCGCTTCCGGAAAGGGCCTATAGCTCAGTTGGTTAGAGCAGGGGACTCATAATCCCTTGGTCGCAGGTTCGAGCCCTGCTGGGCCCACCACTTCGCATTACCTCTCCTTCCTGATCCCGCCTCGCCGGGAGAATTCGTGCTGCCCGCATTGCAACCCCTGCCGTGCCTGCTATTCTCAAGATTTTCCTAATGCTTTGTTCTGATTCCGAGTATCCGCCTCGAGCTTTTGCTGCGAATGGCATAAGCCAGGAGATGAAAGCGAGAAGACGCTCAAGCAGACAGGGACGGATACCGACTAGCTGGAAAAGCAGCGGCGAGGTGGTACCAGGGCGGCAGGCTCCAGGGATAGGAGGTCGGCCTTGAGCATCGCAGGGACAACACGGAGGGAGTCGTGATGGGGATGGAAGATCGAGAGTACTACTGGGAAGACCGGAAGCGTCGGGAAAACAAGTTCGATAAGAGTGATACCTACTCCCGGCCCAAGGAATTGAGGCGCACGGGAGTTGGAAAGCCAGGCCAGGTGCACCCTGATGTGAATAAGCAGCAATGGAAGCTTCTTCTTTCGTTTTTTTCAGGGGGGTTCTTTACGTTCTGGTTTGTCATGATTGTCTTGAATCTAAATGCCAATATACTGTTTTGGCCATTTGAGATGACAAAGAAAGTACTAGTTATGATGGGGCTTTATAGCAACTGAGCCTTAATGTATGCGGAAGACGTTCAAAGAGATAGGGACGGATGCCGACTAGCCAGGAAGGCTGTGGATAGGTGGTGCCAGGGAGGATGGCAAAATGCGTGAACTTCAAGAATTCTATAACGCGATGTTTTACTTTGAGCTAATGGCGGGGGCTTTGATCCTCGCCTTTTTTATATTTTTTGGGTGGTGCTCATACGTATACGTAATCTCTCGAAGGGATTGGTTTGAAGAGGATGTGAAAATAAGAAGTGCTGAGAAAAGCTACAATCTGGCGAAGGCTGAACAGATAAGGCTTGAGTCTTTGGCTTTGAAAGACAGGCTAGAGAAAAATGGGATAGATACGAAGCAGAGCTTCATGTAGGGAAGTAGAAGCAGCCAGGGATGGATGCCAGTTAGTCGCTAAGGCATCGTTAAAGTTATAATAAAGAGGCCTGGCTTAAGGATGGTAGACAAGTATTGACATGATAATCCTGTGGTCTGCTTTTTTAGTAGTTTTGAGGAGTTAAGGGATGAGTGATTTAGGGAATGTGGGCGAAGCTGACTTTAAAAAGTGGTGCCATCAAGCCGATTTGGCAGTAAATGTAGCTTTTGTTGATAAAACGGGTTGGGATTTTATCGTTGAGTTTCCACTTGAAAGTTCCCTTGCTATACGTGATATTCATACCTCGCCCATTCAGTGTAAAGTTCAAGTTAAGTCCACCAAAAGCAGACGCAGAAAACTCAGTATCGAGCTTTCTAATTTGAAGAGGCTCGCAACAGATCCTAAGCCAGCTTTTATTGTTTTTATCGAATACGATGAAGATGATGAAGCTGAATCTGCTTATCTCGTTCACTTTGACGAAGAGCTTGTTTCTAGGGTTTTGAAAAGGCTGCACGAGATTGAGCAGGGTGAGGAAGTAAAAAAATTGAACGAAACTACCATGACTGTAAAGTATGGTGAGCAAAATAAAATGGAGTTTGCTAACGGGAGAAGCTTAAAAAAAGAAATTTTAAGCTGTGTGTCCGGAAGGCTCGACGATTATGTAGAAAAAAAGTTGATGCACCTAAAAACCTGTGGGTATGAAAGTGGGGCTGGAAAGCTAACTTTCAAAGCAAATTGTGGTGAAGATCTAAATTCACTTGTGGAGATGTCTCTTGGGTTAAGAGATCAAGTTGAAATATCAAATGTCATAGGTTTTGAAGAACGTTTCGGGATTCCGGCAAAGCAGCCTTTTACAAATGAAGATCGTGGTTTTTTAAGCTTGTCTGTTGAACCTGATGGAGAGTGCATATTAATTTTTAAAGAAAGCAAGCTTTCGCCAGGACTCTCTTTCAGAGCATCTCTTTACAAGTCGCCGTTTAATCCGGGGGTGCCAGATAGCTATAAGGCGATACGCCTGAAAGGTAGTTTTTTTTGATATAAAAATGAACCCTTTTGCTAATCGTGCAAATTGTAGTTTTTCTTTTTCTGAGGAAAAGAGTTATAGGGTTAAAGAGCTTCGTGATGCTGTCATGTTAATGAAGCTGTTAACTACCTCTGATGGTGATCTTTTTATAGAGTTCGTTCTTGATGGAGAGAGCTCTGGGTCGTTTAGAATTGGTAAAAATAATAAGGTTTTTGAAAGTGAAGATGATTTGATAACTTTGGAGTGCTGTCTAAGGTTGGTGGACTATTTTAGTATTTCTGATAGTGCTATGATTACTCCGAAAAATGTAGTTGAGCAAGAGGGGTATGTTAGAACAATTGACAGGATTGTTAATGGAGATAAGAGTGGGCTAGGTGTTAGCTTTGAAAGTCTGGAAGGTTTTTCTGGATCTGAGAAGCCTGATGCTCCTGTGGCATGCGTTTTCTTTGTGACATCCCCGTTGGGTAATTATATTGTTGGGATTTTTGTGGTTGCTGTAGGAGAGATTGAGCCTGAAGAAGGCGGAGGATATAAGCTTGTTGTTGATGATGTTTTTCTTGAGAGAAAAATAGCTGTAGGTAACGGAGTAGAAATAAAAAAAGAAGATGTAGAAGAGGAAAGGGATCGCGTTATTGAAAAATACGAATCGAGTTATTTTGTTATAAATGCAGTGAGTTGATCCTTTTCTTGGCGTTTTGCAACGGTGTCTACATGCTGTCGACGCCATAGACACATGAAGGTCGGTATAGGCGTGTTAGTGAGTTTTAAGTCATTGATGTTGCTGGTGTTGGAAAACAATGGCATGTCTTGGGCCTAACTCATAATCCCTTGTTCGCTGGTTTGAGACCTACTGGACCCACCATGCCATTTGGCAATCACGTCGCCTTTTATTACCCCTCTTAAAATACCCAGCTGGCCAGCACCACCACGGCGCCGAAGGCCGCCACGCCGGCGGCGACCGGCCAGCCGAGGGTACGCGTGCGCCACCACACGGCCAGCGTCGCGAGCACGCCGATCCCGGTCGCGAGCCAGGAGACGGCGTCCGGCGCCTTTGGCATCAGCGAGGTGCCGAGCACGGCGGCGATCATCAGCGGTCCCAGGATGCCGAGCCACTGGGGCATGGCGTCGATGCCGTCGTCGTGGTCGAGCCGCTTCAGGCGACGCCGCATCCACAGCATCGGCAGCAGGCGCATCAGCAGGGTACCGACGGCCGAGGCGATCACGGCGATCCACATGGCGCTACTCATGGCGGGCTCCTTTCGCGGCGGGGCGGCACTTCACGGCCTGGAAGCACAGCGCCCCGCAGGCGGCAGCGAGGGGAATCGCCAGGTTGGTGAAGCCCGTTACGGTCAGGGTGAGGGCGCTCAGGATGGTCAGGCTCAGGGCCAGGCTCCAGCGCCGTGAGGTGAAGCGGGGCACCACCAGCACGAGAAAGAGGGCCGGCAGGGCGAAAGGCATGATCTCGCCGAGCAGCGGCCAACGTGCCATCAGCTCCTCGCCGGCGAGGGCGCCCAGGGCGGTGCCGGCGATCCAGCTTGCCCAGGCGAACAGGGCGGCGCCGGTGAACCAGCCGAGTCGCTGCGCTTCCGGCAGCTGCGGCAGGCGGGTGTGCGCCAGGGCGAAGACCTGGTCGGTGAGGGCGTGCATCAGCCAGGGCCAGGCGCGGCTCGCCGTTAGCCAGGGCGCCAGGTTGGGGGCATAGACCACGTGGCGCACGTTGATCAGCAGCGTCATGACCACCACCAGCCACAGTGGCGAGCCGGCGGCGGCCATGCCGACGAACAGGAACTGCGAGGCGCCCGCATAGACGAGGGCCGAGATCAGCACCGCCTCCTGGGCAGTGAAGCCCGCCTGGATGGCGACCAGCCCGAAGGAGATGGCCACCGGCACGTAGCCGCCGAGCAGGGGGATCGCCTCGCGCATGCCGGTCAGCCAGGGGCGCGGAGACGAGGAGACGGCCTGCTGGCTCATCGCGGCACCTCCCCGTGGTAGACCACGCTGACCAGCAGGGTGGCCCAGTCGTCGCCGGTGCGGTAGCAGTGCGCGCGGTCGGCGGCGAAGGTCAGGGTATCGCCGGCGGCGAGCTGGCGGGTGTCGCCCTCCGGCCCGGCCTCGAGGTGGCCGCTGATCAGGGTCAGGGACTCCCGGGCGCCGGGAGTATGCGGCTCGGCGACCCGGGTCGTGAAGGGCGCGCAGCGCATCCAGTAGGCATCGACCTGGGGGCTGTCCTTGCCCTGATCGATCAGGCGCACCTCCACGCCGTCCTCGCCGAGGGGCACGGCGATGGGGGCGACCAGGGTGCCGAAGGGCACCTTCAGCTGCACCGCCAGCCGCCAGATGGTGTCCAGGGTGGGGTTGCCGTTGCCCTGCTCGAGGCGTGACAGGTTCGACTTGGCGATGCCGGCGGCGGCGGCCAGCTGCGACAGCGACCAGCCTCGGGCCTTGCGCAGGGTCTGCAGGTGCTGCCCCAGGGTGCTGAGGGAGGGGGTATCCATGACAGGCGATCTCGTTGTTCCTTTTATCGAACGTTCTATCTAGAGAACGTTCGCCTGTCAACTATCTTCCTGGCCGCGGCCGGAGGCCTCGGGGAGAGCGTTGCCCGTGCCGGGCGGTTCGAGCGGCGCTGCTGAGACCGAGCCCTCGTTGAGGCGACCTGCTACCGCCCCCGTGGGGCGGCTGGTAGGCTTGGGGCTTCCCGTCCGTCATAAGCACCCGCCCGCCATGGAAATTCCCCATCAGCGCCTGATCTATTTCCAGCTGACCGTCGAGACGGGCTCGATCCGCGCCGCGGCGTCGCGGCTTGCCATCGCGCCCTCGGCGGTGAGTCGCCAGATCGCGCTGCTCGAGACCGCGGTGGACGCCACGCTGCTGGAGCGTCGTCGCGACGGCGTCTGTCCCACGCCAGAAGGGGAGCTGCTGCTCGATTACTGCCATCGGCGCACCCGCCTGGATCGCCACTTCAGTGATGCCCTGGACGCCTACCAGCGCCTGGAAACGGGGCAGATCACGCTCTACGTGGGGGAGGGCTTCGTCGGCGACCTGATCGGCCATCCGCTGCGCGAGTTCACCGAGAGCCATCGCGGCATTCGCCTGAAGATCGATACCGGCAGCACCCGGGAGATCATCGAGGCGGTGGTCAACGACGAGGCGCATATCGGCCTGATGTATCACGAGCAGGTGCATCCGCACCTGCGCTTCTGGCAGTCGACCCGCCAGCCGCTGGTGCTGCTGATGGCGCCGCATCATCCGCTGGCCGAGTCGGGGAGCGATCCGCTCACGCTGGCCGCGCTGGCCGACCACCCTCTGGCGCTGTGGCATCCCGGCCACGGGGTGCGCGAGCTGGTGGACCTGGCCTTTCGCGAGGCCCATCAACCGCTGACGGTCGGCATCCAGACCGGCTCGCTGGAGGTGCTCAAGCACTCGGCGCGGGCCGGGCTCTGCGCGACCCTGCTGCCGCGCTTCGCCGCCGCCCGCGAGCTTGAAGAGGGCTCGCTGGTGGCCCGCGACGTGCTGGGCCAGCACTTCACCCAGGCCAACGCCCACATGGTCACGCGGGTCGGCCGGCGCATGCCCCGGGCGGGGCTGCAGCTGCTGCGCCACCTTCAGCACTGGATGCGCGCCTTCCGCTGCGATGACGTCACCCTCGACGCCTAGGCGGGCTCACGCCTCATCGGCGGTGGTCACGAACCAAAAAACCGCCCCGATCGGGGCGGTTGAGTACATGAAGGCGGGGTCGAGGCGGTCCGTCTTGACGTTCAGGGCCAGGTCCTCGCCGGCGGTGTAGCGGCGCGCCTCGACGAGATCGCCGTCGCCCTAGGTCACCGCGTGTTCCTCGAAGCGCAGCAGGGTCCCGCCCAGCACCGTTGGAGCGATGTCGCAGATCTCCGGTGAGATCGGCTGCCAGGCGATCCCGTGGGCGGCCCAGTGGGCCTCGGCCGAGGCCAGCGACGCGCAGGCGAGGCTCAGCGCCACCGCGCGAGTCGGCTCGGGCTCGAGGCCGCCCAGCAGCGGGAAACGCTCCTCGATGGACGCGGGCGTCAGTAGATAGGCGTTGCCTTTTTCCGTCTCGATGCAGTAGCCCCCCTGGCACCTACTGACGCTCTGCTCGCCATGAATGGCGCGCAGCGCGTGGACGTCGCGCTCGGGGTCGGCGCTGACGTACCACAGCGAGTTGATCTCCCGGGCGGTGTTGGGGTGAGGCTCGCGGGTCGTCGCGGTGCGAAAGAGCTCGGGGCGCAGTTGCTGGCACAGGAACTGGGTCAGCAGCGGGGCTTCTGGCCGATGCACGATGGTCAGGGCGACCCCCACCTCCTCATCGCGTCCGTCCGGCAGGTGGGCGAGGCGGCGAAAGACGATCGGCGCTAGCGGCGTGGCGCCCCGCGCCTCCAGCGTCTGGTGGTCGCGGGTCATCTCCTCGCTGTCGATGGCCACCATGGCGATGCCTTCGCCGAGGGTCAGACGCTCGGCGATCTGCTGGCCGAAGGCGAAGCCGTTGTCGTCGCGATAGCCGAGCCGTTCCGGGCGACCGATACCGATCAGCTCGATGAAGTTGCGCGGGAAGAACAGCAGATGGTTATCGGTACCCCAGGGGTGCTGATGACGTGGCTGCACGTGAAAGCCGAGCCGCCGCGCCTGTTCGGCGCTGGCGGCAAGGTCATGCACGGCGATCAGCGGATGATCGATGCCGAAGCTCATCAGGCGCCCGCCTTGACGGTCTGACCGTCGCCGTAGCCCATGGCGGCGGTGGCGTGGGCGGCGGTCTCCACCCAGACGCTGCGCGGCAGGGTGTATTCGCGCAGGCCGTCGAGGCCGCTGGAGCGACCATAGCCGCTCTCGCCGAGCCCGCCGAAGGGCGACATCACGTTGATGGTCTTGTAGCTGTTGACCCAGACGGTGCCGGCGCGCAGCTGGTGGGCGATGCGCAGCGCCTTGGCGGTGTCGCGGCTCCATACCGCGCCGGCCAGGCCGAAGCGGGTGGCGTTGGCCAGCGCCACTGCCTCCTGCTCGTCGCGGAAGGTCATCACCACCAGCACCGGGCCGAACACTTCCTCGTTGGCGATGGTCATCTCCGGGGTGACGTCGGTGAGGATGGTCGGCGCCAGGAAGTAGCCGTCGGCGGTCTCCTCCGGCAGGCCGGCCGGGGCCTTGCCGCCGGTCAGCAGGGTGGCGCCCTGGGCGAGGGCCTCGTCGATCAGCGCGTGAACCCGCCGATACTGGGCGGCGTTCTGCAGCGGCCCCATGCGCGTGGCGTCATCGGTGGGCAGGCCGACGGCGATCGCCTCGGCGGCGCGGGCCAGGCGCTCGGTGAACGCGGGCAGCAGGCTCTCCTGGAGCAGCAGGCGCGAGCCCGCCACGCAGCTCTGTCCCGCCCCGGCGAAGATGGCGGCCTGGGCGCCGCTGACCGCGTCCTCGAGGGAGGCATCGTCGAACACGATATTGGCCGACTTGCCGCCCAGCTCCAGCACGCTGGGCACCAGGCGCTGGGCGCCGGCCTCGGCGATGCGCCGCCCGGTCTCAGGGGAGCCGACGAACACCAGCTTGGCGATGCGCGGGTGAGCGGTCAGCGCCTGGCCGGTGGTGTGGCCCAGGCCGTTGACGATGCCGATCAGGCCCGCCGGCAGCCGACCGCCGCGCTCGACCAGCATGGCGATCAGCGCCGAGGTCAGCGGGGTCAGCTCCGAGGGCTTGAGCACCGCCGCGTTGCCCGCGGCGAGCGCCGGGGCGAGCTGCCAGCCGCAGGTGAACATCGGCGCGTTCCACGGGGTGATCTGGCCGACCACGCCGTAGGGGATGCGCTGCACGTAGTTGAGGTGGGTGGTGGGCACGTCGATCACCTCGCCGTGCTGCTTGTCGCACCAGCCGGCGTAGTACTCGAACATCTCGCGCACCTTGGCAACTTCGCCGCGGCAGTCGCCCACCGGCTTGCCGGCGATCAGGCTCTCGAGCCGGGCGAGGGCCTCCTCGTGGCCCTCGAGGCCGCGGGCGGCGCCCTGCAGGCGGCGGCCGCGCTCGCTGGCGGTGAGCGCCATCCACTCGACCTGGGCCGCCGCGGCCGCCTCGATCGCCTGCTCGACCAGGGCCGCGCCGGCGTCCCGGTAGCTCAGCAGCGGCGCGCCGGTGACGGGATCGATCAGGGTGATGGTCTCGCCGTCGCCCGCGATCAGGCGGCCGGCGATCCAGTTGCTGGCCGGGGCGGCGGGATCGATGCCGAAGGCGTCGAGATGCTGGGCGATGGCCTCACGGGCGCGCTGGGTCAGGGCATTACTCATGATGAGGACTCCTCGGAAGGGGCGGTGGTCGCGGACGGCTGGTCGGTGGCGGCGTAGCGGTGAGCGGCGTCGAGCAGCGAGCGGGTGATGGCGTTGAAGTCCTCGCCGTCGGGCAGGCTCTCGGCGTCGGCGTGCCAGGCCTCGACCACCGCGCCCAGCAGCCCCTCGGGCATCTCGAGATCGCCGGCGGTCTGGCGGGCCAGGCGCAGGTCCTTGCGCATCAGGCCCATGGTGAAGCCCGAGTCGAAGGTCTCGGAGAGGATCCAGCGCGGGAAATTGACCTCGCTGACGGCGCTGCGCCCGGAGCCGCTGTTCAGGCCCTGCAGGCAGGCTTCGGGGTCGACGCCGGCGCGGCTCGCCATGGCCACGGCCTCGGCGGTGGTCAGCAGGTGCGCGGCGCACAGGTAGTTGTTGGCGAGCTTGACCACGTGGCCGCTGCCGGGACCGCCGACGTGGGTGGCCTTTGCCGAGAGGGCGTCGAGCACGGGCTGAAGGCGGGCCACGGTGGCGGCGCTGCCGCCCAGCAGCATGCCGAGCTGGCCGCTGATGGCGCCGGCCGGGCCGCCGCTCACCGGGGCGTCGAGCCATTCGAGGCCCTTGGCCTCGACCTCTGCCGCGAGTCGGCGGGTCACGCCGGGATCGCTCGTTGAGGTATCCATGATCACGCTGCCCGCGGGGGCGAGGGCGAGCAGCCCCGGCGATTCCTTCAGCACGCGCTCGACATGGGCGGAGGTGGGCAGCGACAGCAGGTAGATATCGCTGGCGCCCAGGGCCTCGGGCGCCAGGGTGGTGACGCCCTCGTCGGCGAGGCGCTGGCGGGCGGCGGCGTCGATGTCGCTGCCCTGCACGGTGAAACCGGCGCGATGCAGGGTCAGGGCCATGCCGCGGCCCATGTTGCCGAGTCCGATGACGGTGATGGTCGTGGTCAAGGTGCACTCCTTGTCGTTGTAAGTCGGAGAGATAGGTGATGGCGGTGAGGTGATGGACGAATGGCCAGGCGTGTTCAGGCGCGCAGGGGCGTCCAACCGTGCCGGACGCGAGGCGTCCGGACGGGTGGGCTTGCTTGAAGTGGCGGTGTCGCTCGGTCGAGGAGCGGCGGGGATCAGGGTGCTGGACGATCGCCGAGCAGGTGCTGCACCAGCTGCACCCAGTAATCCACGCCGATCGGCGTCAGCCGGTCGTCGAAGTCGTAGTGCGGGTTGTGCAGAGCCGCGCTCTCCTCGCCGTTGCCGAGCCAGATGTAGGCGCCGGGGCGGGCGTTGAGCATGAAGGCGAAATCCTCGGAGGCCATGCTCGGCGGCAGGTCGCGATGTACCTGGGTGATGCCGGGCAGCGAGTCGAGGATCTCGGCGCAGCGCTCGGCATGCTCGGGCACGTTGATGGTCGCCGGGTAGCGGGGCTGATAGTCGAGATTTGCGCTCAGGCCGTGGAACTGGGCCAGGGACTCGACGGCCTCGTGGAAGCGCTGCTGCAGGTGCGCGCGCAGCGGCTCGTCGAAGCAGCGCAGGGTGCCGCGCAGCTCGACCGTCTCGGGAATGACGTTGAAGGCGTCGCCGGCGTGGAACTGGGTCACGCTCAGCACCGCGGTCTGGTGGGCCGGCGTCTCGCGGCTGATCAGCCCCTGCAGCTGCGACACCAGCTGGCAGGCGGCGAGGATCGCATCGGTGCCCAGGTGCGGCATGGCGGCATGACACCCCTTGCCTTGCAGGGTGAGGGTGAAGACGTCGAAGGCCGCCATCACCGCGGTGTCGTGCACTGCCGCCTCGCCGATGGCGAGCCCCGGCCAGTTGTGCACGCCGTAGACGGCTTCCATGGGGAAGCGCTCGAAGAGCCCCTCTTCGACCATCACCCGGCCGCCGCCCTCGCTCTCTTCCGCGGGCTGGAAGATGAAGTGGACGCGGCCGGCGAAGTCGGGGTCGCGAGCCAGCTGGCAGGCGGCGCCGAGCAGCATGGTGGTGTGGCCATCATGGCCACACGCATGCATCTTGCCGGGGGTGGTGGAGGCGTGGGCGGCGTCGCTCAGCTCGGTGACGTCCAGGGCGTCGATGTCGGCGCGCAGGCCGATGCTGCGCCCCGGTCCGCGCCGTCCTTGAAGGGTGGCGACGATGCCGGTGCCGCCGCCCAGCCCGGTGATGAACTCAATGCCCGCCTCGGTGAGGATCTCGGCGATGCGCCGGCTGGTGCGATGCTCCTCGAAGGCGGTCTCCGGGTGCTGGTGGAAGTCGTGGCGCCAGGCACGCAGGGTGTCGACGTCGGGGGCGGATATCGCGTTGTCGGTCATGGTCGGGCTCACAGCAGCAGGTCGGCAATCAGGGCGGAGGCGAGGAAGGTACCGGTGAAGACCAGCATCGCGATGATCACGAGCTTCCAGCCGGCCTTGCGGAACATGACGAGCTCACGCGGGCTGAGCGCCAGGCCGGCGTAGGCCAGCACCGGGGTCACGATGGCCAGGAAGTTCACCGCGCTGAGCTGCTCGGTCAGCCAGGCGTTGCCCGGGAACCAGGGCAGCGTCATCACGATGCTGACCAGCGACACCCAGGCCACGCCCGGCAGGTAGAAGGGCGCGAAGCGCGTGATCACCAGGCCCAGCATGGTCATGGCGTAGAGGATCAGCATGCCCGGCAGGGCGGTGATCAGGTCGGTACCGTTGACGGTGTTGGCCACCCAGCCCACCACACAGGCCGCGGCCATGGCCAGGGCGGTCTTCGGCAGGTTGCTCTCCGGGCGCTCCTCTTGCGGGGCATCGCTCGGCGCGTCGTCGGCGCTGAGGCCGCCGGTGACCTGGGCGCCCGCGGGCTTGGCCTGGCGCTTGCCGGCGGTCAGCAGGGTGTAGAGCTTCTCGGCGACGGGCAGGGCGATGAACAGCGACAGGTAAAGCCCCGTGGCGTAGGTCATCAGGTTGCTGGCGCCGGCGAAGGCCAGCAGCTCGTCCTTCATCTCGGGCAGGGTGCCGGCGATGGCCGCCGAGCAGGCGGCGACCATGCTGCCGCTGCCCACGCCGCAGGCCATGGCCAGGGCGCGCGGGTCGAAGATCTCCAGCGACGTCAGGTAGCCCGCCATCAGCGCGAACCACAGGGTGCCGAACATGGTGCCGACCACGTAGGTGCCCATGACGCCGACGCCCTCCGGGCCCTTGAGGCCGTACTTGTCGGAGATGACGGCGATATTGGGCTCGCGGGCGATGGAGTAGGTGGCGCCGATGGCCTCGCGGCCCATCTTGAACACCAGCACGGCCAACGGCATGGCGATCAGCATGGTGCCGAGATTGCCCAGCTCCTGCAGGATCAGCGCGGGACCGGCGTCAATCAGGTCCTCGATGGCCGGGCCGATGGTCGAGCCGAAGCGGGCGATGAACGGCATGATCGACAGCAGGATCAGCGGCCCGGCAGCGTGGCTGACCCGGGACGGCACGAACCTCCCGGCGGTCCGCGTCACGTTGGGATTGAGCAGCACGCCGAGGATGAACGCATAGAAAAGCGGCAGCAGCAGCAGGGTGCCGGGGCCCAGCGGAAGACGCTGGATGCCGATGAATTCGGAAAGCAGGGCGGTCACGACGACCAGCGCATGCAGGCGCCAGTCGAGCAGGCTTGAGAGGGGCATGAATCGTCCTTTTTACGGATGGAGTTGTAGTTATGCTTTATCAGCACCGTACCCATCCGAGTATTGTGAAGACCCCTGCGCTAATGAAAGATGGATCGTGTACTGATTTTTAGACTCCCCCTGACAGCCCCGTCGGCAGCGGGGCGATAAGAGGGGTGATAGAGGAGGCGAAGGGAGCAGCGGAGTTAACGACGCGCGCGGGGGTAGCGGAAGGGACGAGCGAGGTGATCGAAGGGAAACGGCGCGAGTCGGCGTTGCCTATCGCGCGTTACGCTGCTGCAGCTTGTCGAGCTCATCATCGTCGAGGGGCGCGCCGCTATTGGCCACTTTCGGCAGCGCTTCGCTGCTGACCACGCGATCCCTGCCGGCTTCCTTGGCGCCATAGAGGCGACGGTCGGCGCGGGTATAGAGGTGTTCGAAGCTGTCGCCTTGCCGGGCCTCGCTCACGCCGATGCTGACGGTGAGCCGATGGTCTCCGGCCTCCTCCGGCAGCGGCATGGCGCGGGTGGCGCCGAGGATCCGTTCGGCGAGCTGCCGCGCGGCCCGGCCATCGGTGTTCGGCAGCAACACCGCGAACTCCTCGCCGCCCATGCGGGCCACGGTATCCAGGCGACGCACCTGGCGCTGGAGGGTCTCGGCGAAGGAGGTGAGCACCTCGTCGCCGACCGGGTGGCCGTAGGCGTCGTTGACGCGCTTGAAGTGGTCCAGGTCCAGCAGCATGAGGCTTAGCGGTGCGTCGTGACGTTGGCGGCGGGCAAACTCCTGCTCGGCTACCTCCTGCAGGCGCCGCCGGTTGAAGAGCCCGGTCAGCACGTCGGTATGGCTCTGATGGCGCATCGCGTCCCGCTGGCGCTGCAGGCGCAGCATCATCAGCATCACCGCGCCGACGGCGAGCACCACCATCACCAGCAGCGACACCACCGCCAGGGTGAGCCACCCCATGGTCTGGCGCTGGTCGGCCGAGGCCTGTTGCACGAGATGATTGAGCTCGCTGTAGCTCCAGGCCAGCCCCCCTTCGATCTCCAGGCCGAGCTCGCGCAGCCGCTCGATCTCCCGCTCGTCGAGGCCGTCGCGCTGGACCTGCACGAACTGGCCCAGCAGGGCCTCGAGGCGCGTCTCGACGTGGCTCAGCTCCTCCAGCAGCGGCGCATAGTCGCGCCGATCGAGGTCGCTGCGCAGGACCTGGATCCGGATGTTCTCGATACGCCGGGGGATGCGCAGCAGCAGCTCACCGAGCTCCTCCTGATGGATCCGGTGATCCGGGTGCTCGTTCTCCAGGCGCGTCAAGGCCGTGAGCAGGCGCGCGGGATCCTCCTGGGAGCGGACCACATCGGCGACCATGGCGGTGTAGTCGGCCCCGACGTGCTGTCGTGCCTGGGCGGCGTAGTAGACGATCGCCACCGCGCATACCGAGGCGAGCAGGCCGAAGGCCAGCAGCAGACGACGGCGCAGGGCCCTGATCGGGGCGTTCGTCATCTCGCGCTGATTTCCTCGAGCGCCCAGATCCAACGGTTCATCGGCATGCTGCCTTCCATCACGGCCTCGGCGTCCTCGGGGACCACCAGCATCAGCGGGCCGAGCCGGTCCACCCCGATCGGCTCGCCGTCGAGCCGCGTTGCCAGCAGGTAGGCCTTCTCCTGCCGCTGGGCCAGGGTGAGGAAGGTGGTGTAGCCATCGTCGGCGATGAAACGCACGCGTCGCGCGTCTTCCAGGCCGTTCGCCGTCAGGAAGGCGTTCAGCCAGACGCCGGAGAAGCGGCCCTCGGGTCCCTCGGGGTGCTGCATCTGGACGTGATGCAGGTCGTCGGTGGCCTCGATCGCCGTGAGCGAGAACCCTTGGCTGTCGCTCCCCTGGGTGAGGGTCAGGACCGGGGCGTGCGGGGCGACGTCGTCCGCGGCGTGGGCGCTCATGGCCAGCAGCAGCGACAGCCCCAGAAGGGGATGCAACAGAGCGCGCGCGAGGGAGCGGTTGACGCGGCGGCAGGCGGGCAGGAGGGAGAGCATGGCGTCAGCGCTTCCTGTTCGGTCGTGGGCGGCGTGCCGGTCTCCGATCACGCGACACCGGTTACGAAATGTATCTACAGGCCCTTACTATCTTAAATGACGCCGACGCTGTCTATCTTCAGTCGTGATTCTGCCTCAACTTTATCATTCTTAATAATGATTCGTTGATTAATATTGAGAGCTGTCAAGGGATGGTAAAACTCATTACTTCGACAGCCGGAGCGCGGCAGGACGCCGCTGGGGCGGGGTATCGACGGGCCAGTCCGCCGATGGCGCGCGGCCCCGTGATGAGCACGGGGCCGCGGCGTTTTATCCAGCAGGCGTTTCACTATCTATCAGGCCTTTGTCGATCAGGCCTGGGCGTTCTCCTCGCGGCGGCAGGCGGCCGCGGTGAACAGCACGTCGGTGGAGGAGTTCAGCGCCGTCTCGGTGGAGTCCTGCACCACGCTGATCACGAAGCCGATCGCCACCACCTGCATGGCCACGTCGGTGGAGATGCCGAACAGGTTGCTGGCCATGGGAATCAGCAGCAGCGAGCCGCCGGCCACGCCGGAGACACCGCAGGCGGCCAGCGCCGAGACGACACACAGCAGCAGGGCGGTGGGGAAGTCGACGCCGATGCCCAGGGTATGAGCGGCGGAGAGCGTGATCACGGTGATGGTGATCGCCGCGCCGCACATGTTGACCGTCGCGCCCAGCGGGATCGAGATGGCGTAGGTGTCGGCGTGCAGCTTCAGGCGCTTGCACAGTTCCAGGTTGACCGGGATGTTGGCCGCCGAGCTGCGCGTGAAGAAGGCGGTGATGGCGCTGCCGCGCAGGCAGGTGAAGACCAGCGGATAGGGGTTCTGGCGGGTCTGCCAGTAGACGATCAGCGGGTTGGTGACCAGGGCGACGAACAGCATGCAGCCGACGATCACCGCCAGCAGGTGGCCATAGTCGAGCAGGGCGCTCATTCCCGATTCCGCCAGGGTGTTGGCGACCAGGCCGAAGATGCCCAGCGGGGCGAAGCGGATCACCAGGCGCACGATGTTGGAGACGGCGTCGGACAGGTCGCCGAGCATCGTGCGGGTGGCGTCGCTCGCCTGGCGCAGCATGATGCCAAGGCCGATGGCCCACGCCAGGATGGCGATGAAGTTGCCTTCCATGATCGCCGTGACTGGGTTGGCAACGGCGTTGAGCAGCAGGTTCTGGAGGATCTCGATGATGTCACCGGGCGGGTTGCCGCTGACCTCGGGGCGATCCAGCGCCAGGGTGGTGGGGAACGCGAAGCTCGCCGCCACGGCCACCAGGGCGGCGACCAGGGTGCCGATCACGTAGAGCACCAACACCGAGCGGATGTGGGTCGGCTGCCCCTTCTGGTGGCTGGCGATGGCCGCAGCCACCAGGACGAACACCAGGATCGGGGCGACCGCCTTCAGGGCGGAGATGAACAGCTGGCCCAGCAGCGAGACCGATTGGGCCGTCTCTGGCGAGAGGATGGCGAGCAGAATGCCGCAGACGATGCCGATGGCGATCTGGGGGATCAGCCCCAGTCGCATCAGCGGGCGGCCGAGGGTTTGCAGGGTGGCGATCATGGAGGATCTCTCGGGAATTGTAATGGGCGGACAGACGCCTCCCTGCCGGGACGGCTCGAACGGTCGCGTCGGCGGCGCCGATAAGCGCAGCGACGCGCCGCGCGAGCCGCCCCAGGCGGGTAGCCGAGACAGGGGGCGTCTGCGTGGCGCGCGCGATTCTAGCAGCAATTATCGCCGGGATGGGCGAATTATCTGATTAAGCGAGAGAATTCAGTCAGTACCACTGTTCAGGCGACGATCGGCGGTGGCCGAAAGGGCTGGGTCTCATCGCCATGGCGCGGCAAGGCACGGCGTGGAGCGGCGCGAGCCCGAGGCCCGGGAGGCCGGAGGTGGATAGGACAGCAAGTAGATAGATAGCAGGTAGAAAGCAGAACGCAGAAGGCAGGAGGCGGTAGGCAGGAGTCAGGAGGCGGTAAGCAGGAGCCAGGAGGTGATGCGACCCCGCCCGAGCGGGCGAGGTCGCGGGGGCGCTATGGAGAGCGCATCAGGGGGAGCGCGTCAGGCGGGAAGCCGCTCGGCCACGGCATCCAGGAAGCCCTGCATGTCGACGAGGGTCTCGGCGGCCGGATCGGTGGTCTTGCCCTTGAGGTCGCCAGTGATGATGCCATCGGCGACGGTGTCGATCAGCGCAGCCTTGAGGCCGGTGGCGTAGTCGACCAGGGCCGCGTTGGCCTCGCGCTCGCCCAGAGTCTCCAGGGCGTTGGCCACGGCGAAGATCAGCGCCGAGGAGTTGAAGTGTGCCTCGCGGCCGTCGCTCTCCAGGTACTTCAGGTAGAGGTCGTGGGCGGTGCCGTGGGGCGCCTCGAAGAGCATGGTGCCGTTCTTGCTCTCGATGATCGAGCTGGCGGTGGCCAGGCTGCCGCCGAGTGCCGCGGAGATGTCCGAGAAGATATCGCCGTCGAGGTTCTGCGCCGGGTAGAGGGCGTTACGGGGCGGATCGGTGATCATCTTGATGAGCTGCCGCGAGGGCCGCATGATCATGAACGACGGGGGCGGCGTGTCGGCTTTCGCCAGCTCGCGGCGCACGTCGGTGATCGCGGTGCTGAAGACGTCGTCGTACTCCATGTACTCGCGCTTGAGGCCGAAGTAGACCTCCTTGTCCTTGCGCGAGGCGTCGCGGAACACCTGGAAGACCCAGTCCCTGATGGCCTCGTGGTCGTTGGACATCAGCAGGATGGGGTCGCCGCGCTTGACGTGGCGCGCGTGCTTCTCCTCGCCGTCGACCACCACCTTGAGGATGCCGTCCTCCAGCGCGGGCGCGTTGTAGCTGCCGTACTGATCGCCGCCGCCAGCGCTCATCCGCGACAGCGAGACGTGGGCCTTGCGCTTGGGAATGCCGTGGATCTTGAGCTGCTCGACCAGCTTGTAGAGCTTGCGGCCGGTGTTGTTGTCCGGCACGCCCCACAGCGCCCGCTCGGGCGGGTTGGCAACGAGGCGCGCGGCCTGGGCGTCGATCAGCTCGTAGTGATAGGCGAGCCCCAGCGCCTCGACCTGCGCCTGGTAGTGATCGCGGTAGATCTCCTCGATGGCGGCCCGCATCACGCCGTCGTAGCCGGCGATCACGGTGTCCTTCAGGCCCAGGTAGATGTCGCGCTTCTCGTCGACGGCGCGCTGAAAGAAGCGGTGGGCCCAGGCCTTGACCTGGTCGATCTCGTTGGTGGCGAGCAGCCAGGGATCGCCCTTCTTCACCTCACGGCGGTGCAGCTCCACCGGGTCGCCGCTTTCACCCACGAACAGCAGCTTGACGATGCCGGTGGCGCTGGAGAGCTCGTTGAAGCTGTCCTTGATGCCGCCGCCGTCCATGGTCTCTACCTCGATATCGCGGCCGACCCACTCGGGCGTGTTGAATTCGAGGTTGCGGAACTGGATGTCCTCGCGGGTGATGTTGCCGCCGATGCCCTTGCGGATGGCGCCGTTGGGCGACTTGGTGGCCAGCGGATGCAGGGTGGTGCCATCGAGCTCGGGGTGGGCGGCCAGCAGCTCGCCGAGCTGGGAGCGGTTCACGGTCATGCCCGCGTTCTTCACGCCCACGCCGTACTGCTTGAGGGCCTCGATGGCATCGATCACCGCCTGACCGTTGGTGACGAGGCGGTTCTCTGCGGTCAGGTCGATCTCCACGAGGTCGACGTCCAGCCGGGAGGTCACGAAGGTCTCGAGGATGCGCTCGAAGGCCACCTGCGCCATCTCGTCGCCATGCAGGATGACCAGGGGGGCTGACACGTTGATCTTGCTGCTCATCACGCTTCCTTTGGTTGAGGTGATGGGATGGGAGGGTAACGAATGCTCATAGGGTACGCCTGCCGTCGAAGCTCTGCCAGAGATCGCCCTGGGCCAGAGATCGCCCCGTGCCGAAGGTCACCCCGCCGCGGGCCGTGGCCCGAACAGGATGATGCCGGCGCCCATCACACACAGGCCCGCGCCGATCAGGTCCCAGCGGTCGGGCAGGCGCTGCTCGACCAGCCATAGCCAGGCCAGCGAGGTGGCGATGTAGACCCCGCCGTAGGCGGCGTAGGCGCGCCCGGCGTAGTCGGCCCCGGAGAGGCTCAGCAGCCAGGCGAAGAGCGCCAGGCTGGCGAGCCCCGGCAGCAGCCACAGGGCCGACTTGTCCAGCCGCCACCAGGCCCAGACGCTGAAGCAGCCGGCGATCTCGGCCAGGGCGGCGGCGACGTAGATCGCCAGGGTGGTCATCTCAGTGATGGCCCTCGGGGTCGGTGGCCCAGCGCTCGTCCGGGTGCACCTCGTTGGCGGGCAGCACCGGGTCGTAGCCCTCGACGCGCAGCGCGGCGATCACCTCGCGGGTGTGGTCGCTGCCCAGCGTCTCCAGGGTGGCTTCCACCTCGGTGGCGCGCAGCGAGAGGTCGGTGAAGGTGCGCTGGTGGGCGATCTGGATGACGTTGGCGCGCTGCTCGGCGAGCAGCTGAGTCAGCTCGGCCAGCGAGCCGGGCACGTCGGGGATGCCGACCCGCACCCTCACGATCCGGTTGGAGCGCACCAGGCCGCGCTGGATCACCGAGGAGAGCGCCAGCATGTCGATGTTGCCACCGCACAGCACCAGCCCCACCTTGCGGCCGCGAAAGCGCTCGGGATCGCTGAGCAGGGCGGCGAGCCCCGCGGCGCCGGCGCCCTCGGCCACGCTCTTCTCGATCTCCAGCAGCATCAGGATGGCGCGCTCGATCTCAGGCTCGTCCACCAGCACGATGTCGCTGACCAGCTCGCGGACGATCTCCAGGGTCAGCTTGCCGGGCTGCTTCACGGCGATGCCCTCGGCCAGGGTGGCCAGGCCGCAGTGGACCTCCTCACCGGCCAGCGCCTGCTGCATGGCCGGGAAGCGCTGGGTCTGCACCCCGATCACCTCGATGTCGGGCTTCAGGGCCTTGGCCGCCACGGCGTTGCCGCTGATCAGCCCGCCGCCGCCGATGGGGATCACCAGGCAGTCCAGGTCGGGTACCGCCTCGAGCATCTCCGGGGCGATGGTGCCCTGGCCGGCGATGACCCGCTCATCGTCGTAGGGGTGCACGAAGACCAGGTGGCGCTCCTCGGCGAGGCGCTGGGCGTAGGCGCCGGCCTCGTCGACGCCATTGCCCTCGAGGTGCACCTCGGCGCCGAAGTCGCGGGTGTTGCGCACCTTGAGGTTGGGGGTATGGCGGGGCATGACGATGGTGGCGTGAATGCCCAGCCGGGCGGCGTGGTAGGCGACCGCCTGGGCGTGGTTGCCGGCGGACATGGCGATCACGCCCCGGGCGCGCTCCTCCGGTGTCAGCGAGAGCAGGTGGTTCAAAGCGCCGCGCTCCTTGAAGGAGGCGGTGAACTGATGGTTCTCGAACTTGATGTAGACCTCGCAGCCGGTGAGCCGGGAGAGGGTCGCGGAGCGCAGGCAGGGGGTATGCTCCACGCTGCCCTCGAGGCGGGCGGCGGCCTGGCGGATGTCGTCGAGGGTCACGCTCATGGGAGGATCTTCTCCTTGTTATTGATGGGGGTCGTGGGGACAGTCGGCGCCTGCCGGGTGGGGCAGGCGCGCTGCCAGCGCGAACACGTGGGGGTCGTCCACACCGAGTTCGCGCAGGGCCCGGGCCAGGTGGACCAGGTAGTCACGATTGGGGCCACTGGGGCCGTGGGCGGCGGCGATCTGCGCGGCGATGGTGTCGAGCGGGGCGTCGCCGAGGAAGGCGGCGTTGTCTTCGGTGGCGAGGTACACCAGCCCCTCGGCGCCCGCCGGCTGGCCACCATCGTCGAAGTGCAGCCGGGTCAGCTCGCGCAGGTAGCCGTTCTTCTCGCGGATATCCAGTGGGCCCAGCACCTCGGGGGCGATGCGATAGGCCATGCCGTGGCAGATGGCCCCCGGCTCGCGCACCAGGGTGGCCACCCGGCCGGGGGCCTTCGGGGTGCCGCGATGGTCGTGGGAGCCCTGCCAGAAGCGTCGCACCCAGTCGTGGATATGGGCCCGGCGCCGCTCGAGGAAGGGGAAGTCGGCCTTCCAGATCAGCGAGCCGTAGCCGAACAGCCAGAGCGCGTCGTGGCCGTCGAAGTGGGTCATGCGTCGATTGCGTGCCGTGGTGTCGTGGCTCATGGGCGGTGCGCGCAGGGTCCGGTGGATGAACGCTCCATGATGCGTTGCCGGGCGGCGCTTGTCGAAGTCCGATGGCCGAGGCGCCAGCCGGCGTCGACGGCGATGCGAGCCGGGGGTAAGGTGTCGAGCGTTCGGCGCAGGCCGTCTGGCGCATGTCGTTCGATGCAGTCGTTCAGAGACAGGGAGCAGGGATGGAGACGCTATTGATGGCCCTCTCGACGGGGCTTGGCCTGGGGCTCTCGCCCTGGGCGCCGGGCACGGTCGGCTCGCTGCTGGGGCTGCCGCTCGCCTGGTGGCTCTCGGGTCGCACGCGGCGGGTGCAGCTCGGCCTCACGGCGGCGCTGCTGGTGGCGGCCATGCCGGTCTGCCATCAGGCCGCGACCGCGCTGGGTATCAAGGACGACGGGCGCATCGTGCTCGACGAGATCGTCGCCTTTCCGGTGACGGTGCTCGGCCTGTCCGCGGCTCGCCACCCCGCGGCCCTGGCCGGGGCCTACGTGATCTATCGGGGATTCGATATCACCAAGCCGGCGCCGGTGAGCATGGCTGAATCGCTGCCCGGCGGCATCGGCATCGTGCTCGACGATACAGTCGCCGCGGCCATGACCTGGCTGGTCATGGCCGGCGGCCTGGCGCTCTGGCGCCGCCGGAGCGGCTGAACCGCTGTCATCGGAGCGGCTGAACCGCTGTCATTGGAGCGGCTGAACCGCTGTCATTGGAGCGGCTGAACCGCCGCCGTCGGAGCGGCAGATCACGCCCTCGGGGCTGGCAGGTGCGTCGGCAGCCCTGCCAGTCGATCGAGCGGCACGGGGCGAGAGAACAGGAAGCCCTGTAGCAGGTCGCAGTCGCGGCCCATGAGGTCGCGCTGCTGTTCCGGGGCCTCGATGCCCTCGGCCACCACCTTCAGGCCCAGGTGATGGGCCATGGTGATCACCCCCTGGACGATGGCGGCATTGTCGCCGTTGTGGGTGATGTCGTGGATGAAGCTGCGGTCGAGCTTGACCTTGCTGATCGGCAGCTGGCGCAGGTAGCGAAGGCTCGAGAAGCCGCTGCCGAAGTCGTCGATCGCCACCTGCACGCCGCGTCGGCGCAGGGCATGCAGCACCTCGATGGCCCGGTCGGTGCCGGACATCAGCACCCCCTCGGTCACCTCGAGCTCCAGCCGCTCGGCCGGCCAGCCCGTGGTCTCGAGGACCTGCTCGACCTGGGCGAGGAAGCCGGCCCGCCGGAACTGCAGAGGCGAGATGTTGACCGCCACCGGCAGCGCCGGCCCGCCCTCGGCGTGCAGGCGGGCCATGTCCTGGCAGGCTCGCTGCAGCACCCAGCGCCCGATGGCGACGATCTGTCCCGTCTGCTCGGCCAGCGGGATGAACAGTCCCGGCGAGATCATGCCCTTCTCGGGATGCTGCCAGCGCACCAGCGCCTCGACGCTGCGCACTTCGCCGGTGCGCGTGTCGACGATGGGCTGATAATGCAGCAGGAATTGCCCCTCGCGGATCGCCTCCTGGAGTTCGAGACGCATCTCGACGTGCTCGCTCATCAGGCTCGAGGCCTCGTCGCCATACCACTGCCAGGTGTTGCGGCCCTGCTGCTTGGCCTCCTGCATGGCGAGGTCGGCGTACTGGAGCAGTTCCGCGGCGTGGCCCGGGGGTTCCCGGCTCGAGGCGATGCCGATGCTGGCGCTGATATGCAGGCGGTGCCCCTCGAGTTCGAAGGGGCGTGACAGCGAGGAGAGGATCGCCTCGGCCCTCGCCAGCACGTCCCGCTCGCACTCGACGCCCGTCAACAGCAGGGCGAACTCGTCGCTGCCCAGTCGCGAGGCGATGTCCCCCTGGCCGAGCAGGGCGGTGAGACGATGGGCCACCTGTTCCAGCAGCCGGTCGCCGACGTGATGCCCGAGGCCATCGTTGACCGGCTTGAAGTCGTCCAGGTCGATGTAGAGCAGGGCGAGGAAGCCGTCCTCCCGGCAGGCGCGTCGAAAATGCTGGGCCAGGCGCGAGACGAACTGCTGGCGGTTGGGTAGCCCGGTGAGCGAATCGTGGCTGGCCTGGTGGGCGAGGCGGTCCTCGTACTCTCGAACCCGCGAGACATCCTGCTGGATGCCGATGATATGGGTGCAGTGGCCCTCGTCGTCGAGGACCGGCCCCAGGTAGAGGTGGTTCCAGAACGCCGAGCCGTCCTTGCGATAGTTGCGCAGCGTCACCTGGATCTCGCTGCGTTCGGCCGCGGCCAGGCGCAGCCGTGCCACCGTCACAGGGTCGGTATCCGGTCCCTGAAGGAAGCGGCAGTTGCGGCCCAGGACCTCGTCACGCGCGTAGCCGGTGAGGCCCAGGAAGGTCTCGTTGACGAACACCAGCGGCATGTCCGGCAGATTGACATCCGCCATGATGACGCCATTGCGGCTGGCATCGATGCCGCGGGCCAGCAGGCGCAGCTGCTGCTCCTGCTGGCGACGTTGCGTGATGTCGCGCCCCACGCCATAGACGCCGACCACCCGGTCATCGACGACGATGGGCAGGTTGGTGACCTCCAGGGTATAGGCCCGCCCCTCGGCATCGGTGCTGTTGTAGACGTGCTGCTGGGTCTCTCCCTTGCAGACCCGCGCGAAGGCGGCGTCGATGGCCGGCAACTCCTCCGCGGCGACGAAGCGATCATAGGGCTGCCCCTTGAGCCACGCCTCGCTGAAGCCGGTGATCCGCGTGGCCGAGGCGTTGCAGCTGAGAAACCGGCCGTCGAGGTCGAATTCGAACACCGCATCGGGGTGCTGGGTGAACAGCGAGCGAAAGCGCTGCTCCACCTCGAGGCGGGCCTGGCGATCACGGTGGCGCTCGATGGCCAGGGCCACCAGGCCGGCGGCCCGACGCACCCGCGCCTTTTCGCCCTCGCTGGGCGCCCGGGGCGTGGGGTAATAGGTCGCGAAAGTGCCCAGTAGGTCGCCCCTGGCCGAGATCATCGGTACCGACCAGCAGGCGGCCAGCCCCTCGTCGCGCGCCAGCGCCTGCAGGCCCTGCCAGCGTGAGTCGGTCGAGATGTGCTCGGTGATCGCGATCCGGCGCGTCACGGCGGCCGCCCCGCAGGTACCGGCCGGCGCATCGATCGGCACACGCTGCGCGGCCTGTCGGAAGGCCGCCGAGAAGCCCTCGCCCGCCACCATGTCGAGGGTGTGCGTTGCAGGGTCGAACATCATGATCGAGATCTGGGCGTCGCCGAGCTGGCGACCGACCACCCCCGCGATGGCCGCCAGGGTGGTTTCTAGGGGCGTATCGCGGGCGATCAATTCCTGCACGGCCAGCTGGTCGTCCAGCAGTACGCTCTCGTCCTTCACCGCGCGCTCCTTTTATACGACGACAAGTCAGTCGACAGCATCGCAGGGCACACCGGCTCATGCACTCGTTAATTTTAATTTAGTGCCCGGCGTATCGCGCGGTGAAGGACCAGAGCGGGCGGGCTCAGTCGCGCGGCGAGCGCTGGTCCGGTTCGGGAAAGCTGACGTCGAAGCCGCGGGCATCGAGCTGGCGGATGTCGCTGGGGCGGCCCTGGTCATCGAGCGCCACCAGGCCGATGCCGCTGCCGTTCCAGAGCCTTTCGCCGGCCTTGGCGCGGTCGGGATCCCGCGGCGAGATCACCATGCGCCGCCGCTTGGTGAGCCAGTTGAGCGGCGAGCGCGGCGCATAGAGCCAGCGGTTCAAGCGGTCGAACCAGTCGAGCAGGGTGTCGGGGAAGGCGTTCTTGACCCCGCTGGAGGTGATCTGCCAGAGCCTGGGCCCCTCGCGGCGGTGGCGGATGTGGATGTCGTAGGCGAAGGAGTAGTGCACGTCGCCGGAGAGGATCACGTAGTGGCCCGGGGTGCGGGAGTGGCGGAAGATGTTCATCATCACGCTCGCCGCGCCGCGGTGGGCCATCCAGTTCTCGGCGTCGACCAGCAGCGGCCGGCCGGCCAGGGTGAAGAGCCGCTGGATGGTCTCGATCAGCTTGACGCCGAACATCGGCGCCGGCGAGACGATCACCACCGACTGCGCCCCCAGCACGTTCTGCTGCAGCTCCGAGAGCGCCTCCCAGTCCATCAGTCCGGAGGGGCGGGTGGGGCTGCGCTCGCTGCGCCAGCGTCGGGTGCGGGTGTCGAGGATCACGAGCTTCGGGTCGCCTTCGACCTCGACCTCCCAGCCCTGGAAGCGCAGCAGCCGCTCGAGGACGGCGTCCTGCTCTCCGGCGGGCAGCCAGCCCTCCTGGTCGGCGGCGCGCTCAAGCAGCGCGGCGGCGTCGTCGAGGGGTGCGGCCAGGCGGTCCGGGTCGTTGCCCCAGCCCTGGCAGAGCAGGTAGGCGAGCAGGGCGTTGCCGATGATCCGCCGCGAGAAGGGGTGGCCGTAGGCGGTGCTTTCCCAGTCCGCGGTGAGGTTCCAGTCGTCGGTGATGTCGTGGTCATCGAAGATCATCAGCGAGGGCAGATGGGCCATCACCCGGGCGGCGGCGGGCAGGCCCGCGGCGAAGCGCTCGATCACCGCCTTCTCGGCGCGAAAGCGTTCGGCGTGGGCCTCGTCCAGCGCCGGCGCCTCCATCCCCACCAGGCGCCACGGGGTCGGCGACCAGGCCAGCAGGTACATGGCGATCACCTCGGCGAAACTCATCAGGTGATTGTGGGCGTTGGCCGAGGTGAACACTGGCTTGCGCGCCCCGCCGAAGAAGCCCTTGCGCACCTTCTCGCTGCTCTCGGCCTCCGGCAGCAGTTCCTCGCGGCGATAGTAGCTGGCGGGGTCGTCGTAGAGCGCCTGGCTGTCGGCCACGGTGGCGCCCTCCAGGGCCTCGTCGACGAGACCCAGGCGACGGATCAGGGCGTGGATGGCCACCAGCATCGGACCGGCCACGTCGTCGGCGTAGATCTGGTCGCCGGTCATCAGCAGCCAGGCCGGCCAGGCCTCGGGGGCCTCGCGGCGCTCGGCGAGCCAGGCGTCGGCGCGCACCAGGCCGTCCGGGCCCTTGTGGTGGGGGCGTCGGCATGAGCCGTGGAGCAGCCGGCCGTGGCGCTCGGCGAGCACGAAGCAGGGATGCGCCGCGCCTTCGTGCAGCAGGTGGGGCGCCCAGTCGGCGATGCCGGTCGCGCCCGCCTCGCCGGGGAGTTTCAGGTCGTAGTCGATGCGCACGCCGCGCGGCAGCGGCGTCTCCAGGGTGACGTCGATCAGGTGCAGAAAGGCGTGGCGACCCAGCGGCAGCCGCCTCAAGCGCGAATCGTTCAACACCAGCCGGCGCGGCGTATGCCCGACCGGGTGCAGCATCAGGCTCGGTGCGAGGGGGCGTGAGCCCACCAGCCAGATCACCAGGCGCTGCGCACTCAGGCGGCGCAGGATGGGCCCGGCGAGGACCTCGGGCAGGGGAGCGGTGTCGCGAGACATGGCAGTCCTTTGCATCAATGAGCCGTGGCGGCCGATGGCACTGGTCGCGGTCGAGTCAACCGACTAGGCTGGCGGCGGTGAGGTTCCACCTTGCCCCCTTTCCCCTGATGGAGACCCTGACCATGACCGTGATGCTGCTCGGCCTGTTGATCTTTCTCGGTGCGCACTCGGTGCGCATCCTGGCGGACGACTGGCGAAGCGCCCAGATCCAGCGCATGGGCGAGCTGCCCTGGAAGGCGGCCTACTCGGTGGTCTCGATCATCGGCCTGGCACTGGCGATCTGGGGCTACGGCCAGACGCGACTGGATCCGGTGTGGGTCTGGCAGCCGCCGCTGGGCCTTCGCCATGCCGTCTCGCTGTTCATGATACCTGCCTTCGTGCTGCTGGTGGCGGCCTACGTGCCGCGCAACCACCTCAAGGCGAAGCTCGGCCATCCGATGATCCTGGCGGTGAAGCTGTGGGCCTTCGCCCACCTGCTGGCCAACGGCCGGCTGGGCGATATCGTGCTCTTTGGCGCCTTCCTGCTGTGGGCGGTGTTCGACTTCCGCGCGGCCCGTCGTCGCCCGCGGCCACAGATCGCTGCCCCGAGCGTGGTCGGCAGCGTCGCGACCGTGGCGATCGGCCTGGCGGCCTATGTCGTGTTCGCCCTCTACCTGCATCAGTGGCTGATCGGCGTGTCGGTGATGTGACTTTCCTGGCGCGGCGGGCTAAGCGCCTTTTCCGTCGCAGCCCTGGGCGCCGCCGACTTGACCCTTGGGCCGCCCCAGGGTGCTAGCCTTAGCCGTCATCCATGGCGGGCCGGGGTCACCCGGTCCGCCTTTTCGATGACCGTCAAAGGAGGCGCGGATGACGGCGCACTTTCTCTCGCTATGGCACGAAGCGGCCCTCACCAGCCTGGGCTTCTTCTGGATGGCGCTCTGGGCCTTCGCCCTGGGCTATCTGATCAGTAGCCTGATCCAGGTGCTGGTGACCCGGCAGCGCATGCAGCGAGCCATGGGCACGGACGGCCCGCGCAGCATGCTGCTGGCCAGCGTCTTCGGTTTCATCTCCAGCTCCTGCAGCTTCGCCGCCCTGGCGACCACCCGCACGCTCTTCCAGAAGGGCGCCGGCCTGGCGCCCTCCCTGGCCTTCATGCTGGCCTCCACCAACCTGGTGGTGGAGCTCGGGTTCGTGATCGCGATCTTCCTGGGCTGGCCCTTCGTGGTCGGCGAGTACGCCGGTGGCATCCTGTTGATCCTGCTGGCCTGGGCCTTCATCCGCCTGACCCGTCCCGAGGCCCTGATCGCGCGGGTGCGGGAACGCCTGGAGGGCGACGACGAGCACGACGAGGAGCAGGTGCCGGACTGGCGGCAGACGCTGAAGAGCCGCGAGGGCTGGCGCCGGATCGGCCAGACCTACGTCATGGAGTGGCAGATGGTCTGGAAGGACGTGCTGATCGGCTTCACCGTGGCCGGCGTGATCGCCGCCTTCGTGCCGGAGAGCTTCTTCCAGGCCCTGTTCCTCGGCGCCGGCGACGACGACCCGGGCTTTCTCGCCCTGCTGGCGCAGGCGCTGGTCGGCCCGCTGGCGGCCTTCTTCACCTTCATCGGCTCCATGGGCAACATTCCGCTGGCCGCCGTGCTCTTCGACAACGGCGTGAGCTTCGCCGGGGTGATGGCCTTCATCTTCTCCGACCTGGTGGTGTTGCCGGTGCTGCGCATCAACGCCACCTACTACGGCTGGCGCATGGCGCTCTACATCCTGGCGCTGCTGCTCAGCACCCTGGTGGTGACGGCGCTGCTGCTGCACGTCGGCATGGACCTGCTCGGCTGGCTGCCCCAGGGGAGCGGCTCGGGGGCGATCACCGAGCGCGACTTCTTCGCGTTCAACTACGGCTTCGTCCTAAACCTGCTCTTCCTGGTCGCCTCGGCGGCGCTGGTCTTTCTGTGGTGGCGGGGGCGCCAGGCCGGCGGTCATCACCATCATGATCACGGGGGCGGTGGTGCCTCCCTGGGCGATCGCGTGCTGCAGGCCATGGTGGCGCTCTCCCTGGCCTGGCTGGCCGGTGGACTGCTCGCAGCCCCCCTCATCGGCTGACGCTCGCCTGAGAGAAGACGGGATCGGCGCGACGCCGGGCGGCGCGCGGTAGGGGCCGTTTCGCCGGCCCCCGTTGCGCTATGCTGGGGGCCTGGCAAGGGAGGGCACATGGCACACGATCACCACCATCACCACCATCACCACCATCACCATTCACATCATGCCGGGCACGACAGCCAGCGTCGGCTGTTCTGGGCGATCCTGCTGACCGGCGGCTTCATGGTCGCCGAAGTGGTCGGGGGCATCCTCTCCGGCTCGCTGGCCCTGCTGGCCGATGCCGGCCACATGCTCACCGACACCGCGGCCCTCGCGCTTGCCTGGTTCGCCGCGCGCATCAGCCGCCGGCCTGCCGACGAGAAGCGCAGCTTCGGTTACCACCGGGTGCAGATCCTCGCCGCCTTCGTCAACGGCCTGACGCTGATCGCCATCGTGGCGTGGATCCTCATCGAGGCGATTCGCCGGTTGCTCTCGCCGGTGGAGGTCATGGGCAGCACCATGCTGGCGATCGCCGCCCTGGGGCTTTTGGTCAACGTGATGGTGTTCGCCATCCTGCACTTCGGCGACCGCGATAACCTCAATATCCGCGGGGCCGCCCTGCACGTGCTGGGGGACCTGCTGGGCTCGGTGGCGGCGATCGTCGCGGCCCTGGTGATACTCGCCACCGGCTGGATGCCCATCGATCCGCTGCTCTCGGTGCTGGTGGCGCTGCTGATCCTGCGCAGCGCCTGGAAGCTGACCCGGGAGTCCGGGCATATCCTGCTGGAGGGCGCGCCGGAGGGCGTCGATCCATCAACGCTGCGCCGCGAGATTCCCGAGCAGCTCGAGGCGGTCTGTAACGTGCATCACGTGCATGTCTGGTCGCTGACGCCGGGGCGCCACCTGGTCTCGCTGCATGCGGCGCTCGAGGAGGGCGCGGATCGCCAGGCCACCCTGGTGGCGATCCGCGCCCTGCTGGTGGAGCGCTACGGCCTGCACCACGCCACCGTCCAGCTGGAGAGCCGCCACCACTGCGTCGACGAGCCCGCCGTGGACGGGGAGCCTCGCGACTGAATCACGCATGCCGCGTCACTCGGCGGGCTGGAAGGGGCGGTCGGGCAGCCAGACGCGAACCGCCAGGCCGCCCAGGCGCGAGCGCGCGAGTTCCAGCCGGCCGCCATTGAGCTTCACCAGGTCGGCCACGATGGCCAGGCCCAAGCCGCTGCCCGGGTGCTGCTCGTCGAGCCGGGCACCGCGGGCCAGGGCGGCCTGGCGCTGGGCTTCGTCCATGCCGGGCCCGTCGTCCTCGATCTCCAGCCAGCTTCCCTCGGCATCGCCGTCGCCGCGCAGCTCGACCCGGCCCTCGGCCCACCGCAGGGCGTTATCCAGCAGGTTGCCGATCAGCTCCTGCAGGTCCTGGGCCTCCATGCGCACGCGCATCTCGGCCGGCAGGCGGTGATGCAGGGCGATGCCGCGCCGCTCGGCCAGGCGGCCGAGCCCCGCCAAGATGGGTGCCAGCACCTCGCCGGCGACGACCCGGGGGGCCAGGGCAGCGTCCCCGGTGGCCGAGGCGCGGGCCAGGTGGTGATTGACGGCCGCATCGATGCGCGTCAGCTCGTCACGGATGCGCGTGCGTCGCGGCTCCTCGATCCCGTCGGCCAGGGTGGTCAGCACGCTCACCGGGGTCTTCAGCGCATGCGCCAGGTTGCCGGCGGCATGACGGGCATGCGCCATCAGTCGTCGATCGCGGTCCAGTACCCCGTTCATGGCCCGCGCCAGGCGCGCGAGTTCCGGCGACAGGCGAGTATCGAGGCGTTCAACGTCGCCATTCTCCACCTGCTGAAGGTCGGCCTGAAGCCGGCGTAGCGGGGCCAGACCCCAGCGCACCTGGAGGGCCAGGGTGGCCAGCAGCAGGACGCCCAGGCCGACCAGGAAGAGCGTGACCAGCCGGGTGAAGCGGGCGAGTTCCGCATCCAGCGTGGCCCGCGAGACGGCCACGCTGACGTGCAGGGGGCCGTCCAGCGGCGCCAGGCGGATGTCTCGTTCGATCACGCGCAGCGGCATGCCGCGTGGGCCTGCCAGGTCACGGATCACCACCTCCTGATGATGGCGAACCGGCAGCCGCTGGTCCCACAGCGAGCGGGAGGTCAGCACCCGCTCGTCGCCGTCGCTGATCTGCCAGTACCAGCCGGAGAAGACTCGCTCGAAGCGCGGGTCGCCCAGCGAGCGTTCATGGATCAGTCGCTGCTCGGTCGGCTCCCAGGCGAGGCCGGCGACGACCACATTGAGCAGGGCGTCCAGGCGCTCGTCGAAGGCGTTCGTGGCGGTGGTGCGGAAGTGCTGGGACAGGCCCACGCCGGCCAGCGGCAGGGCGATCGTGAGGGTCAGCAGGGAGGCCAGCAGCAGGCGACTGGCCAGCGACAGCTGGCGCACTCGCCTCATGGTGTCTCATCGCCTGCGACCAGGCGATACCCCTGGCCCCGGTGGGTCTGGATGCGGGCGGCACCGAGTTTCCGGCGCAGCCGGCTGATCTGGACGTCGATGACGTTGGAGTCCGGCTCGTGATCGCGATCGTAGACGTGCTCGGCGAGCTCGCTGCGGCTTACCACGCGCGGCGCGGCGTGGGCCAGGTAGGCCAGCAGCCGCGACTCCTGGGCGGTCAGGCTCACCGGGCGACCGGCCAGGGTGACGTTGCCGACGTGGGTGTCGAAGGAGAGCTCGCCCACCTTCAGCACCGGGTGGGCATGGCCATGGCTGCGCCGCACCAGGGCGCGCAGCCGAAACAGCACCTCGGCGGTCTCGAAGGGCTTGGTGACGTAGTCGTCGGCGCCGGCCGAGAAGCCGGCGGCCTTGTCGGCCCAGCGGGTGCGGGCCGTGAGCACCAGCACCGGCGTGTCGATGGCGTCCTCGCGCCACTGGGCGAGCCAGCGGCTGCCGTCGCCGTCGGGCAGGCCCAGGTCGAGAATCACCGCGTCGTAGGCCTCGGTGCGCACCAGGAAGTCCGCCTCGCCGCCGGTGGTGGCGGTCTCCAGCAGCACGCCGGCGTCCCCCAGGGCCTCGGCGAGCGCCTCGGCCAGCGCCCGGTCATCCTCCACCAGCAGCACCTTCATTGCTCGCGTCCTTCACGCCGCATGCCGTTGATGTTGACGCCCTCCATGCCGATCAACTCGCCACTGGCGGCATCGAACTCGAATTCCACCACCTGGCCCTGGGGGCCGAGCATCTCGACCTCGTAGACGCTCCGGCCATCGTCGCGCTCGAGCTCCACCTCCAGCACCTGGCCTGCGTAGCGCGCCTCCAGCCAGTCGAGGATCTCGGGCAGCGGCACGATCTTCCCTTCGCGCACCGCCTCCTGGAGGTCGTGCCAGTGTTCATCCGCCGGCACGGGCGAGGCGGCCAACAGGACGAGAAGGGCGGCCGGTACCAGCCGGCGCAGGAGCAAGAGCAAGAGCAGGTGTCGCGTCATCATGGCCACAGCGTGCCAGGCCGAACATTAATGCAGCATGAATGGCCTCGTCACCTCGTGGCAAGGTCGGTGCCGGTACAACGGAGCGGCACCCATGAAACGCAAGATGATCCTGATCGCTACCCTGGCCAGCCTGATGGCCGCTGCCACTCTGGCCCAGGCAGAGGACCATCGCCTGGCCGCGGAGCGCCTCGACGACGTCCTGGCCAAGGCCAGCGCCTTCGGCTTCACCCACTTCCGCGAGATCGAGGTGGAGAACGCCGAGAGCGTGGAGATCGAGGGCTGGCTCGATGACGAGTGGCAGGCCGAGATGCGTCTGTCGCTTCAGAGCGGCGAGTCCCTCGAGGAAGAGCGCAAGCGTCGCGAGGGGGGCGCCTGGGGGATGAGCGAGGACGACGTCCGTCTGGCCATGGAGGTCGCGGTGGCCGAGGGGCTGGCTGAGTTCGAGGAGATCGAGGTCGACCGTGACGGCCGCGTCGAGGTCGAGGGTCGCGATGGTGAGGGGCGCGAGCTCGAGGTCAGGAGTCGCCAGGGCGAGCGCGACATGCGCGAGATGGAACGCGACTGAGTCTGTCGCTGGGGCCTCGTCCCGGCGAGGCCCCTGTCCGTCAGGGAGTCCATCATGAAGAGGGCCCGGCGCGAAGCCTCGCGCCGGGCCCTTTCGTGTGGGGATGGTTCAGCTCATGCGCTGCAGGCTGCGTTCCCCGAGCCACCACTGGTGAGCCAGCGCGGCGAGCACATGGCCGACGATCACGAACCACAGCAGGTTGGCGAGCACCTCGTGGGTCTCCTCGAAGGCCTCCTCGAGCCATTCGATCTCGGCACCCGCCGCGATAAGCGGTGCGCCGAAGAGGGTCACGCCCTCGCCGCTGCCCCAGGCCGCCAGCAGGCCGCTCAGCGGAATCAGCAGCAGCAGGGCATAGAGGAAGAGATGGCCGAGGCGTGCCGCCAGGCGCCAGTGGGCGGGCGGGGTCGGGCGGCCGCAGTTGACGGCGCGCCAGGCCAGGCGGAGGGCGAGCAGGGCCAGCAGCGTCACGCCGATGCTCTGGTGCAGGGTCATCGCGGCGGCTTCGCCGAGGCCCTCGAAGCCCTCCATCCACCAGTCGCTGACCAGCATCAGCAGCACCAGCAGGGCCATCGACCAGTGGAGGGCGCGGGAGAGGGGACCGTAGCGGTGGTCGGTATCGAGCCAGTTCATCGGGATCACTCCTTCATGGTGGGTACGTGATCCGTCTTACGCCTCCTCGCCTTGCAGCAGCCTGAACGCCGCGTTCATGCGGCATTCATGTGATGCTTCCCCAGACGCGGGCGAGCACCTCGAGCGCCTCGGCGATCATCGCCTCTTCGCCCCGGTCACGGCGCCAGATGAAGCTCAGTGCGCAGGGCAGGCGCACGCCTTCGGCGACCGTCAAGCCGCGTTCCTGGTGCTCCGTCATGGCCAGGGCGTCCCGCGCCAGGCTGAGCCCCACCCCGGCGCGCACCAGGTCCAGCATGCAGGCCTCCTGATCCACCTGGGCCACGCCCCGCGGCGCCACGCCCAGCGGGTCGAGCACGCCGTGGAGCAGGCGATGATGCACGGAGTCGGGCGGCGTGGTGATCCACGGTAGTGCGGCCAGGCCGGCCCAGTCGGCTCCCGCCAGGCGAGGTCCCCAGCCGGCCGGGGCGATCACGTGATAGTGAAAGTGGGTTAGCTCGCGATGGGCGATCTCCGCCGCCTGAGGGCCTTCACCGGGAGCGGCCAGGAAGAAGCCCACGTCGAGCTCCCCGCGGCGCACCCACTCCAGCACCGTCCCGCTCATGCCGTGTTGCAGCTCCGTCTCGAGCTGCGGCGCCCGCTCCACCAGGCGGTGCAGGAAGGCGCCCAGGCGCACGAATTCCGGGTCCACGATGGTGCCGATCTTCAGTCGGCCACGCAGGGTGCTGTGCAGGGTGAGCGCACTCTGCTCGAAGGCGGCCACGGCCGCCAGCGCCTTCTCGGCGGCGGGGACCAGGGCTCGGCCATCGTCGGTCAGCGACAGCCCCTTGGGGTGTCGCTGGAACAGCGTGAGGCCCAGGCCCTCCTGAAACAGCTTGAGCTTGAGGCTGACCGCCGGCTGGGTCAGGTTCAACCGCTCGGCGGCCCGCGAGACGCTGCCTTCCTGGGCCACGGTCACGAAGGCGCGCAGGGTCGGGAGGTCCTGCATGGGAGCATCCTCGTCCGGGTGATATCAGCCGAACTTATACCCGGGTGGGCCATTACTCAATTGATCGCGATGACGGCAGGTCGCATCGTGGCAGTCATGGCATCGCGGCCACTCTGCGCCGTGATGCGTCGCGCCAGCGTCCCCGAATCACCACGACATCGAGGCCCCCATGAGCCCCCAGCCGATCCAGCACTACATCAACGGTCAACGCTTCGCCGGCGAGTCCGGTCAGGCCCAGGACGTCTTCAATCCGGCCACCGGCCGGGTGACCGGCCGAGTCGCCCTGGCCTCCCACGCCGATGTAGACAGCGCCGTGGCCGCCGCCAAGGCCGCCTTCCCGGCCTGGGCCGAGGTCCCGCCGATCCGCCGCGCGCGAGTGCTGTTCAAGTTTCTCGAACTGCTCAACGCCCACAAGGACGAGCTGGCCGAGGCGATCACCCGGGAGCATGGCAAGGTATTCACCGACGCCCAGGGCGAGGTGGCCCGTGGCATCGACATCGTCGAGTTCGCCTGCGGCATTCCGCAGCTGCTCAAGGGCGACTACACCGAGCAGGTCAGCACCGGCATCGACAACTGGACGACGCGCCAGCCGCTGGGGGTGGTGGCCGGTATTACCCCGTTCAATTTCCCGGCCATGGTGCCGATGTGGATGTTCCCGCTGGCCATCGCCGCCGGCAATACCTTCATCTTGAAGCCCAGCCCGCTGGATCCCAGTGCCTCGCTGCTGATGGCGGACCTGTTCCAGCAGGCCGGGCTGCCGGCTGGCGTGTTCAACGTGGTGCAGGGCGACAAGGATTCGGTGGAGGCGCTGCTCGACCACCCCGACGTCAGGGCGCTGTCGTTCGTCGGCTCGACGCCGATCGCCAACCTGATCTATGAGCGGGGCGCGCGCCACGGCAAGCGCATCCAGGCCCTCGGCGGCGCCAAGAACCACATGGTGGTGATGCCCGACGCCAACCTCGACAAGGCCGTCGACGCCCTGATCGGTGCGGCCTACGGCTCCGCCGGCGAGCGTTGCATGGCGATCAGCGTGGCGGTGCTGGTAGGTGACGTGGCCGACAAGCTCGTGCCGCGCCTGGCCGAGCAGGCGAAGGCGCTGACGATCAAGAACGGCCTGGCGCTCGACGCCGAGATGGGACCCATCGTCACGGCCCATGCTCACCGGCGCATCACCGGCTACATCGAGAAGGGCGTGGAAGAGGACGCCGAGCTGGTGGTCGACGGACGCGACTTCGACGCTGCCGTGACCGGCGACGGCTGCGCCGAGGGCTTCTGGATGGGCGGCACCCTGTTCGATCACGTCACCCCCGAGATGACCATCTACCAGGAAGAGATCTTCGGGCCGGTGCTGGTCTGCGTGCGGGTGCCCGACATCGCCACCGCCATCCAGCTGATCGACGACCATGAGTTTGGCAACGGGGCGAGCTGCTTTACCGAGAGTGGCAGCGTGGCCCGCGAGTTCGGCCGTCGCATCCAGGTGGGCATGGTGGGCATCAACGTGCCGATTCCGGTGCCCATGGCCTGGCACGGCTTCGGCGGCTGGAAGCGCTCGATGTTCGGTGACACCCACGCCTACGGCGAGGAGGGTGTGCGCTTCTACACCAAGCAGAAGTCGATCATGCAGCGCTGGTCGAGCTCCATCGAGCACGGCGCCGAATTCGCGATGCCGACGGCCAAGTAGGTCCGACCCTTTCGCTCCGTCGAGAGGCGCCGGTGATAGCGTGAAGAGGGGGTCCTATGCCAGAGATGGCATCGGTACCGCCCAAGGAGGGGTTCACAGCGCCCTCTCGCAACGCGGTCGACGGGTTAGCCTCTTGTCGGTTATGACTCGAGAGCACTCATGGCTGAACAATTTCAAGACAACCAAGCATTCGACTACATCGTGGTGGGCGCCGGCACCGCCGGCTGCCTGCTCGCCAACCGCCTGAGCGCCGACCCGGCCAATCGGGTGCTGCTGATCGAGGCGGGGGGGCGCGATAACTACCACTGGATCCACATTCCGGTAGGCTATCTCTACTGCATCGACAACCCGCGCACCGACTGGCGGTTTCGCACCGAGCCCGACCAGGGGCTGAACGGCCGTTCCCTGATCTATCCGCGCGGCAAGACGCTCGGGGGCTGCTCCAGCATCAACGGCATGCTCTACATGCGGGGCCAGGCCCGCGACTACGACGGCTGGGCCGAACTCACCGGCGATGACGACTGGCGCTGGGAGCGCTGCCTTCCTGACTTCATGAAGCATGAGGATCACTATCGCCTGGACGACGGGGGCGATGCCGATGCCTCCCATCGTGACTTCCACGGCCATGGCGGTGAGTGGCGCGTCGAGAAGCAGCGTCTGAGCTGGCAGGTGCTGGACGACTTCGCCACCGCCGCCGTGGAAGCCGGTATCCCGCGCACCCGCGACTTCAACCGCGGCGACAACGAGGGGGTCGACTACTTCGAGGTCAACCAGCGCGCGGGCTGGCGCTGGAATACCGCCAAGGCCTTCCTGCGCGGCGCTGAGAAGCGCGACAACCTGACCCTGTGGCACTCCACCCTGGTGCGAGGGCTCGAGTTCGCCAAGGGGCGGGGGAGCGAGCCGCGCTGCTGCGGCGTCGCGGTCGAACGGGACGGCGAGGTCGTCACGGCGAGCGCCCGCCGCGAGGTGATCCTGGCGGCCGGCGCCATCGGCTCGCCGCAGCTGCTGCAGCTCTCGGGGATAGGCCCGGCCGATCTGCTGGCCGAGCATGACATCCCGGTGGTGGTCGAGCTCCCCGGGGTGGGCGAGAACCTTCAGGATCACCTGCAGATCCGCTCGGTCTACAAGCTCACGGGGGCCAAGACGCTCAACACCATGGCCAACTCGCTGGTCGGCAAGGCCAAGATCGGCCTGGAGTATGCCCTCAAGCGCTCCGGGCCGATGAGCATGGCGCCCTCCCAGCTGTGTGCTTTCACGCGCAGCTCCGAGGCCTATGCGCATCCCAATATCGAGTACCACGTCCAGCCGCTGAGCCTGGAGGCCTTCGGCCAGCCGCTGCACGACTTCTCGGCGATCACGGCGAGCGTGTGCAATCTCAATCCGACCAGCCGGGGCACGGTGCGCATCAAGAGTCGCGATCCTCGCCAGGCACCGGCCATCGCGCCTCACTACCTGAGCACGCCGGAGGATCGTCAGGTGGCCGCCGACTCGCTGCGCGTCACGCGTCGCATCGCCGAGCAGCCGGCGTTCACCAAGTACCAGCCCGAGGAGTTCAAGCCCGGCGTGCAGTACCAGAGCGACGACGACCTGGCGCGGCTGGCCGGCGACATCGGCACCACCATCTTCCACCCGGTTGGCACCGCGAAGATGGGGCGCGACGACGACCCCATGGCGGTCGTCGACTCCCGCCTGCGCGTCAGGGGGGTGCGGGGGCTGAGGGTCGTCGATGCCAGCATCATGCCGACCATCACCAGCGGCAACACCAACTCGCCGACGCTGATGATCGCCGAGAAGGCCGCGGCCTGGATTCTCGCGTCCTCCTGATGCCTCTACCGCTCGGGGCAGGGCCGACGGTCATCTCGGCCCTGTCATCCTTGCATCACTTTCCTCTCACTTTCTCGTCACGCGACGAAAATAAGGTTTGACCTGCCCTCGGGGAGGGAGCACTATGCGTGCAGTTGGTTAGCAATTGGAACGTCCAAGCGGTCATCGAAAGCTCATAGCGTCGATTTCCCGGTGAAAGTTTCTTGTTTTACCCACTGCAACTCGGGTATTTCCCGGCACAATCTAACGCTATTCGAGGAATTCGATCATGGCTACTGGTACCGTCAAGTGGTTCAACGACACTAAAGGCTTCGGCTTCATTTCTCCGGACGACAACGGCGACGACCTGTTCGCGCACTTCTCCGAGATCAAGGCAGAAGGCTTCAAGTCCCTGCAAGACGGTCAGAAGGTCTCCTTCGACGTCACCCAGGGCAAGAAAGGCCTCCAAGCTTCCAACATCCAGGTCATCGGCTAAACGTCGACCGATCTTGATGTGACTGCCTCACGGCAGTCGGAAAAAGGCCCGCTTTCGCGGGCCTTTTTGCGTGTGAGCCTTTCAGGTTTATATTCCAAATAAGTATTTCTAGATTTCTAAAAATAACTTTTTAGAATAACCGGCGGCGTTCACAATGGGCTTCGTTCTGTCGCGACCGGATCTCCTCCATGCCGCTGGATGCCTGGCTCTCCCTTGCCATCGTCATCGCCGTCTTCCCGCTGATGGCCTTCTCGCGCGTCGGTCCCGACATCGTGCTGCTCGGCGCGGTGATCCTGCTGCTTACCCTTGGCGTGATCGAACCGGTGCAGGCGCTGGCGGGCTTCTCGAGCACGGGCCTGTTTACCGTTGCCTTCATGTACGTGCTGGTGACCAGCATTCGTGAGACCGGTGGCATCGACCTGATCATCCGCCACGTGCTGGGGCGTCCCCGCCGCGAGGGCAGGGCGCTGCTGCGCCTGCTGCTGCCGGTCGCCTCGCTCAGCGCCCTGCTCAACAATACGCCGGTCGTGGCGACCTTCATCCCGGCGGTGCTGAGCTGGAGTCGACGCATCGGCGTGCCGGCGCATCGCCTGCTGATGCCGCTCAGTTTCGCCTCGATCCTCGGCGGCACCATCACCCTGTTCGGGACCAGCACCAACCTGGTCGTCCACGGCCTGCTGGTCGATCGCGATCCCTCCCTGGCCATGGGCCTCTTCGACATCGCCTGGGTCGGCGTGCCGGTGGCTCTGGTGGGGCTGCTCTATCTGCTGCTGCTGGGGCCGCGCCTGCTGCCGGCGCGGCGGGGGGCCGAGTCGGCCTTCGACAATCCCCGCGAGTTCACTATCGAGATGGAGGTGGCGCCCGATGGCCCGCTGGTGGATCGCACCGTCGAGGAGGCCGGCCTGCGCCACCTGCAGGCGCTGTTCCTGGTCGAGATCGAGCGCGACGGCAACGTCGTCAGCGTGGTGGGGCCCGGCGAGCACCTCAAGGGCGGCGACCGGCTGGTGTTCGCCGGGACCAGCGAGGGGGCCGTGGAACTGCAGCAGATTCGCGGGCTCGTGCCGACCCGCCAGGGCGCCTCGAGCCTCGAGAAGGACTTCAAGGAGCGTCGCCTGGTGGAGGCGGTGGTCTCCGGCCAGTGCCAGTTCATCGGCCGACGCATTCGCGATGGCCACTTCCGCACTCTCTATGGCGCCGCGGTGCTGGCGGTCTGCCGCGGCGGCGAGCGGGTCGCCGGAAACCTCGGCCAGATCCGCCTGCAGCCCGCGGACGTGCTGCTGCTGGAGGCGCGCCCGCCCTTCATCGAGCGGCATCGCCAGTCTCGGGACTTCCTGCTGATCAGCAAGGTCAACGGCGCCGCGCGCCCGGTCCACGAGAAGGCCTGGCTGGCCTGGGCCATCCTGGCGGGGGTGGTGGCGCTGGCCACCCTCGGGGTGATGAGCATGATGAAGGCCGCCATGCTCGGGGCGCTGCTGGCGCTGGCCACCGGCTGCTGCACGGTCGGCGCGGCGCGGCGCGGACTCGACACCCAGGTGCTGTTGACCATCGCCGCGTCCTTCGGCCTCGGGGCGGCCCTGGAGAGTTCGGGCGCCGCGGCCACGCTGGCCGGTCTGGCGCTTGAACTGGCCGACGGCAATCCCTGGCTGCTACTGGTAGGGAGCTACCTGCTGGTGGCCCTGCTCACCGAGCTGGTCACCAACAACGCGGCCGTGGTGATCACCTTCCCGGTGGTCATGGCGGGTGCCGAGAGCCTCGGTGTGAGTCCGATGCCCTTCGTGGTGGCGGTGATGTTCGCCGCCTCGGCGAGCTTCCTGACGCCGATCGGCTACCAGACCAACCTGATGGTGCATGGGCCCGGGGGCTATCGCCTCGGTGACTTCCTGCGCCTCGGCGGCCCCTTGAACCTGCTCATCGCCCTGGTGGCCCTGACCCTGATACCGCTGTTCTGGCCCTTCTGAGCGCGCTCGCCGCCGGGCGGCGTTTGCGGTAGGGTGTCGTCCTTCGACCGACCCGATTTACGGCCCTGGAGGCGACTTAATGAACCATCCCGGCGAACTGATCATCGAGCCGAGAAACGGCCAGCCGGCCGATGCCTGCGTCATCATCCTGCACGGCCTGGGCGCCGATGGCCGCGACTTCGAGCCGCTGGTGCCGGCGCTGCCCCTGCCCGACGAGGCCGCGGTGCGCTTCATCCTGCCCCATGCGCCGCGCCTCCCGGTGACCGTCAACGGCGGCATGACCATGCCGGCCTGGTACGACATCAAGGAGATGAGCCTCGACCGTCAGATCGACGAGGCCCAGCTGCTGGTCTCCGCCGAGCGTATCCAGGCCATGCTGCGCGAGCAGATCGAGCACGGTATCGACAGCCGCCGGATCATCCTGGCGGGCTTCTCCCAGGGGGGCGCGGTGGCCTATCAGGCGGCGCTCTCGTTCGAGGCGCCGCTGGGCGGCCTGCTGGCGCTCTCCACCTACTTCGCCACGGCCGACAGCGTGACGCTCGCCGAGGCCAACCACGCGCTGCCCATCGAGGTCCATCACGGCAGCTTCGACCCGGTGGTACCCGAGTCGCTGGGCAAGGCCGGGTACGATCGCGTGCTCTCGCTCGGCTATCCGGCACACTACCGCCGCTACCCCATGGCCCACGCGCTCTGCCCGCAGCAGATCGGCGATATCGGCCGCTGGCTGGGCGAGCGACTGGCGCGCTGAACGGGTGGCCGTGCCCGGTCGTGACGCTCGCGTGACGGTGCCCGCCTCCCCGGTGGGCGTCCTGCGCGTCTGCTGGCGATGCGCGCGTCCCAATTTCCTGGTGCTGGCGCCGCTCTGCGCGGGGCTCGCGGTGACCAGCGCCTGGCTCGACGGCCGGGCGCCGGAGGGTGGCGCGATCCTGCTGGTGCTGCTCGCCGCGCTGCTGGCCCACGCCGCGGTGAACCTGTTCAACGAGCACCACGACTTCGCGAGCGGCCTGGATGCCACCACCCGGCGCACGTCCTTCTCCGGCGGCAGCGGCGCGCTGCCGGCGCATCCCGAGGCGGCCCGGGCGGTGCATCGTGCCGCGCTCGCCTGCCTGGCCGGGGTCGTGGTCATCGGCGCCTGGTGCCTGTGGCGCGCGGGTCCCGCGCTGCTCGCCTACGGCCTGCTCGGCGTGGCGCTGGTGGTGGCCTACACCGGCTGGCTGACCCGCCGGCCCTGGCTCTGCCTGATGGCGCCGGGGGTGGGCTTCGGCACCCTGATGGTGGTCGGGGCGAACCATGCCCTCACCGGCGGCTTCTCCTCCACGGCGCTGGTCGTCTCGGCGGTGCCGACCCTGATGGTCAGTGCCCTGCTGCTGGCCAACCAGCTGCCGGACATCGAGCCCGACCGTGAGGTCGGTCGCTTCCATCTGGCCATCATGCTGGGCGCCCGGCGGGCGGCACGCCTGGTGGCGGTGCTGGTGCTTGGCGCCTTCCTGGTGATCCCGCTGGCCTGGGCCGCGGGCTGGCTGCCCGCCGAGACCTGGCTGATGTGGCTGGCCGCGCCTGCGGCATTTCGACTCATCCAGGGCCTCTGGCAACTGCCGAGCGACGTGGACGCCGGTGAGCGCACGGGGTTGTTGCCGCTGCTGGGCCTCAACGTCGCGCTTCTGTTGGCGAGCCTCTCGCTTCTCAACCTGGGGCTCTGGCTCGCCGCCTGAGGCCTCGCCTCGCCTGGCTTCGGTGTGTCGGCGGGGGGCTCGCTGGCCGACCTCATGCCGGCCATCCAAGGCCCCGAGATCCTGCCGCTCGTCGGGCATCGGGCATGTGCCCCCTACCATCCTGGGCTAAGGTGTGAGAGGTACGCGGGGCAGGAGATCCTTCATGATCGACGTGGGAAATCCCGGGACGGGGGGTATGGCACGCATCAGGGATTACTGGCGGCACTGGGCCTCGTCCCGGAGGCAGCAGGCATCGCTGGCCTCGTCGCTACTGGAGGGTTTCCCGGGCGTGGCGATGCTCGTCGATGTCGACGGCGTCATTCTGGGCGTCAATCCCGGCTTCGAGCGCTACAGCGGTCACCCGGCCCACACGATGCTCGGTCGTCGCATCACCTGCCTGGACGTGGACCCATTGCACGGCGATATCGGCCGGGCCCTGGCGTGCAGCGTGGCACGTCGTTCGCCCTGGCGAGGGGTGCTGCTGTGCCGCCGGGCCGATGGGCAGACCCTCCATCAGCAGGGCGTCTTCCAGCCACTGGAGAGGGGCCCGGGAGAACCTCTGCGCCTGCTGGTGACCCTCTACGACATCACCGAACTGCATCAGGGCGCCCTGCACGATCATGCCCGGCTCGAATCCTTGCAGGGGACGCTCGACCGGCTCCCCGGCGTGGTCTTCCAGCTTCGCCAGTCGGCGCGGGGCGATCTCGAGTTCCGCTACCTGAGTGCCGGGCTTCAGGCCCTCGCGGGCCTATCGTCGCAGACCGTGATGGATAGCGCCGAGGCGCTGCTGGCGAGGGTCCACGGCGACGATCGTCAACGGCTCAGCACCTCCCTGGCACAGTCGGCCGTCAGCTTGTCGCCCCTGGCGCTGGAGTTTCGCCTCGAATTCGCCGATCACGTCCGCTGGATTGAGGGGCGGGCCGTGCCCCGTCGGCAGCGCGACGGCGACACCCTGTGGGACGGCGTGCTGCTGGATATCACGGCGCGCAAGGAAGAAGAGCAGCGCACCCAGAAGCTGGTCAGCACCGACATGCTCACTGGGGTGCTCAACCGTCGCGCCTTCTTCGACTATGGCGAGGCCGTGCGGGCCCTCGCCGCGCGTCATGGGCGGGCGGTACCCCTGGCCATGCTCGATATCGACCATTTCAAGTGCCTCAACGATACTCATGGCCATGCCGCCGGCGACCTGGTCCTGCAGGCGTTCGCCACGACCTGTCGCGACTGCCTGCGTCCCTACGATCTCTTTGCGCGCATCGGCGGCGAGGAGTTTGCCGTCATGCTGGTGGATACCTCGCCAGAGGCAGCCTGGGGGGTGCTGGAGCGCCTGCGCGTCGCGGTGGAGGCGATCGAGCTCGACGTGCAGGGTGAGATCCTGGACGTGACGGTCAGCCTGGGCCTGGCGCTGATGCCACCGCAGGGGAGCCTCGAGCTCGCGCTCTCCCAGGCCGACAGCGCGCTCTACAGCGCCAAACACGAGGGCCGTAATCGCCTCGTTTCGGCGCCGGGCTATCCCGAACCCCGGGTGCACGCCTGCTGATCGCAAGCCGAAAGGCTGGAGAAACGCCGCTTAGATCGGCAGGATGGGGATCACCTGCACTTGCAACCCGAGGAGTCATGCCATGTCCCTGTCGGAAGACTTTCGCCTTCCTGTCGCCTGTCCGAGTTGCGGCAGTCATCTGATGCGAGTCTCCAGCGTCAAGAACCCCGATGATCAGGTGCACTGCTCCTCCTGTCATCGTTTCGTCTGCCTGTGGCACGAGGCGCAGTCCGTGCTGAGAAAGGGGCCCTGCAGCGAGAGCGAGGCCTTGATCGAGAAGGCGGTCAACCGCGGAGCCTGACGGGCCACCGCGAGACGAGTCTTCGAGAGGCGACTATGAGGAAGGGCCGGGCCATGAGGCGCCGGCCCTTCGTGTTTTGGAGCGGTCCTTTTAAATAGAGCGGTTAAATAAAGCGGTGCCTTTTACGCAGACCCTTCTAGAGAAGCTCCTCGCCGGCCAGGGCCAGGCGCGAGCGCTCGACGCTCTTCAGGGTGACGTGGCCGGCGTGGGGCCAGTCGCGGAAGTGCTGGACCACTGCGGCCATGCCGCAGGTGTTGGCGGTGAGGTAGGGAGTGTCGATCTGCCCGACGTTGCCCAGGCAGACGATCTTGGTATTGCGTCCGGCCCGGGTGATCAGCGACTTGAGCTGCTTGGGCGTGAAGTTCTGGGCCTCGTCGATGATCAGGAAGGTGTGGTTGAGCGTGCGTCCACGCATGAAGCCGGGCGCACGAATCTGCACCCGCGAGCCCAGCAGCTGGCGGGTGGCCTCCTGGTTCCAGGTGCTGCTGCCGTCGTGCTCGTCGCGCAGCAGGTTGTCCATGTTGTCGTGGAAGGCGCCCATCCAGGGCGACATCTTCTCCTCCTCGGTGCCGGGCAGGAAGCCGATGTCCTCGCTCATGGAGATCGGCGCCCGGGTGAAGACGATGCGCTCGAAGCGCTTGCTGTCCAGGGTCTGCTGGAAGGCGGCGGCCAGCGTCATGAAGGTCTTGCCGGTGCCGGCACTGCCGGCGATGGTGACCAGGTCGATCTCCTCGTCCATCAGCAGGTTGAGGGTGAAGTTCTGCCGGCTGTCGTGGGCATGAACGCCCCAGACGCTGGCGCCATGGCGATAGTTGGTCAGCAGCTCCAGGTTGGCATGCTTCGGTCCCACCTCGCGCACGATGGCTTCGAAGCTGGCGCCCTCGTCGCTGTCGGACACCAGCATCCCCAGGTGCCACTCGCGAGGCATGTCGCCGGCGAGGCGATAGACGACGCGGTGATCCTGGCGCTCGACCTTCACATCTACCTCGAGGCTGTCCCACAGCCCGCTGCCGTCGTGGCCGGCATCGGGATAGATCCGCGCGCCCTCGATCATGGCGTCGCTGTCGTCGAAGGCGCGATCGGTGAGGTAGTCCTCGACCGGCACCTCGAGGGCCGCTGCCTTGACCCGCAGGTTGATGTCCTTGGTGACGAGGATCACCGAGGCATCCGGTCGCTCGTCGCGCAGTCGGCAGGTTTCGGCCAGAATCCGGTTGTCGGGGCTCTCCTCTAGCGGGTCCAGCGGCCTCAGGTCGTTGTAGCAGAGCAGGCGCAGTCGACCCTCGGGACCGACGAGTCGAGGGATGGGAATGCCGTCGCGAATCTGGTCGATATCGACGCTGGCGGTGAGGTCCGAGAGGGTGCGGCTGACTTGGCGGGCGGTGCGGGCGATCTCGCGGATGCCGTTCTTGTGCTTGTCGAGCTCCTCGAGCACGGTCATGGGGATGACGACCTCGTGCTCGTCGAACTGGTAGAGGGCGGCGGGGTCGTGGATCAGGACATTGGTGTCCAGCACGTAGAGCCGGGTGGCCTTCTTGTCGATGCGTACCATCGGCGCAGTTCTCCTGGTGTCATGGTGTCGACACTGCCGGCGCGCGATGTCAGGGAAATGACATGAGCGCAAGCGCTGTCGTCCCGCTCGATGTCTGTCGTGTCACCTCCTGGTGGCCTGGTGATAGTGGGAGCTGGCGAGGTACTGACCTGCCAAGTACCGGCCTTATCGGTACTTACTTGTAATTACCTGCCTGGTTCGAGCATGGACGTCGTTCGTCGATGCTGCAATGCAATATCATGATGCGCCATCAACGCTGGCTCAGCGAGCGGATTCGACCTCCTGGAAGATGCGCTCCATATCCAGCGTGGAGTGCTTGCCCAACGCCTCGAAGTGATCGACCAGCCAGGCCTCGGTGGTCGCGCGTCCCAGGTCGTGCAGATGGCACAGGAAGGCCCACTCGGCGTTGAGCTTGCTGGACACCGAGAGATGCGAGAGCGGCTCGTCGCCGCTGAGGTGGTGAAGCCTGGCATCGCGATAGCAGCCGATGTCGATGTCATGCTCGCCGAGCAGCTTCTGCAGCATCGCGATCATGCGCACCTCCTTGATCAGGGCGGCATTGAAGGTGATCTCGTTGAGCCGGTTGAGGATGTCCGCAGCGCTGGTGGGCAGTTCCTGACGATGCATGGGGGTGATCTGCACCATCAGGATGTCTCCCGCTGTGCAGTCGTGCAGCAGGGGCGACAACGAGGGGTTACCCATGTAGCCGCCGTCCCAGTAGGCCTCGCCATCGATCTCCACGGCCTGGAAGACGGTGGGCAGGCAGGCCGAGGCCATCACCGCATCGAGGCTCATCTCTTCCCGGGAAAAGATCCGCTGCTTGCCGCTTCTCACGTTGGTGGCGGTAACGAAGAGCTTGAGGTTGTCGCAGGCGCGCACCCGGTCGAAATCGACGCGCTCGGCGACGATGTCGCGCAGCGGATTGAGATTGAAGGGATTGAAGTGATAGGGCGAGACCAGCCGGCTCATCAAGTCCAGGGCGATGTATCCGGGAGAGTGGTCGAGGCTCCAGTTGCCGGTCATCACGTCCAGCGGGGTCCGGCGAACGGGGCTGGTCATGCCCGCTCGGCTCACCGCGCGCCAGAAGTCGCGCAGCGCCAGGCGGGCGGTCGCCTCGTCACCGCGGGTCAGGGCGTCGGCCATCACCACGCCGTTCATGGCCCCGGCACTGGTGCCGCTGATGCCCTCGATCTCGATGCGCTCATCCTCGAGCAGGCGGTCCATGACGCCCCAGGTGAAGGCGCCATGGGCACCACCCCCCTGCAGGGCCAGATCGATGCGTTTTCTTTCGCTCATGTCCTCTCCATCGGCCGGCGAGCCGGCACGCGACTGCCTGGTGTCACGCTCAGCATAAAGGTGGAGAGGGGAAAGCGGCCAGTTTGCCCACTCTCTACCGACTTACCCCACCTTTCTCCACCCTTCCACCGATGCAGCGCCGTCTTCCCGGTCGACCCTGGCGGCGACACGTATCGCCCGAGATGGTGGTCCGCTCGCACTGTAACGTTCTCGAGTCACTTTGCAGAACGTCGTTAACCGATTGTTCTGAAAAAGAATAAAAGCGTATTCCGGCAACTCGCCCGCCCCAGTGTTCAGTGTATGGAGCACTCACGGTTCGGCTACAAATGGGCCGCTGGATATCCCCATCGTCTCGGAAGTCCCCGAGAGTTATAAATTTCTTACTCTTACAGTTGCTTACATCTATGGCGAGACGGCGTTGGCATGTTTCCTGCTCCTGTCTTTACGACTGCGAGCGGGAAGCGTCATTCAAGGGTCCAGGCACTGCGTGATGAGGACGATGGCGCGAGTTCGCAGGCTGCAGCAGACACAACAAATGGAGACATGATCATGAAAAAGTATCTTGTACTCGCGGGTACGCCCCTGCTGGCCCTGGTGATGGCTATTTCCACGGCGCACGCGAATCCGAGTGCCGGTTATGCCGATGATGTAGATCAGGATGTGGACTCAACGGCAACCGCTACCGGCGGCAGTAGCGGTAGTGCCAATGGTGGAGCCGGATTCGGTCTGGGCTTTGCGGGCGGTGGTACCGGTGGCAGTGCCGACGGGGGTGATGATAACTCCGGCGGGCTCTTCGGCGGCGGCGCCGGTGGTGGTGACGGTGGTACCGGTGGTGCAGGCACAGGTGGTTCGGCTGCCGGGTATGGAGCAGGCGGAATGGGAGGTTCAACCGGCCGTGGCGGTGACGCCTGGGCGATGAGCGAGTCCTACAACACTTCCACTAGTGTTATTTCTCGCCAGGATATGACCTCAACCGTTACCGGATCCCCCATCACTATCATTGGTGGTGCAGGTGCTGCCGGAGCTACCGGGGGCGCTGGCGGAGGGGCATTCTCCCTCAACGTCGGTCTGGGTGTCGGCGGTAGTGGCGGAGATGGAGATGGCGGTGACGGCGGCGATGCCGGGGCGCTGGGCCTCGGGGCCGGGGCCGGCGGTGACGGTACCGGTACCGGTACCGGCCTCGGCGTCGGACTTGGCGTCGGGGGTAGTGCTGATGCCGGTAGCGGCGCGCTCGCCGGCTCCAATGCCGACAACGACCAGAGCGGCGATGGCGGCGCAGGCGGCTTCCTCGCTCCCGGCGGTGCGGGTGGTTCCCAGTCTGCCGGCTCCTCGGCCGGGGCTTCTTCCGGGGCGACGGCCGGTACCGGCGGTAGCGGCAGCGGTAGCGGCAGCGGTACCGGCAATGGCGCCGGTGCCGGCGGCGACGGCACCGGTAGCGGTTCGGCCGGCGCGGTGGCCGGCAACGGCGGCAATGGCAACGGCGGCGGCGGTGGCGGCGGTAGTGCCACTACGGGTGATGCCTATGCCTTTGCCGGCAACGGCGGTGCCGGCGGTAACGGCGGCAACGGTGGGGCAGCAAGCCTGGCCACCGGCGCGGCCAATGTGTCCGTGGGTGGCGGCGTGTTCGGTGGCATCAACAACATGAACGTGTCCACCGGCCTCTACAACTCCCAGCTGTCCGGTACCAACGTGGCGGCTCACAGCAACGTGAGCATCGGCAACTGATCCGGAGCGCATGATGCGCTGATACGACGCAAGAATCGGGAGCCGGTGGAGACTACTCCACTGGCTCCTTGATGAAGCGTCCCTATGGATTGGAGTTCGGGAGTTCACGCCATGATTTACGCAATGAAGAGCACGACAGCCAGTTCATGTTCCGGCAGGGGCCGTTATCGCCACACGGCGAGGGTGTCATTCCTCCTTGCGGCGCTGCTGATGGTGGGCGCGTCGAACAGCCAGGCGGAGACCAGCACGACCCTGTACCAAGAAGTCGCCGGGTTCGGTGGGGACGTTAGTGAGAGCCTGACAGGGGGCTTCGCGGCCATGGAGCAGCTGGATCTCACCGCCATGGATCAGGCCAGGGCCCGGGAAGGGCAGAGGATCGTTAATATCAACACGGTGAAGAGTGTCCAGAAGATGAAGGCGTCGGTGAACGACACCTCCTTCGATATCGGGGGAAACATGGTATCGGGGAATATCACCTTCGCGCCGGAAGCGTTGGGTAGCTATAGCGGCACCGGTATCTTCAGCGCCGTGACCGGTAGTGGGAACTCCATCAACAACGCGGTGGGTATCAGTGTGTTCATCGCTGACTAACGCGATGGATGTCCGTCACACAACGCACCCACCAAGAGATGATTCGCCATGAACGTGTATCGGAGCCTTTGCTGTGGCATGGCATCACTGCTGCTCATCGCGGGCAGCATGGAAGTCATCGCCGGCCAGGTCACCATCGCCAATCGATTTGGCAACTTCCAGGTAGAGGCCAAGAGCTTGCAGGAAAAGGGCTGGGACAGGGTGATCAGGCAAGAGTACGACTTCAGTTGCGGTTCGGCCGCCGTGGCTACCTTGTTGACCTACCACTATCAGCGTGACACCACTGAGGCCGAGGTCTTCGAGACCATGATTCGCGCCGGGGATGCCGAGAAGATCCAGCGTTATGGGTTTTCCATGCTGGACATGAAGCGCTACCTGGATGGCCGTGGACTCAATGCCGATGGCTTTCGAATTGCGCTCGACGACTTCATTAACATCGGTGTTCCTGCCATTACCATGGTAAACACCGGGGGCTACAAGCATTTCGTCGTCGTCAAGGGGATCGATTCCGACAATATCCTGGTGGGGGATCCTGCCGCCGGCACCCTGGTAGTGCCTCGAGAGCACTTCGAGAATTTGTGGAACGGGACGGTACTCGGTGCCCGGGCCGAGATCGAGTTGGCCCGCCAGCATTTCAATAATGACCAAGACTGGGCCGTGCGCCCCGATTCTCCGCTCGCCAGGGGCGTGAACCGCTCGAGCGTCGGTGCCAGCCTGCTGACCTTGCCCGCTTACAACGAGTTGGGTAGGTAATGAGGAGATGACACGATGAACTCTCGGGCTTTTAGACAAACGAAAGTATGCCGGCTTGGTTGGGCCTGTGCGACTGCGCTATTTCTGGCGGCTGCCTCCCAGGCGGCTACGCTTTCTCCAGGGGCGCCAGCAGCGGCGTTTGCGGCGGTCTCCCATCAGTATCGTGATCCTGCCTTGGTCCAGGACGCAGACAGGCTCTATGCCGAGGTATCGCGATCGCGCGGAGCCCGGGACGGTTTTTACCGCGGCACCGTGATTGCGGCTGAGGACATGGGTCAGATGCGCGCCGGCTTCAACCTTGGTGGGATTGATGTGGACTTCGGGGCTCGTCTCCAGACGCTGATCGACAACCGCGTCGAGATGATCTCCGTCGTGAACTTCACCCGGGCGGGCGCCAATATCGTCTCGCAGACCTTCAGTGACCCTGCCGGGGCCGCCATGCAGGTGGGTAACGGTGGGATCTCGGTGACCGACGTGACACCCGGTGGTGTGAATCTGACGGGCCTGGCCGACTTTTCGGGTATTGCCTTGAACGATGCCAAGGGCTTTACTTCCGCGCTGCATAATATCACCCGTAATGCCATTATCAGCAGCGTGGTCAGCAACGCTTCGGGCCGAGACATCCAGCAGCGGATCGATATCAATGTTCGGCTCAACAACATGGGCGCCTTGGATGCCGCCAGGAAACGGGCCGCGATCGTGGATTCCTTCTCCGGCATCCTGCGCTGACACGGATTGTTCCCTCGTTCTCGCATCCAGCCATAGGGCGAACAACAATGAGGCTGCCCCTTACGGGCAGCCTCATTGTTGTGATATCTATTATTACCCTTCCGTACGTTGATACTCCCCGCGCGTGTCAGCCTAGAAGACGTTCATGCCGATGGGCATGCGCAGGGTCAAGGTGGTGTCCGGGGCATCCTCGGTGATGCCGAGCTCGAGGCCCAGGTTGATATTGACATCTGGGTTAAGCGAGTAATTCCAGCCCAGCAGCAGGGAGCCGACGTTCAGCGTCTGTGACTCTACCTGGGTGGTGCTGCCGTTATCCGTATTGACGTATTCGGTCTTGGTCTTGCCGATGAAGTCGTTCTTGTAGCCCAGGGTGAAGGAGGTGCGCGGATTGATGGCATACGCCATGCCGAAGCTGAGGCGAACGGCATCGCCAGGATCGACGTCGCCGACAATGACATTGACTGGGCTACCATCATCATCACCGGATAGGTTCTGGTCTACGTTGTCCTCCAGGTGGAAGACATAGCCCAAGTTGGCGAAGTAGACCGCCGGGGCCGAGGGCAGCAGCATGGTGATGCTGGGTTCGATCGAGTGGAATCCGGTGCCGGTAGACAGTTCCAGTGGGTTCCCGGAGCTGTCGCGGTCGATATCGAAGGGGCCATTGCCGGTGGTGGTCTTGTAGCGCAGGTTGCCGATGAAGAAGGGCATGCCGTTCTGGCCGCGGTTCAGCTGATAGTGGGCCGCCAGCTCAATATCGCCCAGGCTGTCGCCGGAAAGCTCTCTGTCGATGCTGAAGACGTCATCTTCGCTCTCCTCGATCGGGACGTTGACCCTTTCGTTCTCGTCCCGGTAGACGTAGGGCACCTTCATCTCGAGTTCCAGGCGATCAGTGAAGCCCAGGCGGCCGGTCAAAGAGGCGGTGTAGTTGTCGCGATCGACGTCCTGGGCCGTGAACACCCCGATCAGCAGGGTGCTGAGCACGCTGACCCCTTCGAAGGTCATGCGGTTGATGCTTTCGTGGGAGTACTGGAATTCGGGTTCCAGGATGAGCCGCCCCTTGGGGGTGAGCACCCCGCCGTACTCGGCGATAGCCCCAATCTGCGGTCGCTCATCCTGAGGTTCGGGCTCCTGACCCACGGGTTTACCCCGAAGGTTCTGTATCGCTTCCTGTCGCGCTCCTTGTGTCGCGTCCTGTGCCGCTTCCTGAGCAAGGGCCGGCAGGCAGCCAAACACTGTGATAAGGCCAGCAGCATAGCGGATGGTCGTGGTTCCTGAGCTCATGGCTTCCTTCCTGTTCTTGTTGCTTGTCCCGCGCCCCACCAGTAGCGTGATAAGGCACGCAATAATCCCCATTTGCATCAAACTGTTCCCCAAGGGCGAGGCTGCGTGGGCCGGCGACGCCCCGTCCTGGTTCATGTTCAGGTTAGTTGAATGGTCTTGGATGTCGATGGAAAGTCCGGCGTTGTCTCGTCCGAGCTACCGTTTCTGTCGATGCCATGCTTCTCGAGTAACCGGTAGAGGGTGACCCGTGAGATGCTCAGCTCCCTGGCCGCGTGCAAGACCTTGTGCTTGTTGCGTACCAGCGCGGCCTTGATCGCCTCGCATTCCGCCGTGTCGCGGACCTGCTGCAGGGTGTCGGTGTCGCGGGAATGACCATTGCGCCGTTCCAGCCCCAGGTCGGTTGGGCTGATCAGGCGATGCTCGCACATGATCATGGAGCGTCTTACCCTGTTCACCATTTCGCGTATATTCCCCGGCCATCGATGCTGTCGCATCACCACCAGGCTCTCATGGCTGAAACCCCGTACCTTCACTGGCTTGTCGGAAGAGAACCGGCGAAAGAAGAAGTTGGCCAGCGGTTCGATATCCTCCGGGTGCTCCCTGAGGGCGGGGGTTTGCACTTGCAGGACGTTGAGGCGATGGAAGAGATCCTCTCTGAACTCTCCTTTCTCGACGGCCTTTTCGAGGTCGACATGGGTGGCCGCCAGGACTCTGACATCTACGGGGATCTCCTTTAGCCCGCCGACACGAAACACCGTCAGGGTTTCCAGAAATCTCAGAAGGTTGACCTGCATATCTAGGGGAAGGTCACCAATTTCATCCAGGAAAAGAGTGCCGTCCTGTGAATTCTCTATGATGCCAGTCTTTCGTTGGCTGGCACCGGTGAAGGCGCCTTTCTCGTGGCCGAAGAGCTCCGACTGGATGAGTCCTGCGGGAAGTGCTCCGCAGTTGACGACGTTGAATGGCCCTTGACGGCGAGACGATAGCTCATGAATGGCTCGCGCAGTGAGCTCCTTGCCCGTTCCGGACTCTCCGGTAATCAGTACGGGGGCATCGACGGAGGCCACCTTGTGAATGGTGCGGTAGAGGTGCTGCATGACCGGCGTATCGCCAACCATGCGCAAGTCATGATTCTGATGGCCTTCTCGGTAGGCATCGTAGCGATCTTGAAGCTTGGCCATGCCCAGCGCACCCTCGAGGAGCACGTTGACGCTGCGGGAGTCCAGGGGGGCAGCGCGATAGGCGAAGCAGTAGCTGTATATCAGGTCGCGAGCCTTGTCACTCAACCGATCGACATCCTCGACAAGTACTACCCAGTGAAGCGCCGTGAGTTCGGAGGCTTTTTCCATTTCGAGCGGGAGCGATGCGGTGTCTTCTTCGAGGAAGGCCAGTCCAATCCTGCAATCATGTTTGCCGATGATCGACAGGGCTTCATGGAAGCTGTCGGGTTGAAAAACTGACCAGTCGTAGTGAGAAAGCTCCTCTATGGTGGCCTGCAAGGCCGAGTGATTGCCGATTGCCATGATCTGCCGCGATGACTCCATCATCAGTTGTCCTTATGGTTGCTGGCAACCATTGTTGATGGTGATCAGGGCCCTGCGGAGCCTGCTGATAGCCACGGGTCTTATCCCGCTTGTCATAATATGTGTTGCCCATGTCCGTCCAGAACGTGGGCATTTATGCCCCCTTGGCGGAAGGGAGCGGATAGCGGTGCATTGATGGCATGGCGATCACTGTCCGATGCCTGCCGTTCCCAGTGTTGGCGGCTCTCACATTATTGTAAAGGCATGTTACAAAGCGTTGTCGGACGTCGTTTTCCCTGAATTATCCGGTATGCAAGCGGAAAATGGTGGTTTTTCATGGGATTGGGAAAGGCTGACTGACGAGGGGAGATAATGCGCCTGGCCAGGTGCATCATGAAATTGGTACTTGTGGGTGGTAGGAAAGGTGGGAACGGTGCCTGGGTAGGCGAAGGCATCATCAATGCTTCTGAGTGGACTCATCGAGCCAGCGTCTCGGCGCCTCCCTATCAAGCCGCTCGTCGATCGATCCTGTCGCGGTATGGATGCCGATGTGTCCTTACAGGCCGCGCATGCTGAAGCCCTGTCAGGGAGATAGCCGCCATCCGTGGCGCAGGACCTGGCGGGCGATGCCAGGCCGCGATGGAGTGCATCGGGGACGGTGGGAAGGGGGAGGGCTTATTCCACGGGGGGAGTGGGGCGGATGAGGATCTCGTTGACATCCACATGGGCCGGTTGGTTGAGTGCGTAGATCACCGCGTTGGCGATATCGCGGTCTTCCATGGCGTGTTCCGGAGGCTCGTCGAAGAAGGGGGTGTTGACCATGCCGGGCTCGATCAGCGTCACTCGGATACCGCTGCCGCGCAGCTCCTCACGCAGGTTGTAGCCGATGCCGGTGACCGCCCATTTGGTGGCGCTGTACATGGAGCCGGGAATGGTGGCCCGGCCGGCGGCCGATCCCGTGAGCAATACCTGGCCGCGGCTGTGCCTCAACGCCGGCAGGGTCGCCTGCAGGGTCAGGCCCACTCCATAGATGTTGGTCAGGATCATGTCGCGCCAGGCCTCGTGGTCGGCGCCGCTGAAACCGCCCGGCGAGCCGCCGCGCCCCGCGTTGGCGAACACCGCATCGATCCGGCCAAAGCGTTCCAGCGCCTGCTCGACCATGGCCTGCTGGTCGTCCATGGAGGTGACGTCACAGCCGATAGCGAGGACGTTTTCCTGACCCAGCTCCTCGGCCAGAGCGTTCAGCTTGTCTCGGGAACGGGCCGCCAGCACCAGCTTGTAGTTCTCACGCGCGGCGGCGCGGGCCGTGGCGGCGCCGATGCCGCTCGAGGCCCCGGTGATCAGTAATACACGATGCTTCATCGTCCTCTCCTGTGCTAATGAATCGCCAGATTGCAGAATGGCGCAGTCACCGTCGTCTGCGCAATCCCGGCGCGCGGCATGCTCCCTCAGTGGTCGTCGCCGGGGCTGGGCAGGTCCTTAGTTCATGGCCAGGGGCGCCTCGTTCCGGTCGCAGCGGAAGAAGTTCGAGTTCGCCAGCCACTCGGGATCCGGGTAGTAGGTGAAGAGATACTGATCTTCCTTGATGCTGTCGATCAGCGGGGTCGCCACTTCCTCGCGAACCGCCGGGCAGCCGTGGCTGCGACCGAGCCGGCCGGTCTGCTCGATGAAGTCCTCGCTGACGTAGTCGGCGCCGTGGATGACGATGGCGCGCTCGTAGGCCAGGTCGTTGACGCCGGGCTCCAGTCCCTCGAGACGCAGGGAGTAGCCGTTGCTGCCCCGGTAGCTGTTCATGGTGCGAAACAGCCCGATGCTGGACTGGTGACTCTCGGGGACGTTGGAGAAGCTTTGAGCCACGGCATTGCCCGATCCCTGGCCGTGAGAGACCAGCTCCTTAAACAACAACTGCTGATTTTTCAGGTCGAAGACCCAGAGGCGAGGCTCGGTCGAGGGCAGCGAGAAATCGATCACCGCCAGTCGCTCGGCGTCCGGGTCGGCGCAGGATAGCGCTCGCGCCGCCAGACGCATCACCCGGGTATCGGCGCCGGGGGCCAGCCGCTGCAGGGTCTGGTCGAGGGATGATTGGTGCAGGGTGTCGGGCGTGTCGGCCTGGGTCAGGAAGTCGTCGCTGGCCAGGGAGGGTAGGGCGCCAAGCAGCAAGGCGCTGCAAAGGGCCGCGCCGGGCAGCCATCGGCTCGGGGCATTCATCGGCATTCGGGAAACCTGTCGGGTGGGGTGCGCGGCCTGCTCGACGTCCATTCCGGGACGGAGGGGCGATCACGCGAACGGACAAGCGGCTTCCCTGCGGCTCGATATCAGACACTATGATGACGATGTGCATAATAACGAACCAGCCAACGACATCAACCTTGAGGAGGTCGCCATGCCCTGGGCAACCGGATGGAAGCCGCTGATTCTCGCGGCGGCGATGACGCTGTCGCCCGCCGCCTCGGCGCTGGCCGAGGAAGGCAAGCCCTCTCTGGACGATCTCCTCGCCGAGCGACTGGCTGAGCAGGAGCTGACCCTGCGGGCGTTCTACGCGGCACGCGATGGACGGCCTGCCTGGCAGGAGGCCGCCACCGTGGCCGCCCTCGCCAACGCTCTGCGCACCCTGGACGCCGATGGCCTGAGCCCGCAGGACTATCGGCCGGACACCCTGGTGGCCGCCCATCGTCAGGCGCTCGCCGAGCAGAGCCCCCCGGCGGCGCAAGCGCGCTTCGACCTGCAGACCAGTCAAACCCTGCTGACGGCCCTGCGTCATCTTCAGCGCGGCAAGGTGGATCCCTATCGCATCGATCCGGGCTGGGAGGTGCCCATCGAGGCGCCCCCACTCGATCTCGCGGCGATCTCACAGGCGGTGGACGCCCGTCGTTTCGAGCAGGCCTTCGCCGCGGCGCGCCCCTCCGTCGCCCCTTACGAACGCCTGCGGGCGAGCCTCGCGCGCTATCGTCATATCGCGCGACAGGGTGGCTGGCCGATGATGCCTCCCCGCCCGCGGTCGCTGCGCCCGGGGGAGCTCCATGACGATGTGCCGCTGCTGCGTGAGCGCCTGGCGATCCTGGGCGAGCTCGAGGTGATGGCGAGGGTCTCCGATGCACCTGCTTCTCAAGTCACCGATCCGCGCCGCTACGATGAGCGTCTGGTAGCGGCGGTGGAGCGCTTCCAGCAGCGTCACTTGCTGGAGGTGGACGGTATCGTCGGGCCCGCGACCCGAGAAGCCCTGAACGTCCCCGTGGCGACCCGCATCGATCAGATCCGCGTCAACCTGGAGCGCGCTCGCTGGCTGCTCCATGGCCTGCCGGACTCCTTCGTGCTGGTGGACATCGCCGGCTACCGGATTCGCTACTACCGCCCCGACGGCGGCGTCTGGCGCTCGCGCATCGTGGTGGGGCGGCCCTATCGCCGTACCCCCTCGCTGCGCTCACGGATCACCCACCTGACGATCAACCCCACCTGGACGGTGCCGCCGACCATCCTGCGCGAAGACGTGCTGCCCAGGGTGCGCCGCAACCTCGGTTACCTGTGGCAGCAGGATCTGATGGTGTTAAGTCCGTCCGGGCGACGCCTCGACCCGAGAGACGTCAACTGGTGGCGGCCCGGCAACGTCATCCTGCGCCAGCGCGCCGGTCCCCAGAACGCCCTGGGGCGGGTGGTGCTGCGCTTCCCCAACGATCACCTGGTCTACCTGCACGACACCCCGGCGCAGGCGCTCTTCGCCCGGGAACAGCGAGCCTTCAGCTCAGGCTGCATCCGCGTGCAGGGCGTGCTCGAGCTCGCCCAGTACCTCTTCGATGACACCGGCACCGCGGCTCAGGTGTCCACCCTGGTCGCCGCCGGGCGGACCCGCAACGTCCACCTCGAACGCCCCGTGCCGGTCATCCTGCACTACTGGACGGTGCACCCGGACGAGGCGGGACAGCTGGTCTTTCGCCCCGATATCTACCAGCGCGATTCGGCGCTGCTCGCGGCCCTGGATGCGCTCCCGGCCGGCTAGGTCGTATCCAGGGGCTCTTGCCTGTCGTTCACCCTGCGCTACCGGTCACTCGTAGCCCTTTGCCTGCAGGCGAAACAGCCTCGCGTAGCGACCGTTGGCGGCCATCAGGCTCGGGTGATCGCCCTGCTCGAGGATCTCGCCGTTATCGATCACGAGGATCCAGTCGGCGGCCCGCACCGTCGAGAAACGGTGGGAGATCAGGATGGTCATGCGGTCGCGGCTGTGCTCGCGAAAGTCGGCATAGACGGCGGCCTCCGCCGCGGCGTCCATGGCCGCGGTGGGCTCGTCGAGCACCAGGATGTCGGCGCCCTCGCGCATGTGGGCCCGCGACAGGGCAATCTTCTGCCACTGGCCGCCGGAGAGCTCCTGGCCGCCCTTGAACCAGCGTCCCAGCTGGGTGTGGTAGCCGCCCGGCATCTCGGCGATGAAGTCATCGGCCAGGCCGCGTCGCGCCGCCGCCTGCCAGCGCGCCTCGTCGGTGAAGGCCTCGACGTCCCCGGCGCCGAGGTTCTCGCCCACCTTCATCTGGTAGCGCACGAAGTCCTGAAAGATCACCCCGATGCGCCGGCGCAGGGTCTGGACCTCCCAGTCGCGCAGGTCGCTGCCGTCGAGCAGGATGCGCCCCCCGGTCGGCTCGTAGAGGCGCGTCAGCAGCTTGATCAGGGTGGTCTTGCCTGAGCCGTTGGCTCCGACCAGGGCGAGGCTACGTCCCGGTTGCAGGTGCAGCGAGATCCCCGCAAGGGCCGGCGTCGCGCTGCCCGGATAGGTGAAGCTCACCGCCTCGAAGCGGATGCCGTCGCCCGGCTGCGCGCCCTCGGTCAGGGTGCCGCGCTCCGCCGGCACCGGCTGCTCGAGGTACTCGTAGAGGTTCGACAGGTAGAGGTTGTCCTCGTACATGCCGCCGATCGCCGTGAGGCTCGCCGAGAGTGCCGCCTGGCCCTGCTTGAAGACCATCAGGTACATGGTCATCTCGCCCAGGGTCAGCGCGCCGGTCACCGTCTCGATCACCACCCAGGCGTAGGCGCCGTAGAAGGCGAGGGTGCCGAGCAGGCCGAGCAGGAAGCCCCAGGTCTCGCGGCGGATGGTCAGGCGCCGATCCTCGCCGTAGAGGGTGTCGAAGATCGTCCGGTAGCGGTCCAGCAGCAGCGGCTCCAGGCCGAACAGCTTGACCTCCTTGATGCTGTCCTCGCGGGCCAGCACCGTCTCCAGGTACATCTGCATGCGCGTCTGCGGCGAGCGCCAGCGGAACAGCCGGAAGGCATCCCCCGAGAACTTGGCCTCCGAGACGAACACCGGCAGGGCGCCGATCACCAGCACGAGTATCGCCCAGGGCGAGAACTGCACCAGCAGCACGCCGAAGCTGGCCAGCGAGATGGCGTTCTGGGCGAGGCCGAAGGTCTTGTTGACCAGGCCCAGCGGGCGCGTCGAGGCCTCGCGGCGGGCGCGAGTCAGCTTGTCGTAGAACTCGGAGTCCTCGAACTGCTCGAGTGACAGGGTGCCGGCCTTCTCGAGGATCATCACGTTGACCTTCTGGCCGAGCAGGGCGCGCAGCAGCGACTGCTGGCCGGCGAGGCCGCGCTGGGCCAGGGCGATCGTGGCGATCACCCCGGCTTCCGCCAGCACGTAGCGCAGCACCCCCCACCACTCGACGCGACCGGTGTCGCGATGCACCGCCATCGCCGCGACCACGGCATCGACGATCAGCTGGCCGATCCAGGCCGCCACCGCCGGCAACACGCCGGCGACCAGGGTGCAGAGCGCGAGCCCCAGGGTCAGCGGGCGAGAGGTCTGCCAGACCAGCGCCAGGGCGCGGCGGCTATAGCGAAAGACGCCGATGAAGCTGGCGAGCATGCCGCCGGGGCGCGGCGCGGAAGGGGCGTGAGCGTGAGGAGAGGACAAGCGCGTGGCTCCTGGCAGTGAAGGGAATGGGGGCGTCAGACCAGCGGCGAGACTCGCCGGGGCTCTTCCTCGAGCAGCGCGGCCAGCCGGGTCAGGCCCTCGTCGAGCCGGGCACGCTCGGCGGGCGGCGTCACGCAGAGGCGCACCGCCTGGGGGGCGGGCTGGCTGCCCACGCAGAAGGGGTCGGCGCCGAGCAGGGTGACGCCGCGTTCCGCGGCGCGGGCTACCACGTCCACCGCTCGCCAGGGCTCGGGCAGGCGCAGCCAGGCGTGGAAGCCGCAGGGATGAGCGACGATCTCATGGCCTTTGAGGCGCTCGGCGAGCAGTCGCTGGCGCGCGGCCACCTCCTGCCACTGCCATTCGATCAGGGTCGTGGCCTCGGCGCTGGTCAGCCAGTCGACGGCGGCGCGAGTCATCAGCTCCGGCATCGCCCAGCACTGGGCCCGCAGGGCGGCGGTCAGGCGCGACATCAGGTTGGCGGGGGCCCGCAGGGCGCCCAGGCGCAGCCCTCCGGCGAGCAGCTTGGAGACGCTGAAGATGTAGAGCGCGCGCTCCGGGGCCAGGCGGTAGAAGGGCGTGCCGCGGGTCGCGGCGGTCACGAACTGCACGCCGTCTTCCAGCAGCAGCAGGTCGTGGCGCCTGGCGACCTCGACGAGGGCGTGGCGCCGCGCCTCGCCCATCCGCGCGCCGGTGGGGTTGTTGTGCTCGGGCATCAGGTAGAGCAGGCGGATGCGCTGCTGCTGGCACAGGCGCTCCAGCGACTCGGGCTGGATGCCCTCGGCATCCATTGGCACCGCCACGTGCTTCAAGCCCAGCTGGCGGCCGGTGGCGATCATGCCGGGGTAGGTGAGGGCCGCCGAGGCCACGGCCTCGCCGGGCTGCACCAGCGCCTGCAGGGCCAGGAAGTCGGCGTGCTGGCCGCCGGCGGTGAGGATCAGCTCCTCGGCCGACAGCGGCAGCCCCTGGCGGGTCAGCCAGCCGGCCAGCGCCTCGCGGCTGGCCGGACTGCCCTGCTCGGGCGGATAGGCCAGGGCGGACTCGATGGCCTGCGCAGACTGGCTCAAGCGCGACAGTACGCCGGCGAGCTGCTCAGCCCGCCAGGGATGGGGAATCGGCACGCTGAGCGACAGGTCGATGCTGCCCTCTTCCGCCCGGGAAAGGTGGTGGAAGCGAGGCGCCTCCGCCGACGGCGAACGTACCCGGGTGCCGCTGCCGACCCGGGCCTCGACCAGGCCGCGGCGCTCGGCCTCGCGATAGGCGCGGGTGATGGTGCCCACAGTCACCTTGAGCGCATCGGCCAGCAGGCGCTGAGGCGGCAGGCGCTCGCCGGGGGCGAGGGTGCCGGCGGCGATATCGGCGGCCAGTTGATCGACCAGCGCCTGGTAGCGCGGGGTGTCGGCACCCTCGAGGTCGGGCAGCCACCGGCAGCGAGCGCGGGCCTGGGCCTGGATGTCCATACGGCGACTCTCCATCGGGCAAGGGTGAAAGGGTGCCGGGCGGGCGATCCTCTCGGTGCGAATCAGGGCGGTCGGGCGGATTCGGGAGCAGACAATGTCGGGGTGACAAAGCCGTCCTTGATCGGCGAAGCGGGCCGCGCATACTGAGATTGTGCGCGCAATTGTCGATCCTGTCAGGTAGCTTGCGCGAAATTGTACCCCTACAATAGTCGGCACTCGCTTTGGTCCGAGGCGATGCCCGCACGAAAGGAGTCCCCATGACCCTCCCGCTGCCCGAGCTGCTCGCCCTGGTGGGCCCGATGATGCTGTTCGCGATCAGCATGTCCGCCACGCCCGGCCCCAACAACATGATGCTGACCGCCTCGGGGGCCAATTTCGGCTTCCTGCGCACCCTGCCGCATATGTTCGGCATCTCGATCGGCGTGATGGGGCTGATGGGGGCCGTGGCGCTGGGGCTCGGCGCCCTGTTCGAGCAGTGGCCGCCGCTGCAGCAGGGGCTCAAGCTGATTGGCAGCGTCTACCTGCTGTGGCTGGCCTACCGGATCGCCACCGCGCCGCCGCCAAACCAGCGAAGCGTCGATGAGAAGGTGCGGCCGCTGACCTTCTGGCAGGCCGCCGCCTTCCAGTTCGCCAACCCCAAGGCGTGGGTGATGGCGATCTCGGGAATCGCCTCCTTTACCCTCTCCGGCGATGCCTTCGTGGCCTCGGCGGTGGTGGTGATCGCGGTGATGGGCATGACCAACCTGCCGTCGATCGCCCTCTGGGCCGGGTTCGGCGTGGCCGTCGGCCGGCTGATGACGACCCGGCGCCACTGGCGGACCTTCAATGCGCTGATGGGGCTTCTGACCGCGGCCTGCGTGCTGATGATCCTGGCCTGAACCGGGCCCGAAACGACGGCGCCCCGCAAGGAGCGGGGCGCCGTGGGGTGCCGAAGGTGGTTGCGGAACGCGAGGCGCGATCAGCCTTCGTCGTCATCGGTGGCGGGCTGCTCGGTGCTGGCCACCACGCTGCCGGTCTGGCCGCTCTCCAGGGCCGCCAGCATCGGCTTCGCCTGACGCTGGAAGGCCACCAGGCGATCACCCTGCAGGCTCTGGTTCTCCGGCAGCGAGACCTTCATGGCGTTCACCTGGCTGTTGTTGACCAGGACCTCGTAGTGCAGGTGCGGTCCGGTGCTGCGCCCGGTGTTGCCGGAGAGGGCGATGCGCTCGCCCATGGTGACGCGCTGACCGTTGCTGACCATCGGCTTGGAGAGGTGCAGGTAGCGGGTCTTGTAGCCGTTGTCGTGGCGGATCACCACGTAGCGTCCCGCCGCCGGGTGGTTGCCGACCTTCTCGACGCGGCCGTTGGCGGGCGCGCGGACGGTGGTGCCGATCGGCATGGCGAAGTCGGTGCCCTTGTGGGGGCTGATGCGACCGGTGACCGGGTGGTGGCGGTTGGGGTTGAAGTGCGAGCTCAGCCGGTAGCGACCCTCGAAGGGGTAGCGGTTGAAGGCCGGGTCGAGGCTTTCGCCCTCGGGGGTATAGAAGCGATTGTCCTCACCGTTGCGCACCACGGTGAGGTTCATGCGCGCGCCGGCGTACTCCACCGCCAGCACGCGCGGATCGAGGCTCTTGCCGTCGATGATGTCGGATTCCACCAGCACCTGGAAGCGATCGCCGCGACGGGTGTCGCGGCGAAAGTCGAGTTTCTTCTCCAGCACCCGCGAGAGCTCCGAGACCTCGGCGCTGGTCAGGCCGGTCGCCTTGGCCGAGCGTGCGAAGCTGCCGCTGATGGTGCCGGCGAAGAGGCGCTGAGTGGCCTCTCCGGCGCGCTCGATGGTGGCGACCTCGAAGTCGTCCTGCTGGCGCTCGACCAGATAGCCATCGCGGGCGTTCTTCATCATCCGCAGGGCGAGCAGGTCGCCCTGTTCGTCCAGCTGGTACTCGAAATGGTCACCGACGCGCCAGTGGGTCAGCAGGCGCGGCTCGGGCAGGGTGTCGAGCAGGGCCATGACCTCGCTGTAGCCCATCTCGAGGTGCTGCTGGGCCATGATGGCGAAGGTGTCGCCACTCTGCACGGTGTAGGTCTGCCACTGCGGGACGAAGGGCTCGTTGGCGACGATCTCCTGGTCGAGAACGATCGGGCCCTCGTCGAACAGCGCGAGCTCATCCTCGGTGACGTCCTCGTAGGAGGTGGCATCGGCCACCATGCCGTCCTCTAGCTCGAGCATGCCGGCGGCGATGGTCCCGATGACCATCGCCATGTGCTGGGCCCCCTCGTCGAGGCGAACCGTGTCGCCCTCGCTCGGCGCCTGGCCGGTTCGGGGCGAGGCATCGTTCTGGGCGGGCATGGCCAGCGTTGCGGGGACCCCGGACTCTGACCGATTGGCCCGCGCGGCATCTATGAAGTCGATGTCGACGACTTCCGAGGCGGTCAGTGCGGAGATCGGCACGTGGCCGCGCGTGGCGTCGAGTGCCTGGTTGGCCTTCGCCAGGGCACCGCTCACCGCGTCTCGCTTGGTGTCGAGAGAGGGCAGGCCCGGGCTGGCATCGGCATCGAGAGGAACGAGAACGGTGTCGAGCGTCTGTCGATCACGCTGAACATCTTCGAAGGTAGTGAGGACCTTCTGGGCTCCCAGCACGGTCACCATGGTGGCAACGGGTAACAGCAGCAGCTTATGGGTGCGGGGTAGCGAATGAAGAATTCGCATCATGGGAAAAAGGCCGTGACAGTTGAAGAAGGAAACAAAAAAATGGCCTTAGAACCATACTCTATGATGCATGAGATGCCTAGTCTGTATAGGTATACAGATATGCCCGCTTGAGGCGCCAGGACGACGGTCATCAAGCGAGCATCGGGGGCGAACGCCGTTGTCTTCGCGTATTGAATAGCTCGATGCGGGGATTTTCAACCCGCGCGGGACGATCAATCGGTGAGGGTGCCGTCGCGGTAGTCCCTGAGCGCCTGTTCCAGCTCGTCCTGCCGGTTCATCACGAAGGGGCCATAGTGGGCAATCGGCTCGCCGTGCGGTTCGCCGGCCAGCAGCAGGGCCTGCCCGCCTTCGGCGCTGGTCAGCCTGAGCGCTTCCCCGCCGCCCAGGCGGGCAAGCTGTCCCTTTTCGACGCGGGTGCCGCCGACCTCCAGGCTGCCTGCAAATACATAGACCAGCAGCGTGGTGGCGTGATTCACCAGCGCAAGTTCGCCGCCGGCGTCCAGCCTGGCATGAGCGACACCCCCCTGGCCGGCCAACTGCGACAGGGGGCCCGCGACGCTGTCACCGGCCAGCGTCTGCCAGTGCCCGCCCAGGGCCGTCAGGCAGGCATCCTTGCCCGAAAGCCCCGGCATCTCGTCGGCGCGCACGTCCCGATAGGTCGCCTCGCTGAGCTTGTCCTTGGCCGCCAGGTTCAGCCACAGCTGGAAGGCGTGGAGCCCCCGGTGATCGGTCAGCGGCATCTCGGAGTGGATGATGCCGCGGCCGGTGTGCATCCACTGGGCATCGCCCGGATGGATCGTGCTCGAGTGGCCGAGATGGTCCTCGTGGGTCAGGCCCCCGTTGATCACGTAGGTCAGCGTCTGGATGCCCCGGTGGGGATGAGGCGGGAACCCGCCGATATAGTCATCCGGCTGGTCAGAGGCCAGCTCGTCGAGCATCAGGAAGGGATCCAGGCCTCCGCCGAAATCGTGCAGGCGCTGGATCTTGACGCCGTCGCCGTCCTGGCTCGGTTGGGTGTTCAGCAGGCGAGCTACCTGCCGGATCGTCGGGGTGGGGGCCATGGGTTCCTCTCTATAATTCGCAGGATCACTACTGGCATTTTAGGTCGGTTTTTTCGAAGATTAAGCGCAATATTTCGCTACTGATATTCGAGGAAATCGAAATGTCGCGTGTCACCCTGGCCCAATGGCAGATGCTGGCCGCCGTGGTCGACCATGGCGGCTTCGCGCGCGCCGCCGAGGCCATCCACAAGAGTCCCTCGACCCTCAACCATGCGGTGCACAAGCTGGAGCAGCAGCTCGGCGTGAGGGTGCTGGAGCCCGTGGGGCGTCAGGTGCGGCTGACCGAGGCCGGCGAGATGCTGCTGCGCCGCGCCCGCCAGCTGCTCGAGAACGCTCACTCCCTGGAGGACGTTGCGACTCGGCTGGCCGAGGGCCTGGAGGCGGAGATCGTGCTGGCCATCGACCAGATCTTTCCCCCGGATGCCCTGGCCCGAGCGCTGGAGGCCTTCTCCGAATCCTATCCCCACGTGCGGGTGCAGCTGCACGAGACGGTGCTCAACGGGGGCCTCGAGATGCTCCAGGACGGCCATGCCGACCTGCTGATCTCGGGCCTCGCCGCCAAGGGCTTCCTGGGCGAGCCGCTGGTGACCGTCGCCTTCATCGCCGTATCCCACCCCGATCACGCACTGCATCGCCTGGGGCGGGTGCTGGACTTGCGTGACCTGGAGCAGCACCGGCAACTCGTGGTGCGCGATTCCGCCCTGCGCCAGTCGCTGGATGCCGGCTGGCTGAAGGCCGAGCAGCGCTGGACGGTGAGTCACCTCGACACCTCCATCGACATGCTCGAGCGCAATCTCGGCTTCGCCTGGGTGCCCGAGACGCGCATCGCCGAGGCCCTGCAGGCGGGACGCCTGGCGCCGTTGCCGCTGGCGGCGGGCGGCAGGCGCGAGGTGCCGATCCAGCTGATCCACCGTGACCAGGATCGCGCCGGGCCGGCCACCCGCGCCATGGCCCGCCACCTGCAGGAGGCCGTCCAGGCCTGTGCGCCCAGGACTGAAGCCTGAAAAAATCGAATGATTGGGCGGAAAAAGTGCGCTTGAGCTTCGATTTTCTGGTCTTAAGCTGGTAGCAACTTTTCAGAACCGAGGAGGCCGAGATGGGACTCTTGATCGACGGACAGTGGCATGACCAGTGGTACGACACCAAGAAGCACGGCGGGGAGTTCGTGCGGGAATCGGCGAAGCTGCGCGATTGGATCACCCCCGACGGCTCCCCGGGGCCTCAGGGTCAGCCCGGGCTGCCAGCCGAGGCGGGGCGCTACCACCTCTATGTGTCCCTGGCCTGTCCCTGGGCGCATCGCGCGCTGATCATGCGCCGTCTCAAGGGCCTGGATGAACTGATCGGCGTCTCTCACACCAGCCCGCTGATGCTCGATCAGGGCTGGAGTTACCACCGCGATGAGGGCTCCAGCGGTGATGCCGTCAACGGCGTCGACTACCATCGTGAGCTCTACACCCTCACCGACCCGCACTACACCGGCCGGGTGACCGTGCCGGCCCTGTGGGACAAGCAGCAGGGCCGCATCGTCAATAATGAGTCGGCCGACCTGCTTCGCATGCTCGACGGGGCCTTCGACGGCCTCACCGGCAACCGGCTGGACCTCTATCCGGCCGACCTGCGCGAGACCATCGATGCCGTCAACGCCGACGTCTATGAGCACGTCAACAACGGCGTCTACAAGTCGGGCTTCGCCACCGAGCAGGAGGTCTACGAGAAGCACGTGATGGCGCTGTTCTCTGCCCTCGACCGGCTCGAGGCGCGCCTAGCCGAATGCCGCTACCTGGCGGGCGAGTGGCTGACCGAGGCCGATATCCGCCTGTTCACCACCCTGGTGCGCTTCGATGCCGTCTATCACGGCCACTTCAAGTGCAACCTGCGGCGCATCGAGGACTACCCGAACCTCGCGAACTACCTGCGCGAGCTCTACCAGTGGCCGGGCATCAAGGAGACGGTGGACTTCGACCACATCAAGCGCCACTACTACGAGAGCCATGAGCACATCAACCCGACCCGCATCGTGCCCGCCGGCCCGCTCCTGGAGTTGGAACGGCCCCATGATCGCGAGCGCCTGCCGGGGCAGGGCATCCGCGAGAAGGCATAAGGACCGATTTGGGGCGGGTTCGCTCGTGAGGCTGGGGCAAGCGAGCGGTGGGGTGTGTCGCCGTCGACGGCTCTGCGCGGAGGCGCTGTGAACCCTTCCCTGGGCGCTACTTTTTCCATCCCTGGAAAAAGACCTCTGCTTCGCGCCGTCCCCGGGGCCACGGCGGGGGCGTTGCCGTTCCTTCTGCCTCGCCAGCCAGAGATCCAGGGCGTTGGCGAACTCGCGACGGTTGGCGTCGGAATAGCCGCCGGGTCCGCCGGTGTGCTCGCCGCTGGCGCGAAGGGTGTCCATGCCTGTCCTGGTGTCAGTCGCATCTGCACCCGGTGCAGATGTGTCATTGTCAGGGATTCTTGGCCAGCCAGCGATCCAGGGCGTTGGCGAACTCGCGACGGTCGGCGTCGGAATAGCCGCCGGGTCCGCCGGTGTGCTCGCCGCTGGCGCGAAGGGTCTCCATGCCTGTCCTGGTTCAGTCGCATCTGCACCCGGTGCAGATGCGTCATTGTCAGGGATTCTTGGCCAGCCAGCGATCCAGGGCGTTGGCGAACTCGCGACGGTCGGCGTCGGAATAGCCGCTGGGTCCGCCGGTATGCTCGCCGCTGGCGCGCAGGGTCTCCATGAAGTCCCTCATCTGCACCCGCGCGCGGATGTTGTTGGCGTCCAGCGCCTCGCCGCGGGTGGTCATCACCCTTGCGCCGCGCTCGATGGCCTCCAAGGCCAGCGGCAGGTCCGAGGTGATCAGCAGATCGCCCTTGACGAGGCGCTCGACGATCTCGTTATCGGCGGCGTCGAAGCCCTGGCTCACCGCGAGGCCCCTGACCCACTTCGAGGGCGGCAGCGGCACGGCGTGGTTGGCCACGAACCAGGTCGGTGTGGCGGTGCGTTCGGCGGCGCGGACGATGATCTCGCGCGCCACCCGGGGGCAGGCGTCGGCATCGACCCAGAGGCTCGGCATGAAGGGCTCCTGAAGGGGGGAACGAATAAGGCTGGCCAGGTCACCGCGACGATGGTAGCATGCGCGCTCCTCGCATGTGTTGACCCCACCATCATGACGACGCGACCTCCTCCTTAGCGGAGAGGCAAGCGCCGAAGCGGGAAGCCCAGCCACTAGAGCTGCGCCTCACGCGTTCGAATTGTGTAGATGGAGCGCCACCGAGATCCGCCACACGGGCGAGATCGGCGCCAACGGTCGCCACAGCGGCTCATGCGGCCATCGATTGCGATGGCATGGGCCGAATGCCAGGTGCGACCGGCGTCCCCGACTCCGATGTTACGCTCTGCTCCGCCGCCTTCGGGCCGACGGTTGGCAGGGTGCCTTGATGACTTGACCGCGTCAGGGGCGCCACTGTTGTTATTTGCCGGCGATGCCGGCCTACCAAGGTGTGATTCATGACCTCGACTTCTGTCGTCTCGCCGACCTTCGGCGAACTGGCCCTGCTGCCTGCCGTTCTTACTGCTGTTGAATCCCAGGGTTACACGGTCCCGTCGCCGATCCAGGCGCAGACCATTCCCGCGCTGCTGGAAGGCCGCGACATGCTGGGCCAGGCCCAGACCGGCACCGGCAAGACCGCTGCCTTCGCCCTGCCGCTGCTCTCTCGTCTCGAACTGACGCGTCGTGAGCCCCAGGTGCTGGTGATGGCCCCGACGCGGGAACTGGCTCAGCAGGTGGCCGCCTCCTTCAGCAAGTACGGTCAGAACCTCAAGGGCCTGGAAGTCGCCACCCTGTGTGGTGGTCAGGAATATCGCGAGCAGCTCTCCGCCCTGCGCCGTGGCGCCCAGGTCGTGGTCGGCACCCCGGGTCGCATCATCGATCACCTGGATCGTGGCAGCCTCAAGCTCGACGGCCTCTCCGCGCTGGTGCTCGACGAAGCCGACGAAATGCTGCGCATGGGCTTCATCGATGACGTCAAGCGCGTGGTCGCCGATACCCCCAAGAACGCCCAGCGGGTCTTCTTCTCCGCGACCCTGCCGACCGAGATCGAGCGCATCGTCAATCGCTATCTCGTCGATCCGGTCAAGGTGGCCATCGAGGCCAAGGTCGGCACCGCGGCCAGCATCGACCAGCGCATGGTGCGGGTCGACGGCGGGGCCAAGCAGGAGGCGCTGGCGCGCATCCTCGAGGTCGAGCCCGTCGACGGCGCGATCGTCTTCGTGCGTACCCGTGCCGCCTGCACCACCCTGATGGAGCAGCTCTCCGCCCGCGGCATGAGCGTCGCCAGCCTGTCCGGTGACCTGGACCAGAGCCTGCGTGAGCGCACCATCCAGCGCCTCAAGCGCGGCAAGGTCGACGTGCTGATTGCCACCGACGTGGCCGCCCGCGGCCTCGACGTGCCGCGCATCACCCACGTCATCAACTACGATCTGCCGCAGGACGCCGAGGCCTACACCCACCGCATCGGTCGTACCGGCCGTGCCGGTCGTACCGGGATTGCGATAACCTTCGTCGGCTTCCGCGAAGGCCGCAAGGTGGGCTGGCTCGAGCAGGCCACCGGCCAGAAGATGAGCGAGATGCCGCTGCCCGACGAGGCCGCCATTCGCGCCCATCGCGACGAGATGTTCCACCAGCGCGTGGTCGCCGCCCTGACCGCCGGTGCAGACGAGCAGCGTGCGCTGATCGAGCGCCTGGTCGAAGAGGGACACGATCCCATCGAGCTGGCCTGCGCCTTCTCGCGCATGGCACGTGCCGACGAGGCGCCCATCGGTCGCCTGCAGGCGCCCCGCGCCGAGCGCAACAACGACCGCAACGCGCGTGATGCCAAGCCGAAGCGTCGCGACAGCGCGCCGCGCGAGGGCATGACCCGCTACCGCGTCGCCGTGGGTCACCAGGACGGCGTCAAGCCGGGTCAGCTGGTCGGCGCCCTGGCCAACGAAGGCGGCATCGAGGGCAACCGGATCGGTCGCATCGATATCCGCACCGCCTTCTCGGTGGTCGAGCTGCCGAGCTCGCTGCCGGAGAGCATCCTGGCCAAGATGGCCCGGGCCCGCGTCGCCGGTCGTCCGCTGGAGATCAGCGAGGACAAGGGCGCACCGGAGCGTGCTCCGCGCCGTCGTCGTGACGACGAGGCACCGGTGAAGCGTCGCGAACGGGCCTGAGCCCGGAAAGCGTCGCCGCCCGGGGTGAAGCTCCGGGACGGCCGACGTCCGTGACCATGGCAGGCCGGGGATCCCCCCGGCCTGCTTGTCGTTAATGAGATCGAAAGAGGAATGATACGAGCATGTGGAAGCGCTTGCCGTTCCGGCTGCGGGGCTACCTGATCACCATGACCGGGGTGCTGCTGCTCTCGCCGGATGCCCTGCTGGTCAAGGGGACCGGTGTATCGCCGGTCACTTTCCTGTTCTGGCGTGGCCTGCTGCTGGGCATCGTGCTGCTGATGATCGCCCTGCTGCGCTATGGTCATCGCCTGCCCGAGGCGATCCGCGCCTGCGGGCCCGCCGCCTGGTGGTGTCCGCTGGCCTTCGCCGCCAGCGGCTGGGCCTTTGTCATCGCTAACCGCTTCACCTCGGCGGGTAACGTGCTGGTGATGATGAACCTGGCGCCTTTGGTGGCCGGGCTGATCGGCCTGGTGTTCTTCAGGCAGCGCCTGCGCCGCCAGACCTGGGTGGTGATCGCCATCTGCGTCGGCGGGGCCAGCCTGATGGCCGCCGGCGAGGTGGGGCAAGGCAGCCTGCTGGGGCTGGGCGTGGCGCTGTTCGTGCCGATCTCCATCGCCATCAACACCACCGTGGCCAGCGCCCAGAAGGGTGAGCGTCGCCGCGGCATCGACACCACGGTGATCCTGCCGCTGGGCTGCCTGGCGATGCTGCTGCCGGCCGCCCTGTTCGGCGGCGCGACCCTGCCGCCCGCCGAGGACGTGCCGCTGTTGGCGATCATGGCGCTGTTCCTGCCGGCCGCCTACTTCCTGATCCAGACCGGGGCTCGCTACCTGCCCGGCGCCGAGGTCAGCCTGGTGCTGCTGCTGGAGACCCTGCTCGGCTCGCTGCTGGTGTGGTGGTGGGTCGGCGAGGTGCCTACTGACCTGGCGCTGATCGGCGGCGGCATCATCGTCGTGACCATGATGGTCAGTTCCCTGCGCGACCTGCATCGCCAGCGTCGCAAGGCCGCCGGCGGGGCCCCGGACATCGGGCGCATCCAGCAGCAGGCCCTGGAGGACGAGACAGCCGGCGAGGTGGCCGAGGTCTCACGCCGCTAGCCCCTTGCCGCTAGCCCCGTGCCGCTAGGCCGGCTGCCATGACAGCGAAGCGCCCCCGCACCGTTCGGTGCGGGGGCGCTTTTATGTCCGAGGCTTTTTTCGAGGCGCGCTCTTGCCCGAGCGCAGCGTGTCTGGGCTTAGGCGAGGGTGGGCGTGCGGGCGAGTTGCTCGGCGAAGCGGGCCAGCAGGCCGCCGGCCTCGGGGGTGGGCGCGACCGCGGCCAGCAGCGCCTCGGGCTCCTCGCCCTGGGCGGCGAGGACCTCATGCTGGTGGGCGAGATAGGCCCGCATCACCTCGGCGCTGAACTCCGGGTGGAACTGCACGCTCCACTGTCGCGGCCCGTAACGCAGCGCCTGGAAGGGGTCGTGGCCGTTGTCGGCCAGCACCTCGGCGCCCGGCGGGGCGGTGAGCACCGACTGGGAGTGGGTCAGCTGGGCCGGAAAGGCCGTCGGCAGGGTGCCGAGCAGCGGATCGGCGCGCCCGGCCGTGGTCAGGCGCAGCCGCCGGGTGCCGACCTCGCGGCCGCCCGGGTGGTAGCCGCTCTCGCCGCCGAAGGCCGCCGCCATCAGCTGGTGGCCATAGCAGACGCCGAGCATGGCGACGCCGCGGGCGCGGGCCTCGACGAGCCAGGGCTTGAGCGCCTCGCTCCAGGGTTCGGCCTCGCTGACCATGGCGTGGGAGCCGGTGATCAGCACGCCGTCCTCGGCCGCCGGCAGCGGCGGGACGCCCTCGGTGCGGGCATCGTGGACCGTCAGGGTAAGCTCGTCGTCCGCCTCGGCCATCGGGGCCAGGGCGGTGAGAAAGAAGTCTTCGAAGTCGCCGTGGTCGCGGACCACGTCGGCGAAGCTGTCACCGGTCTTGACGATCATCAGGCGCGGCATGGGGGCTCCAGACGAGGGCAGGAAGCCGGCATTCTACTTTCGTTGAAGCCGCTCGCCCAGTGCCGCCATGAAGTGCGCGCCCGCCTCGAGCTGTTCGATGTCGAGGTACTCGTCGGGCTGGTGGGCCTGGCCGATGCTGCCCGGGCCGCAGATCACCGTGGGCAGCCCCTCGCGCTGGAACTGGCCGGCCTCGGTGGCGTAGGCCACGGCGCCGGCGGGGCGCTCGTCGAGCAGCTCGCGGCAGAGCGCTAGTACCTCGGCGTTGTTGTCGTCGGCCAGCGCCGGCACCGTGGTGTTGAGCGCCTCGGTGACGATGCCGGCCTCCGGCGCGCGTTTTCGCATCTCGGCCTCGAGCTCGGTGGCGGTGGCGTTGACGCGCCCCAGCAGCTCCTCGAAGCGGTCGCTCGGCAGGTGACGGATCTCCCACTCGAAGGTGCACTCCCGCGCCATGATGTTGATCGCCGTGCCGCCCTGGATCTTGCCCACGTGCAGGCTCGAGTGCACGACGTTGAAGGCCTCGTCGACGCGCCCCTCGGCCTTGAGCTCCGCCATCACGTCCTCGATGCGGGTCACCAGGCGCGCGGCCACGTGGATCGCCGAGACCCCCTGGTTGACCTGGCTGGAGTGGGAGGCGCGGCCGGTGACGGTGGTGCGCAGGTTGGTGGCGCCCTTGTGGGCCACCACTGGATGCATCATCGTCGGCTCGCCGACGATCACCGCCGCCGGGCGGGGGTGATCGGCGAGCAGCCGCTCGATCATCCGTGGGGCGCCGATGCAGCCCACCTCCTCGTCGTAGGAGAGGGCCAGCCAGATCGGCGTTTCGAGCTCGAGGCCCACCCAGCGCGGCACCTCGGCCAGCGCGCAGGCGATGAAGCCCTTCATGTCGCAGGTGCCGCGGCCATAGAGGCGGCCGTCGCCCTTGTCGGTCAGCGTGAAGGGATCGCTGGACCAGGGCTGGCCATCCACCGGCACCACGTCGGTATGACCGGAGAGCACCACGCCGCCCGCCACATTGGGCCCGATGCGCGCCAGCAGGTTGGCCTTGCGGCCATCGTCGCTCTCGACGCGCCAGTGCTCCACGCCGTGCTCGTCCAGATAGCCCTCCACGAAGGCGATCAGGTCCAGGTTCGAGTCCCGGGAGACGGTGGCAAAGCCCACCAGGCGATCGAGTAGCTCGGCGGCGGTCATGGCGCGCTCCTCACATGGATAGTGGCCCCGAGCCTATCACGGCCGGCCCGGGTCGGCCTCTCGCCCTCAGGCGGAGACCAGGCGATAGCCCTCGGCGGTGAGGCGCTCGGCCAGGGCGGCGATATGCGCCGGGCTGACCTCGCAGCAGCCGCCGACGATGGTCGCGCCCTGCTCGACCCAGCGACAGGCATGTTCGGCATAGCCCGCGGGATCCAGGTCCTCGCGGGTCTCCAATCCCTCGACCGTGCCGCCGGGCGCGAGATCCGCCGCCGCCGTGAAGCCGTTGGCGTAGCCGCCGAAGGGCACGCCGAGATCGGCCAGCGCCGCCATGGCGGTGGTGACCGCCTCGGGAACCGAGCAGTTGACCAGCACCGCCTCTGCACCGGCTTCCACCACCGCTCGGGCGGCCTCGGCCAGCGGCTCACCGGAACGCAGGTGCATGCCGTCGCTGTCGTCCACCGTGAAGCCGACCCACACCGGGGCGCCGTGCTCTACCGCCGCGCGGGTTGCGGCCAGCGCCTCCCGGGTCAGCGTCATGGTCTCGCAGATAAAGAGGTCGACCCCGTCGGCCTGGGCCTGCACCAGGCGGCGATAGTCGCGCAGGCAGGTGGCATCATCCGGCACTACCTCGGGGTGATAGCTCGCCACCAGCGGCGGCAGGCAGCCGGCGATGCGCACCGCCTGGCCGCTCTGCTCCCGGGCCTGGCGAGCGGCGTCCAGCGCGGCGGCCTGCAGCGGCGCGAACAGCGCGGGGTCGCCGTCGCGGGCCAGGCGCTGCGGCGTCGCACTGTAGTTGTTGGTGGTGATGATCCGGGCGCCGGCGTCGATGAAGTCGCGGTGCACCGCGGCGACGAGCTGAGGTTCGTCCAGCATGACCTGCGCCGACCACAGCGGCGTGGCGGGTCGATCGCTGCGACGCCTGAGCTCCTGTCCCATGCCCCCGTCCAGCAGCACTATGCGATGTTGTTCAGCGCTCATCCGATCATGGTCCTTCTCTGAATGGCCAATGCCTTTGAATTACGACTGCCCGCGTGGGCCTTTGTCGGCTCGAGCGTCTGTCGAGTCAGGGGCCGTCGGCGCGGTGCGGGCCGCTCAGGAAGGATACGCGACCATGTCGTCGGGCTCGACCCAGCCGAGCGCCACGCCCACGGTGTAGAAGCTGGTCACGGAAAACTCGTGGATCTCGCTTGCCGTGTGCGCCACGGTGAGGCCGCCGCAGAGCTGCCGGCAGCCGGCCTTGGTGACCTCCTGCAGCAGGGCAAAGTCGCGAAAGTAGTCCTTCAGGGGGACCTTGCCGAGGACGTGGCGGCGCTGGTTCTTGCGCGTGATGTCGCGATCCACGGCCGCCTCGAGCCGCGTCATCGCGTCGGGCTGGCGCGCGTTCAATACCCGTGCGAGCTGGGAATAGCGCAGCTCCACCGTCACGTTGTCGCGATCCGCGTTGGGCGCATGGTAATCGGCGATTTCCTCATCCAGACAGACCAGGCCCCGGGCCAGATGGAACTCGCAGGCCACCCTTGGGGTGATGGCCGAGATGCCACGGGCCTCCAGGGGATCGCCCTGCGTCACGATCAGCGCCGGCTTGTCCAGGCGCCGCCGGGCCCAGTGCGAGCGCAGCCGCCGAGCTACGGTGGCGGCGACCGCATCGGGGTCGCGCCTGTCGTGGCTGCCCATGCCCTCGATCACCACGGGGTGATACTGGCTGAGTGACAGCAGCGGATCGTGACGCAAGGTGTTCTACCCCTCGACGGTGAAACAGCGTCACATCCTATCGCATGGCTTTCGCTTATGCCCTGCGCTTATGCCCTGCGCTGGTGCAGGCGGCGGCGGAACAGCGCCAAGGGTGTGAGCTCGCCGCGCAGCCACGGCCCCAGAAGGCGCATGGAGAGGGGGATGAACATGAAGACCATCACCGGGGTGAGCATCAGGGTGCCGATCAGCACCCTCGGCAGCAGCGGCAGGGGGGCGAGCACCTCGCCGAACAGCGCCTGGAACACCAGCGAGACCGGGAAGAAGGCCAGCCAGATGGCGATCGCCTGTTTCCAGCGCGGCGGCGCCTGGCCGGTGGCGTCCTGGAACCAGCCCTCCAGGCCGGTGGCGCGGTGCTCGTGGGGCGCCTCGAAGAGCCCCTCGCCGCGGGCCAGCCAGGCGCGGCGCGAGGCGGAGTGCTCCCAGGCGGCCAGGGTCTCGGCGTCGCGGAAGCGGAAGATGATCTGGTACTCGTCCTCGCCGGGCGGCGGGGCCAGCACGCCGGAGCCCAGGTAGCCGGTGAAGTCGCAGGCGAGCTCGCGGCCCTCCTCGAGCCAGGCGCTGAAGTCGCGGTAGCGGCCGCGGGCCACGCGGCGTGCCACCATCAGGGTAACCGGATCGGATGACATCGGGTTGCTCCTCGTTTGGTCGGCGCCAGGGTAGGGCGCCGTGATCCCTCGGGCCGGGTAGGCCCGCGTGATCTCACAAGCAATAAGCATACCAGAGTGTCACTGCAGTGCAGAAAGATGGCCTGCATATAAGCTCATTAGGCAGTGGTTTATTCTGCATGATGGGGCGTGCCTGGCGAGTGAACCGGTGCCCGCTGTGGGCGAGGCGCCCGCGCCGCCGAAATTGCAATCTCGCTGCCACCAGGCATCATGAGGACATCACGCCCCCACTCTTCTCCCGCCAGCTCCTTATCTCAGGTCAGGATCCGATGACATCAGCGCTTAAGCCTCGCCATGGGCGACTCATCGAGCCGGATAGCCACGTGCAGGGCTTTCGCAAGGCGCGCGATGCGCGGCGCACCGAGCTGGCGGAGGACTACGTCGAGCTGATCTCGGACCTGATCGCCGACAGCGGCGAGGCCCGCCAGATCGATATCGCGCGTCGCCTCGGCGTCGCCCAGCCCACCGTGGCCAAGATGCTCAAGCGCCTGGCGGAGGAAGGGCTGATCGTCAAGCGGCCCTACCGGGGGATCTCCATGACCGAGGCCGGGGAGCGCCTCGCCGCCGAGAGCCGGCGGCGCCACCATCTCGTCGAGGCCTGCCTGCGCAAGCTGGGGGTGAGCGCCGAGACCGCGCGCCTCGATGCCGAGGGCATCGAGCATCACGTCAGCGGCGAGACCCTGGCCGCCCTCGAGCGCTTTCTCGACGAGGGCTGAACGACCGCGACGCCGCCTCGGGCCGCACCGCGCGACGCCTGCCGGACGGAATGACAACGAGCCTGCCGACGGCATGCTGGGCGGGGGAGGCACTCCCGCGTTACCCTGTCGTATAGCAAAGGCTATACTTGATCGATTACCGCACTCTGGCCACGTTGATGGGGAAGGGCATATGACACGCTGGAAGAGCACACTTGGCCTGCTGGCGCCGCTGGCGCCGCTGGCGCTGAGCGGCCAGACGATGGCGGCCGAGCCGCCGGTGACCACCGTGACCACCATCGGCATGATCGCCGACGTGGCAAGCGAGGTGGGCGGCGAGTGCGCCGACGTCTCGGCGATCATGGGTCCCGGAGTCGATCCCCACCTCTACCAGGCGAGCGCCAGGGACGTGGCGACCCTGCAGCAGGCCGAGCAGATCTTCTACTCCGGCTACTCCTTGGAGGGTCAGCTCGGCAACGTGCTGGCACGCTTCGCCGAGATCACCCCGACCGTGGCGGTGGCGCCATCCTCCATCGACACGGCGAGCCTGATCACCGTGCAGGACGTCTACGGCATCGATCCGCACCTGTGGATGGACGTCTCGCTGTGGGCGCAGATCATTCCCACTCTCGCCGAGGCCTTCGTCGAGGCGCGCCCCGACTGCGAGGCGGCCATCCAGGCCAACGCCGACGCCTACGACACCCAGCTCGAGGCGCTGCACGGCTGGATCGAGCAGAGCATCGCGACGATTCCTGAGGCGCAGCGCATCATGGTCACCGCCCACGACGCCTTCAACTACTACGGCCGCGCCTACGGCATCGAAGTGGCCGGCATCCAGGGCATCAGCACCGAGACCGAGACCGGGGTGGCGGATATCCGCCGCATGACCCAGGTGGTGATCGAGCGCGAGGTGCCCGCGGTGTTCATCGAGAGCACCATCAATCCGCGCACCGTCCAGGCGGTGATCGATGCCGCCCGCGACCAGGGTCACGAGGTCGAGATCGGCGGCCAGCTCTATTCGGACGCCATGGGTGAGGCGGGCACCGCCGGCGGCACCTACATCGGCATGCTCCACGCCAATACCCGGCATATCGTCGAGGCCCTCGGCGGCGAGCTGGCCCCGCTGCCCGCCCCCCTCGAGGCCTGGGCCGAACGCTGGGACATCCCCGCGTCCTGATTCCCCCGACGGCCGCCCACCACAGGAGTGTCCCATGTCGCTACACGAACCGGATCTGGCCCTGCACGTCGAGGACCTGACCGTCAGCTACCACAGCAAGCCGGTGCTGTGGGACATCGACTTCGACGTACCGCCCGGGGTGATGGCCGCCATCATCGGCCCCAACGGCGCCGGCAAGAGCACCCTGATCAAGAGCGTGCTGGGGCTGGTGCCCACGGTGGCGGGGCACGTCACCCTGCACGGCCGCCCCTACAAGGCGCAGCGTCGCCGGGTCGGCTACGTGCCGCAGCGCTCGAGCGTCGACTGGGACTTCCCCACCACCGCGCTGGATGTGGTGACCATGGGGCTCTACGGCCGGCTGGGCTGGCTGCGTCGCCCGGGGCGTCGCGAGCGCGACGAGGCGATGGCGGCGCTGGAGCTGGTCGGCATGGCCGACCTCGCCAAGCGCCAGATCAGCCAGCTCTCCGGCGGCCAGCAGCAGCGGGTGTTCCTGGCCCGGGCGCTGGTGCAGAAGGCCGACGTCTACTTCCTCGACGAGCCCATGGCCGGGGTCGACGCCACCACCGAACGCGCCATCGTCGACATCCTTCGCCGCCTGCGCGACGAGGGCAAGACGGTGATCGTGGTGCACCACGACCTGCAAACGGTGCGTAGCTACTTCGACTGGCTGCTGATCCTCAACGTGCGGGTCATCGCCCAGGGGCCGGTCGCCGAGGTCTATACCGCCGATCACCTGCGTCAGGCCTACGGCGGCCAGATCGCCCTGCTCGACCAGGATACCTTCCGCTCCGGGGAGGCGGCCGCCGAGGCCGCGGAGCGGGCCGGATGAGCGTCGTCGAGCTGCTCTCCGACTACACCATCCAGAACGTCGTCGCCGGGGCGGCCCTGCTGGGGCTCGTCAGTGGGGTGCTGGGCACCTTCGCGGTGCTACGCCAGCAAAGCCTGCTCGGCGACACCATGTCCCATGCCGCGCTGCCCGGGGTCTGCCTGGGCTTCATCATCGCCGGCACCCGGGAGATCGGCAGCATCCTGCTCGGGGCGCTGGCCACCGGCGCGCTGGCCGCGCTGGTGATGCTGCTGCTGACCCGCATGAGCCGGCTCAAGACCGACGCCGGCCTCGGCATCACCCTGAGCGTCTTCTTCGCCATGGGCGTGGTGCTGCTGACCCACATCCAAGGCATGAACAACGCCTCCCAGGGCGGCCTCGATGCCTTCCTGTTCGGCCAGGCGGCGGCGACCCTGCGCTCCGACCTGTGGATCATGGGCGGCATCACCGCCGTGGCCCTCGCGCTGGTCGCGGCACTGTGGAAGGAGTTCAAGCTGGTCTCCTTCGACCCTGAGTTCGCCACCTCCCTGGGCATGCCGGTGGCCTGGCTCGAGGTGCTGCTCACGGTGATGGTGGCGCTGGCCGTGGTGGTCGGGCTGCAGATGGTCGGGGTGGTGCTGATGGCGGCGATGATCATTGCCCCGGCGGTGGCCGCCCGCCAGTGGAGCCGCCGCCTCGAGGACATGGTGCTGCTGGCCGCGCTGATCGGCGTGGCCGGCGGCATCTTCGGCGCGCTGTTAAGCGCGCTCTCCCGGGGGCTTGCCACCGGGCCGCTGATCATCCTGAGCGTCTCCAGCGTGGTGCTGGTGTCGCTGACCCTGGCGCCGGAGCGCGGCTTCCTCTGGGAGGCGCTGCGCCGGGTTCGCGCGCGGCGCCGGCTGCGCTACCAGCAGGTGCTGACCACCCTCTACCGGCTCGCCGTGCACCACGCCGACCCGGTCTATCGCTCGGAGCAGGGCATGCTCGACACCTACCACGGCCTGCGCACCCGCGCCGTGCTGAGCCAGCTCGAGCGCCGGGGCCTCGTCGAATGGCAGGCCTCGCCGCCCGGCGAGCCCGGGCCGGCCCGGCGCTGGGTGCTGACCTCGGCGGGCATCGACGAGGCCGAGCGTGTGCTCGACGCCCTCGGCCGGGAGGACGCCTGATGCTCACCGCCCTGCTCGACAACGTGGCCCTGCAGATCATGCTGGTGGGCGCCCTGGTGGGCATCGCCTCCACCCTGGTGGGCACCTTCCTGGTGCTGCGCGGCACCAGCATGCTCTCCGACGCCATCGGCCACTCCATCGTCTTTGGTATCGTCATCGTTTGGCTGATCACCCATCAGCAGAGCGGGCCCGTGCAGATCCTCGGCGCCGCCCTGGCCGGCGTGCTCACGGTGTTTCTCACCGAGCTGCTGGTCAGCACCCGACGGGTCAAGAAGGACGCCGCCATCGGCCTGGTCTTCCCCGTGCTGTTCTCGATCGGCGTGCTGCTGCTCAACCTCTACGCCCGGGACGTGCACATCGACACCCACACCGTGCTGCTCGGCGAGATCGGCTTCGTGTGGCTCGATACCGTGACCCTCGGCGACTACCGGGTGCCGCGCTCGCTGCTCTCCATGGGCGCCATGACCCTGCTCAACGCCGCCTTCGTGGTGCTGTTCTTCAAGGAGCTCAAGCTCGCCACCTTCGACGAGGCGCTGGCCAAGGCCCTCGGCCTGGCGCCGGGGCTGCTGTTTTACGCGCTGCTGCTGCTGACCAGCGGCACCGCCGTGGCGGCCTTCGACGCGGTGGGGGCGGTGCTCTTCGTCGCCTTCGTCATCGTGCCGCCCTCGACGGCCTACCTGCTCACCGACCGGCTGTGGCTGATGTTCCTCTACGGCATCGCCGTCTCCATCGGCTCGAGCGTCAGCGGCTACGCCCTGGCGGTGGCCTGGGACGTCTCGATCGGCGGCATGATGGCGGTGATGACCGGCGCCTTCCTGATGCTGGCCTTCCTCGCCGGGCCGCGCTATGGCCTGGTCGCCCAGCTGCTGCGCCGCCGCGGCCAGCGCCGCCACAACGAGATCCGCACCCTCGCCGTGCACCTCTATAACCACGAAGGGGAGCCGGAGCAGGGCGAGGAGAACGTCATCCGCGCCCTGCGCGACCACCTGCGCTGGGACGCCGCCAAGGCCGCCCGGGTGGTGCAGCGAAGCAGCGACCAGCGGCTGATCGTGCGCGAGGGCGAGGCCCTGCGCCTCACCTCCCAGGGCCGGGAGATGGCCCGGGAGATCCTCGATCCCAGCGGCCGCCGAGCCGTCTGACGCCTTTCCTCGCGGGCTGACCTCACCGGGAAGCCCGCCCCGTCTTACCCCTGCGACCTCTGCATGCCTGGCCCTCAGGCCGCTCTGGCGTCAGCCCATTTGCGCGGAATCTTTCATACTGAGACGAGATAGCCGGCGGCGTGCAGTTCAACGGGGCCTTCGAGCGTGACGTCCAGCGCCGGCCATGTGGTTCCCCCTTGTTAACAACCTGAGGAGTTGGCGATGGAAACCTTCGAAGGAAAAGGGGCCTGTCTCTGCGGCGCAGTGACATTCACCGCAAATAACGCCCGCAAGGGCATCGAGGCCTGCCATTGCGGGATGTGCAGGACATGGGGAGGCGGGCCATTGATGGTCAGTCGCTGTGGGAGTGACGTCGCTTTCGACGGCGAGAAAAACATTTCGGTTTACCCATCTTCAGAATGGGCGGAGCGCGGTTTCTGTAACGTATGTGGTAGTCATCTGTTTTTCCGCCTGAAGGATACCCATACCCATTTCATTCCCGTGGGGCTCTTCGAGCATCAGGCGGCTTTCACCTTCAGGCAGCAATCCTGTGTCGACAGGAAGCCATCGTTCTATGCCTTCGAGAACAGGACAACCAACCTGACCGAGGCCCAGCTGATGGGCACGTGATGCCCATCAGGAAAAACAGATCGCCATTGCATGCGGTTGGTGAACTCGGTCGCTACCCTCTCAATTCTGCTGCTGGTGTGAGGCATGACATCAGCGCCAACGTCATGGCCGGCGGCCCCCCGGTCACCTCTCCGTGCAGGCCGAGAGAGCGAGCAGGCCCTGACGGTCTTGAAGGAGCGTCGAGTCCCGGCGTCTCGCCCCCTCGCGACTTTCGCATGGCTGGCCCTCAGGCCGCTTTGGTGTCAGGCTGACGGGTAACGAAATGTTGCAAAGCGTCAGCGATGGCCCGCCAATCGGGCCGACATGCAGGGACAAGCCCATGATCCTTAAGGAAAAGGATGCCTCCCCGAACGGGGAGGGCCGTGGCGGCGACGAGCGCGCCTTCTACGGCCACAAGCAGGAGCAGGACGTCGCCTTCCAGCTGCGCCGCGAGTTCGGCGAGCACAAGCAGATCCACGTCATCAACGACCTGCGTCTCGAGCACCACGGCGAGCGGGCGCAGATCGACCACCTGATCCTCCACCCCTACGGCTTCATCATCGTCGAGTCCAAGAGCATCGTCGGTGAGGTCACGGTCAATGCTGCCGGCGAGTGGTCACGCAGCTACCAGGGCAACTGGATGGGGATGCCGTCGCCGATCCGCCAGGGTGAGCTTCAACTGGACATACTCAAGGCGCTGCTGAGCGATAATGTTGAACATTTTCTCGGCAAGCTGCTGGGTATCCAGACGCAAGTGGCCCATCGCGAGTGGCGCACGCTCTGCGCCATTTCCAGCACCGCCATCCTGCATCGCGACAAGATGCCAAAGGACGTAGCGAACAGGGTTGTGAAAACCGAGTTCGTGGCCAGCAAGGTGAAGGAACTCGTCGGCAACTTGAAGGTAGGCTTTCTCAAGGGGCGGGCCGGGTTCTTCGCGGGGGAGCTCGACAATATCGGCAGCTTCCTGCTCGAGCATTACGCACAGGTGAGCACTGCCCCGGCCGGCAGCGATAGCGCAACCGCCACACCAGAACCGGCCACCCCCGTTGCTGAGCCCGAACCGCACTATTCGGCTGCCCCAGCGCCGGAAAATGTCTCCTTTCATACCGAGCACACCGCACAACCCCAGAGCCTGCTGGCCTGCAAGCAGTGCGGAGAGGCACGTCATCTCACCGGCATGTACGGCCAGTACGGCTACTACGTGAAATGCGGCCGCTGCAGCACCAACACCTCGATGAAGCAGCCATGCCCCGCCTGCGGCTGGAAGAGCGTGCGCGTATCCAAGGATGGCCAGGATTACACCGGAACCTGTAGGAAATGCGCGCAGCAGTTTCTGGTCTTTCGGCAGGTATAGGGGAGGGAGATTTTATGTCAGCTATCGACCCAAAGCGGTCACACCGGATAAGGCAGCGAGCACGCTCATCGGTGTTATACAGCCGGAACTGTGATCAGTTTTATACTGCCAAGGTATACTTAATATTTCGAGTTTAAGTATGTTATGTTGAAAACGGTGCGCAGCATAACATTGTTGAACGTGACGGCGCGCTCATTCAATATCAGAGCGCTCCACCTAATACCTTTTATTTTCACTTGAGGCAAAGACTTCGTGATTAAAGACTGGGTTCGGTACGAAGATATTGAAGAAAAAAGAAAGGGATACTATGTACACTATTCGCCAGTTTTTACTGACCAAGAGTTTTCCCTGCTAACTATTAATATATACACCCCTGAGTTAGTAGAGAAAACTAAGGAGATTGCTGAGGCGGAGCTGAAACACTGGATTGAAAGGTACCCAGCACCGTTGATGGTTTTAGTAAAGAACCTGACCGACATCAAGTTGACAACAAAAGATTTAGCTGGTGAAAATTACTTGCTAGGCTACCCGAGAAAAAGCGGAATTTATCACTGCTGGGGAGACTATCCAGAAGGCGATAAGCCAAATATTGACCTATCTAAAGATAGACTAGCTGAAATATACTCAGAATTACCATTTAAAACAAGTGCTCAGGTTGAAAACGAGCTTCGCCTCCAGGCAAGAGGCATAAAAACATTACGCATGGCCCTGATCTTCTGGCTTTGTGTAATTCCAGCATTAATTGCATATTTTGGCTGGGCGAGTCCTGTTGTATCTTTTTTGGCTTTCGCCTATAGCTTGTACATGGCAGCAAGAAAAGGCCTTGAATTGTGGGGCGTAAAACATAAATCGCCGAAAGAGCTCGAGAAAGAGAAAGAAAAGCAGCTTAAAGAACACCATCACTACCACTGTAAAATGAATCCTGAGGGTTTTCTTAAGCTTAGGCTTGAAAACTTCGGAAAAGAAAGCATGGATAGAAAGAAGGCTAAAATTGAAAGCATGCGCAACTATTAAGTTAAATTGCTCAAGCGTACTCCGGGCCTGCGACCATCCGTGAGATGCTCCGCAGCGTTGCTACTGCGCGCCGCTTAGAAAAAGCGTTATATGCCAAAGGAGGAATGGTGGAAGCCACAAGTATTGTTCGTAAATTATTTGATGGAGTGGTTCCTGAGAGAGCTACAGATATTGAGGCTATTACACAGAAGTATGATCATAAGTTTAGATTGATCGCAGATCGTGAAGGATTCAATTTAGATGCGGGCGGGTTCTCTGCGATTCAATACACAAGTAGGTCAACGCGCCAAATGTGGCTTTTCGGCTACGCGGGAATGCAGGCACTGCATTGTTATTCTTCACTAATTGTATTGCTTAAATCTTTGAATAAAACGCTCGAAATTGATGAAGTTAACAGGATGCCTGGTCAAGCAGAAGAAGATGAAAAATTCAAAAAAATAGTAGATGCCGTAAAAGATTTAAATTCAGTATTTCATGAAGATGACTTTAGTTGGCCCTCAGACATACCGGAGCCAGAGAGTGGAAGGCCCGAAGATGCTGAGCGTGCCGCCGTTTTTGATTTAACATGTATGGCAACAGCATATGTATTCTTGCATGAGTTAAAACACGTAATATTTTCTGCAGAAGGTGATGCGCCTGAAGATCCTAGGATCGAAGAGTATAGGTGTGATGAGTTTGCTAAGGAAATGATGATATCTGAAATTCGTCAGTACGCCGAGTCGAGTGGTTATCCCGAGGATGAAGTTATAAGGAAGCGAATGATGGGGGTTGCCCTTGCATCCGCATTTATATTATTTGCAACAGGAAAAGACCGTTTTGCCGGTTCAGAAAGCCACCCACCTGTTCATGGGCGCTGGCTAGCGACCGTAAAAGACGTAAATTTACCTGATGATGACTGGTTTTGGCTGTATTTTTCATCACTTTCCTTGGCGCTGCTAAAATACTACTCAATAAGTATTTCGCCAAAAACCATCCAAAGCTATAAGTCGCTATGTTTAGACTTGGTAGTTGATCTTGAAAATGGTATATAAAAAAGCCATCAAATTCGCTCCCTACGGTCGCCCGACGCTCGCAAGCTTGCGCCGTTTATGGCGGCGTTACATAAGCTTCTTCTATACGTCTGATTCTGGCCGAAAGAGGTCTGTCCGGTAATGTTCGCATGTTGGTTTGTCCTTGATAAAATCACTAGGTAAATGGAGTCAGCTTTCATTGTCTTATGCCATCACCTTTCTAGGACCTTTCCTGATTCAGTGAATCTCTTTGCGAGCCGGGTGCAATGATCGATGGACCATGCACCCGGAACTCGCCAGGTCTACTTTTTTATTTCCTTCGATGATCTCCAGTGTGATGGGAAGGGTCACCTGCACTAAGCAACTTGTCTAGCCGTTGCCTGTGTCGTTGAAAGGCCGGCAATGCGATTGGCAAAATGGCGCGCTGCTGTGAAGGTGGACCAAGCCAGAATGCGAATGAAGCGTTCATCATCACGCTTGTCGCCCAGTATGGTCTCGATGATCTCGTCGTCCAGCTGGTATGAGGCCTTGGCCACCAGCAGTGCGAAACGGCCGATGTCTCGGGCTTCGCCTTCCAGTCCTTCGGTTTCAGCCTCCACCCAGTAACGACTGATGGGCATTGCTTCGTTCTGCCAACCTTTCAGCCTTGCATGAACCAGTTGCTGCGTCTCCGCAGGTACCACCCCCTGCGCCTGTTGCTCCACGGCAGCGGCCCATTGGGCGAGTGTTCGGGCGATACGCGGGTGGGAGGCCGCCCAGTGCATGTCGGCCGGCAGTTCGGCGGGGGGCAAGAGAGTCAGACTTCGCCCCGGCTGGAGCGGGGAAGTGTGTGTCGCACGCAGCTCGCCACCGAAGAGCCATAGTGCAGCCGCTTTGATAGCATCCAGGCTCCAGGGCGCTTTGACCGGCGAACCATCCATGACGATATGGCTGAAGCGATTAATATCACTCAACGCCATCAGCGCCCCGATCGCTTCAGGCAACTCATCGTCGTTAAAAGGGACGCTCGTGGGCGGCTCTGCGCCGGGTGTGGCAACCGCTCGTACCCACAGCAAGCGTTCTCTGAGCAAGGGATCTGTGATTTGATCCTCCCGTTCGCTGAGAATCTGCCTGGCATCATCGTGGCGGTCGCCTGCATGCACCAGGCTCACCAGCATGTCACCGCAATAGGGGCAATCGTTGATGCTGGATAGCGTGGCGGTCATCGCTTCCTTGGTGGTGCGATCGAGATGGTCGTCAACCAAGGCGGTTTCCCGTCCGGCACTCCAGATCGCCGCTAGAAGCAATGGCACCTTGGAGCGGCTAGTGAGTGAGCCGTTGATGAAAAAATCGTCAGTGATCATGTCGTAGACTTCTGCGACGAGCCCTCTCGCCTTGTGGCGCGGAACCGCCTCTACGTAGCGCACGGTCCTGAGCGATAGGGTATCGAACAGCCAAAAGCGGAGTGTTTTCGGTAAAAGTGCCATGATGCGCTCCTTATGTTGATCGGAAACCATTAACGTCGTGTGGCGATTACTTCGAGGTATTCACCTTGTAGGGTGAGGCCACCCTCACCAGCTGGCAGGCTATAGGTTCGATAGATTTCAGCCAGATCTCTCGATAGAGCCTGCTGCCCTGCCTCGTCAACGGCTTCGAACGCTCTCTTTACAGGGCCGAAGGTGGTATGGAACAGCATCACCAGTTCATCGATTGAAAATGGGAAGTGCCACTTGGGATAAAGTTTTCGCCGGAACTTAACGTTGGTGAAATGTTCCGTCAGCCTTTGCCTTGCGGTGGACTCATCTCCCCACAATACCGGGGATATCGCTCCCGGAGGTGGCGGTACACGCTTGGCTACTGCCTGGAACAGCTGCGCGGGCATGCTTCTGGGCGTCCAGTTGCACATGTAAAGTGTGCCGCCAGGACGCAGTACCCGCGCAAACTCGCTGGTAACCCGATCGGGTCGTGGTGCGAACATGGCACCAATCATGCTGATGACTGAGTCGAACGAGGCCTCTTCGAAGGGAAGTTTCTCAGCATCTCCCTGATCGAAGCGTGCATCCAGCCCTTCATCACGCGCTCGCTGATTGGCACAGTCGACAAGATTTTGAGCGATATCGACGCCTGTCACCTTGAGCCCCAGACGCGCAGCAGGCAGTGCCGACTGACCGCTCCCGCAGGCAACATCCAGGAGACGCTGTCCGGGTGTAAGGTGCCAGTTGGAAACGATATCGATGGCGCCTTGTTCCATATACTTGGCAAAGTGGGCGTAATCCCCATCCTCCCAAGTAGCCTTCTGCCGGGCCTTCAAGGCCGCGATGGCTTCACTGCCCCGTGATTCCTCGATCTGCTGTGCTTGAATGGTCATGGTCTGATCTCCACATTCGCGACGTTTTCGTTGGGATTTAGCCTCGCGCTAGGCTATCCAGAAGGTAGGAGCAGACCGATATGGCAGATACTGCGTGATGTGTAGTAATCGACTACGTATTGCGTAGTGATGCCGATGGGGATACAACATGCTGAAATACGGACAGTTTTGTCCAGTTGCCAAAGCAGCTGAAATACTCGGGGAAAAGTGGACGTTGCTGATCCTGAGAGAGTTATTGCTTGGGGCGACGCGTTTCAGTCAGTTGCAGAAGGGATTGAGCAAGATATCCCCCACCGTATTGAACAAGCGTCTGCACACCCTGCAAGAAGCTGGGCTCATAATCCGGCGGTGCGTGCCTGATCAGCGAAGCCAGGAATACCAGCTTACCGAGGCTGGTCGTGAGCTTTACCCTATTATCATCCAGATCGCCGAATGGGGAATGCGCTGGGCGCGCGGACAGATGACTGACGATGAACTGGACGTTCAGCTGCTGATGAACAATGTCCAATCGAGAATTGATCCGGAAAAACTGCCCGGAGGCCGGACCATCATCCATTTTCACTATACCGATCTGCAGAGATACAACCATTGGTGGATCAAGGTGAACGGTCAAGACGTCGATCTATGCATCGACAATCCTTGTGTCGACGTGGACGTCAATATCACCACCGATCTACGCACCATGACCGAGGTATGGTTGGGCGACCTGTCCATAAACAACGCCCGTGATAGCGGTAAGTTAAAGGTCGTAGCGCCCTCGGCTTATACGCGCAACATTCGGTCCTGGCTTGGTCTCTATTTTCTTGCCGATGTGAGGCCGCAGCAGCCGAACTGAACGTTGGAATGCGTAGCCATCGGCGATGTGGATCTTCTGGTGTGGTCGGTCGGAAACAGCCGCGGTGAATCTGGGAACCCTAGGTGGGAAGCTTCACATGATGTTCGCTTGTGGCCGACGGCGGACGGCTCGAAGTAGAAATACCGGCTCGCTGACGAGGCATTCATCCACGTCAGCGAGCCGTTTCTCTCCCCTTACTGACTGACCAGCTTCGCCCGGCTGGTGCCGTTGCCCAGCGGCTCCACCTGGATCTGCACAGGGATGCGCTCGTGCATCTCCTGCACGTGGGAGATCACGCCGACGCGGCGGCCCAGGGCCTGCAGGCCGTCCAGCGCCTCCATGGCGAGCGCCAGGGATTGTGGGTCGAGGCTGCCGAAGCCCTCGTCGATGAACAGCGACTCGATGGTGAGCTCGCCGGAGGCCATGGAGGCGAGCCCCAGCGCCAGGGCGAGGGAGACCAGGAAGGTCTCGCCGCCGGAGAGCGAGTGCACCGAGCGGCGCTCGTCGCCCATGTCGACATCCACCACCAGCAGGCCCAGGGGGCTGCCGCCGCGCACCAGCCGGTAGCGGCGGGAGAGCCCACTCAGGTGGGCGTTGGCGTGCTCCAGTAGCTGCTCCAGGTTGTAGGCCTGGGCGATGCGCCGGAAGGCCTTGCCGTCGGCGGAGCCGATCAGCTCGTTGATCTGGCCCCAGCGGCGGAACTCGGCCTGGGCGGTCTCGAGCTCTGTCTGGCCGGCCTTGCGCCGCTCGCGGCGCCGATCGTCGTCACTCAGGGCGAAGGCGGCCTCGTCGCGGGCCCGCTGGGCCTCCTCCAGGCGCGGGGTCAGCTCGGCCTCGGCCTCCTCCAGTGCCTCCCGGCGGCGGCGCAGTGCCTCGGCCACGGCGTCACCGAGCAGCGCCTCGTCGCGCTCCTCTTCGCGACTCGCTTCCTCGATCTCCTCGATCAGGCCCTGGTCGCGGCGGTGGCGCAGCAGGGCGTCGCGCCGCTCGGCGAGGGTAGCGGCGGCGCGCTGGCGGGCCTGGTCGGCGGCCTCGATCTGGCGCTCCTCGTTGCGGGCCGCCTCCTCGGTCTGGGCAAGCAGCCGGGTGAGGGTGGCGTCGGTCAGCTCGGGGTTCGCCGCTCGCCAGTCGGTGAGCTCGCGGGCGAGGGTATCGCGCTCACGGCGCAGCCCCTCGAGCCGCTCGGCCTCGTGTTCGACCCGCTGGGCGAGGCGTTGCTGCTCCTGCTGGGCGGCGTGCCAGCGTGCCTGGGCGGCGTCGCGGGCCTGGCGGGCCTGCTCCTGGCGGGCGTCGAGGTGCTGCTGCCAGGCGTCCGGCGAGGCGTGATCGCCGAGCCGGGCGGCGAGCCCACGGGAAAGCCGCTCGCGCTCGTCGCGCAGCGGCGGCAGCCGCTCGTCCAGGTCGGCCAGCGCCGTGTCGGCGTGCTGCTTCTCGGCCTCCAGGCGCGCCAGGGCGACATGGCCCTCCTGCAGCGCCTGCTCCAGCGGGGCCAGCTCGGCCTCGGCCCGGGCCAGCTCGTCCAGGCGCTCTCGCGCCTCGCGGCGGCGGGTCTCGCTCGCCTCGCGCTCGGCATCGAGCCATTCCTTCCGCTCGCTCGCCTCGATGGCGGCGAGCTCTTGTTGCAGCGGATGTGCCTCCAGGGCCTCCTGGGCGGCGTGGCGCTGCCGCTCGGCCGCCTCGCGATCCTGCCGGTGGCGGGCGAGGGCGGCCTCCACGGCGCGGTACTCGCCGAAAAGCTCGTCGCGCTGCCGCTGAGCCGCGTCGCGCGCCTCGCGGGCCGCGTCGAGCTGGCGGGCTTCCTCCGCCTCCTGGGCCTCGAGCTGGGCGGCCTCCGGCGTGGCCGGCGGGTGCTGCCGCCAGGGGTGATCGTGGCCGCCGCACACGGGGCAGGGCTCGCCCTCGACGAGGGCCTCGCGCAGCCGCGCTACGCTCTCGCTGCGCACGGCGCGGCTGCGATCGATCAGTGCGCTGACGCTGTCGAGGTGGGCCTGGGCGCGGTCCAGGGCTTGGCGGGCGTTCTGGCCCTCGGTCAGCAAGTGGTTCTTGCGGGTTTCGTCGTCGCCGAGCCGGCGGGTGAGCTGGGCGAGGGCCTGCTCCGCGCGACCGAGCTCCTGCCAGCGGCTGGCGAGCTCGCCCAGCGCCAGGTGGCGATGGGCTGCCTGGTCGTGGATCTGCTGAGCGGCCTGGCGAGCGTCGTCGAGACGAGGGTGAGTGCCCACCAACCGCTGGAGGGTCGCCTGCCAGTCATCGCGCTGTCGCTGCCGCGCCTGCTGGGCCTCGCTGGCCGTGCGGTGCTCCCGGGCCAGCCGCGTGGCCTCGGCCTGCTGCCGGGTGCGGGCCGCCTCCAGGTCGGCGAGCTGCTTCTCCTGAGTGGCGAGGCGCTGGGCCTCCTCCCGGGCCTCGCGCAGGGCGGGCTCGGCCTCGCGGCGCGCCGCGGAGGCCTCGGCCAGGGCGCGCTCGCGGGCATCAAAGGCCTCGCGGGCCTCGGCCTGCTCGCGCTCGGCGTTGGTGAGCGCTCGCCTCGTCTCGGCGTGGCTCACCTCCAGGGCGGCGATCTCGTCGGGCAGGGCGGCCCGGCGGGCCAGCGCATGGCGCTGCGGGGCGATCAGCCGGCGCCACTCGCGGTCGGCGCGCGCCTCGGCCAGCGCCTGCCATTCGGCCTCGGCGCTCTGCTGTTGGGTCACGCCCTGGCGATATGCCTCGTGCAGCTTGGCATCGTCGTCGTGCCAGCGGCGCCGGGCCTGGAGCGATGCCGCCTGGCTCTGCAGGTCAGTGAGCGCTCGCTGAGTAGCCTCGGCCGCCTGCTCCAGTTCGGCGCGAGCCTCGGCGTCGGCGGGCCGGTCGTCGGCGAGCCTGGCCTCCAGGGCTTCGACGGCCTTCCTGGCGGCGCTCGCGCGCTGGTAGGCGGCCCTGGAGATCGCCGAGTACTCGGCGGTGCCGGTGAGGCGCTCGAGCAGGTCGCTGCGCTCGTTGTCGTCGGCCTGGAGGAAGGCGGCGAACTCGCTCTGGGCGAGCAGCACGGCGCGGGTGAACTGGTCGAAGGTGAGCCCCAGGCGCTCCGGCAGCAGGCGTTCGAACTCGCGCTTCTGGGTGGTCAGCAGGCGGTCGTCGTCGAGGTCGCGCAGCGACTGCTCGGCCTTCTGCAGCTTGCCGCCGACCTTCTCCCGGGCGCGGCGCACCGCCCAGCGGGCGCGGTAGCGTCGCCCGTCGCGGCCGACGAAGTCCACCTCGGCGTAGCCGCTCGCCGTGCCACGGCGCAGCAGGGTGCGGGGGTCGCTGGTGGTCAGGGTGGAGTCCGGGGTGTCGTCGACCTGGCTGTCGCGGGCCGGGGCCTGGCGAAGCCGCGGCGTGCCGCCGTAGAGCGCCAGGCAGAGCGCATCGAGCAGGGTGCTCTTGCCGGCGCCGGTGGGGCCGGTGATGGCGAAGAGCCCGGCATCGTTCAGCGGCGCGGTGGTGAAGTCGAGCTCGAGGGGGCCGGGCAGCGAGGCCAGGTTCTCCAGGCGCAGGGCGAGGATTCTCATGACGTCACCTCCTCGTCGGCGTCGAGCACGTCCTGGCAGAGCCGGTCGAAGTCGGCGAGCACGTCCGCCTCCGGCGGCTCTCCCCAGCGGTCGGCCCAGGTGCGCTCGAAGAGCTTGCGCGGGCCGAGGCTCTCCAGGTCGATGCGCGCCGGGGCGTCCTCGCCCTCGACCCGGGGCAGGCGGCGCTCGAGGCGCAGCAGGCGCAGCGCCTTGCCCTCGAGCGCCGCCTCCACCCGGGCGCGCAGGTCGGGGATCGGGGCCTCGAGCGTGACGCGCACCTCCAGCCAGGGCCAGGTATCTCGTGAACGCTCCCGCCCCCGAGCGCCTGACAGTTCGGGATCGTCCTCGAGCGCCGCGAGCTCGGCCAGCACCTGCTCCAGCGGCGCGGGTCCGACGCGGTGCATGGCCACCGGGCGGGGCACGGGGATGGCCTCCGTATTCGCCAGCGCCTCGCCCTCGAGCATCACCTCCACCACCTGGTGGGGATAGCTGACCTCGCTGAAGTCCAGCGGCAGGGGGCTGCCGCTGTAGCGAATCCGCGCCTCGCCGACCTGCTGGGCGCGGTGCAGGTGACCGAGCGCCACGTAGGCGATGTCGTCCGGGAAGAGGGCGGCGGAGATCGACTCCTCGCCGCCGATCACGATGGGCCGCTCGCTGGCCTCGGAGACGGCGGCGCCGTGCAGGTGGGCGTGGCTCATCGCCACCAGCGCCTGGCCGGGCTCGCGCCGGGCGCGGGCGGCCTCGATCAGCCGGGTGTGCACGCGGTTGATGCCGGCGACGTAGTCGTTGGGCGCGTCGTCGTCCTCGTCGGCGCGCACGCCGGTGCCGGTCACCTCGGCGGGGCGCAGGAAGGGCAGCGCCAGGCACCAGGCGCGGGTCGCGCCCTCGGCGTCGGTGAGCGGCACCAGCAACCGCTCGGCGTCGAGGTCGCCGTCGTCCTGCCAGTAGACCCGGCCGAGGGCGTGGGTGTTGAGCCTTCGCATCAGTGGGGCGGGCAGCTCGATGCGGTTGCCGCTGTCGTGGTTGCCGGCGATCAGCACGATCTCGAGGCCCGGCAGGCGCCGGTGGGCGTCGACGATGAAGTCGTAGAGCAGCGCCTGGGCGGCCAGCGACGGATTGACCACGTCGAAGATGTCGCCGGCCACCAGCAGGGCGTCGGCGTTGCGCTCGACCAGGGTGTCGAGCAGCCAGTTAAGGAAGGCGCGATGCTCGACGTGGCGCTCCTGGCCGTGGAAGCTCTGGCCCAGGTGCCAGTCGGCGGTGTGGATCAGTCTCAAGGTCGGCTCCCCGGTGGTCCGTCACGCGGCAAAAGCCGTAGTCTAACCCGAGCGACGCCGTCACTTCAGGGAGCCCCGATGCCCGATACCGCCTTGCACGACTGGAACCTCGCCCCGAAGGAGGCCATCGCCCTGCAGAAGCGACTGGCGGGGCGCGTGGAGCGCGAGGATCGTCTCGACACGGTGCGCCACCTCGCCGGCGTGGACATCGGCTTCGAGCAGGATGGCGCGATCACCCGGGCGGCGGTGGTGGTGCTGGCCTGGCCGCCGGAGGCCGAGGGCGCCTTCACGGTGGTGGAGCGGGTGGTGCATCGCGAGCCGACCCGCATGCCCTACGTGCCGGGGCTGCTCTCGTTTCGCGAGGTGCCGGCGGCGCTCGGCGCCTTCGAGAAGCTCACCACCCGACCGCAGCTCGCCATGGTCGACGGCCAGGGCATCGCCCATCCGCGGCGGATCGGGGTGGCCAGTCACCTGGGGCTGTGGCTCGACCTGCCGACCATCGGCGTGGCCAAGACGCGGCTCTGCGGCCGTCACGACGAGCCTGGCCCCGCGCGGGGCGACTGGGTGCCGCTGGTGGATGGCCCGGAGGACGAGACGATCGGCGCGGTGCTGCGCTCGCGGGCGAAGGTGAAGCCGATCTTCGTCTCGCCGGGGCATCGGGTGTCGCTTCACACGGCGCTCGACTGGGTGGTGGCCTGCCTTGGGCGCACCAAGCTGCCGGAACCTACGCGGCTGGCCGATCGGCTCGCCTCGCGGCGTGACTTCAAGAAAGGTGAATGACAAGAGGAGCCCGGTCAGCCGCCGACAGGTCCCGAAGTGTCGGACCATCGAGAGGGCGCTGTGAACCCATCCCTGGGCGCTACCGACGCCCTGCTGCGCTCTCGCGTCCTGCTCCGCTTGCAGGGCCGGTGCTGGCCATCCATGGCCAGCCCGTTCGGAGGAATCCTCCTCACCCATGGCGTAGGACCCTCTCTTCGACCTGTCCTCGGCTTATCACTGCGTCGTGGCACAGCGGCTTGCCAACGGCGGCCGGGCGGCGGACCATGGCGGCCCCTTTCCAGCCTGGATGAGCGCCCATGACCGCCTCTCGCCCCGATCCCCTCGCGGCCACCCGCGCCTGGGTGGAGACCTTCGTGGTCGCCCGTGACGTCTGCCCCTTCGCCGGCCGCGAGGTGGCCCGCAACAGCATCCGCACCGTGGCGGTGCCGGCCCGCGACCGCGAGGCGGCGCTGCTGGCGCTGTTCGACGAGTGCCGCCACCTGGAGGCGACCCCCGAGGTAGAGACGACCCTGCTGGTGCTCACCGAGGGGCTCGAGGACTTCGACGACTATCTCGACCTGCTGGAGATTGCCGAGGCGCTGCTGGCCGATCAGGGCTATGAGGGCACCTTCCAGCTGGCGAGCTTCCACCCGGACTACGTCTTCGCCGACGCCGAGCCGGACGATCCCGCCAACTTCACCAACCGCTCGCCCTATCCGATGTGGCACCTGCTGCGCGAGGCGGGCCTGGAGCGGGCGCTCGAGCATCATCCCGATCCTGCGGGCATCCCCGCGCGCAACGTCGAGGCGATGCGCGAGCTGGGCCATGAGGCGCTTGCCGAGGCGCTGGCCAAGCTGCGCGGCTAGGCTCCTCCCTCCGCCTGCCGCCAGGCAGGGCCGCTACTAGACGATATCCAGCGGCGTCTTGCGGTGCGGTGCCGGGAAGGCGGCGTCGAGGCGCGCGAGGCTCGCCTCGTCCAGCTTGACGCCCAGCGCAGCGGCGTTCTGGGCCACGTGGTCGAGGCCGGTGGCCTTGGGAATGGCGATCACGTCGCGGGCGGCGTCGCCGCCCTGGCCGCGGGCGGGGCGGATCGCCCAGGCCAGCAGCAGCTGGACCGGGGTGATGCCGAGCGCCGCGGCGATGTCCGTCACCTCTGGATGAGCGAGCAGGTCGCGGCGCAGGCTGCCGGCCTGGGCCAGCGGGCAGTAGGCCATGGTGGGAATGCCGTGCTTGCGCTGCCAGGGCAGCAGCGAGTGCTCGATGCCCCGCGAGCCCAGGTGGTAGAGCACCTGGTTTATCGCGCAGGCGTCGCCGCCGGGCAGGCCGGTGAGCGTGGCCATCTCCTCGACGTCGAAGTTCGAGACCCCGAAGCGGCGGATCTTGCCCGCCTCGCGCAGCCGCTCGAAGGCCTCCAGGGTCTCCTCCAGCGGGATGCCGCCGGGCCAGTGCAGCAGGTAGAGGTCGAGGTGGTCGGTGCCCAGGCGCGAAAGGCTCGCCTCGCAGGCGGCGATGGCGCTGTCGCGCCCGGCGTTCCAGGGGTAGACCTTGGAGACCAGGAAGGCCTGGTCGCGGCGCCCCTTGAGGGCCTCGCCCACTACCTCTTCGGCGCCGCCGTCGCCGTACATCTCGGCGGTATCGATCAGGCGCAGGCCGCACTCCAGGCCATGCTGCAGGGCGTGCACCTCGTCGCGGCGCGGGGCCAGCCCCTCGCCCATGAACCAGGTGCCCTGGCCGATGGCCGGCAGCGTGACGGCGGGCTCGTGGGCGGTCGCCGCGAGGGTGACGTAAGGCGTACTCGACATGGGATCTCCTGTTCTTGGAAGTATTTTCCATTTATTCTGGTGGCACGCCGTCGACGATGCAATCGTGCGGTGTGGCCACGGGCGGCCCTGCGGGTCTATGGTGTAGTGGCTTGCCTGACCGAATCCCTTACAACGAGTAGGAGTCGACATGAGCATCAAGAAATCCGGTAGCGCCGTCTGGCAGGGCGGCCTCAAGGACGGCAAGGGGACGGTGTCCACCCAGAGCGGCGCGCTCCAGGACGTCCCCTACAGCTTCGCCAAGCGCTTCGAGGGCGAGGCCGGCTCCAACCCAGAGGAGCTGATCGGCGCCGCTCATGCGAGCTGTTACTCCATGGCCCTGTCGCTGATCCTGGGCGAGGTCGGCATGACCGCCGAGCGCATCGCCACCGAGGCCAAGGTCTCCCTGGAGGAGGTAGAGGGCGGTTTTGCCATCTCCGCCATCCACCTCGACACCGTAGCGAAGATCCCGGGCGCCGACGAGGCGGCCTTCCAGGATTCGGCCGACAAGGCCAAGGAAGGGTGCCCCGTCTCGAAGCTTTTCAACGCCGAGATCACCTTGGACGCCAAGCTCGAAGGCTGAGCGCGGGTCGAGGAGCCTATCGCCACGGCTGGTGTCAGCGGCGCGATGGCGAAGTGGTGAACAGGTGGTAAGCGCAAGCAAGAGGGCCGCCTTCGGGCGGCCCTCTTGCGTTTGGCGCGTATGGACGAGTGCGGGGGCGCGGAGCGGGTGCCGGCTGGGCTCAGTCCCGGTGGCGGCGGGCGGCGTCCACCAGGGCGCGGATCAGGCGCTGCTGGGGACGGTTGAAGATCAGCCACTCGGGGTGCCACTGCACGCCGATCAGGAAGTCGTGCTCGCGGGACTCGATGCCCTGCACCAGGCCGTCGCGGTCCCGGGCGACGATCTCGATGCCGCGGCCGGTCTTCTGCACCGCCTGGTGGTGGAGGCTGTTGATGCGACACCAGGTGACCTCGAGGATGCGGTAGAGCTGGCTGTCGGCGACGATGTCCACGGTCTTGCGCGGCAGCACGGTACGGCGGCGCTTGAGTCCCTCGTGGGTGGTGTAGATGTCCGGGTCGAGGGTGCCGCCCAGGTGCACGTTGATCAGCTGGGCGCCGCGGCAGATCCCGAGCGTCGGCGTGCCCTGGGGGATGAAGCGCTCCAGCAGCTCGAGCTCGAGCTCATCACGCTGCGGGTCGACGCGCACGTCCAGGCGCACCTCGTCGTCGTAGAGGTGGGCCTGGATGTCGTCGCCGCCGCCGATGATCAGGCCATCGAGGTGCTCGGGGACGGGGCGCGAGGGCGACAGTCGCTGCGGCCGGCCGCCGTGGCGCCACACGGCGAACCAGTCGAACCACCAGGCGATCCGGCTCTTGGCGTCGGAGGTGGTGATACCGATCAGTGGGCGTGGCGAGTGACTCATCGGGCGGAGATCCAGCGACGCAGGCGAATCAGCAGTCGGCGGGGCGCCGACGGGCGATGGCGGGCGAGAAACTGGGCGCTGCGCTCGGCCAGGGTCTCGGGGGTGTCGGCCAGCCGCTCGACCTCGAGCCAGCGGTTCCACTCGGTGACGGCCCCCCAGTCCGGCTCGGAGAGCTGGGCGTTGGGCAGGCGGTAGTGGAGGGTCGGCCGCGCCTTGACCAGCCGATTCTGCAGCAGCTCATGGGGATAGTCGGGCGCGAGATGGGCGAACAGCGGCAGCATGTCCAGTTCCCGGTTGCGGGTCGGGTTGTCCGCCAGGTAGTCGGCGATCAGCGTCTCGAGATCCGGGGCGTAGTCCGGGTCGAGGATCTTGAGGGCGTAGGCGCGGGGGAAGGGGTTGGCATGCGGCAGCACCTCCCGGGTGATGTCGACGTGGATCTGCTCGCGCAGCCAGACGGCGGTGAGCATATAGGCGCGCAAGTAGGCCAGCAGGCTCTCGACCTCGAGGCTCGGCACCTCGGGGTTGAGGTGCAGGCCGAAGCCGTAGAGCAGGCTGGCGTCGCTGCCCTTGGCGCCGTGCTGGCGCAGCGCCTCGAACAGCGCGTCCAGCTCGCCCAGCTCGTCCCAGGGCACCGGCGGACAGACGATCTCGGTGGGCACCAGGCCGGTCACCATGTCGCCGATCAACTCGCGGGTGCGGGAGTGGAAGTCGCGACGCATGCGCGCCCACTCGCTGTCGATGGCGTCCTCGGCGGCCATCACCTCCTGATCGGGGTGGGCATACTGGGTGTCGAGTTCGATGCCGAAATCCCCCCAGCGACCGCCCGTGACCTTGAGCCGATGGGGGCTCAATACCTCGATGTCGCCGCCGAACAGCGACTGCACCAGCTCGGCGGTGCGCTGCGGGGGCAGGCCGGCGAACTCGATCTCCACCCCGACGCGACGCGTCTCGCCGTCGGCATTGCGGGGTTCGGGTGGCGGTTGCGGCGTCATGTCGGCATCCTGTAGGGCATGTTGTCGGCAGCCTAACATACTGCCTCAAGAATCACGGACGCGACGCCTGTCGCGTTCCTATGCGAGTGGAGAGGGAATCTTGCCTGTAGCGCACCGGATGTTTGTTGTCTTTCGCGGCCTGCTGGTCTGGCTGCTGCTGTCGGTGCTGCTGCTTCCGGCAGTCTCGTCGGCCCAGACCTTGCCGCTGTCCGGCCTGGCCAACGGCGGCGAGCAGGCGGGCACCCACGACCCCGAGGCCTTCCAGGCCTCGCTTGACGAGGTGATCGGCACCCTGGAGAACGACGCCCAGCGCCAGGCGCTGCTCGAGAACCTGCGCCAGCTCCAGCAAGCCCACGTCGCGGCCGCCGAGGAGGGTGGGCTGACTCGCCCCCAGGGGCTGCTCGGGGCGCTGGCGGAGACCATCACCGAACTTGGCGAGCAGGCCGAGTCCGGCCACTCGCCGGTGGACGAGTGGCGCAGCCAGCTGCGCCAGGGCTGGAACGACCTGGTCGACCTGGTGGTCCAGACCGGCAATGCCGAGCTGTTGCGCTTCGTCATCGAGTTCGCCGTGCTGCTGGCGATCTGGGCCGGCCTGCTGGTGATCCTGATCGCCCTCGGGCGGCAGCTGGCCCGGCGCCGCGGCTGGCCCCTGGACCTGCCCCGGGAGCCCCGCGGCGGGCTGCTGGTGATCCACTTCCTGCGCCGCATGCTGCCCTGGACGCTGGCCTTTCTGCTGGTGCTGGGCATCGCCCAGCTGGTGCCGCCGAGCGCCGGGCGCACCGCGACCCTGGTCACCGCCTATGTGGCGCTGTGCGGTCGCACCCTGTCGGTGGTGGTGGAGACGGTGATCTCGGTGTTCACCAGCGGCCATCGCTTCACGGCGGTGCAGATCCTGCAGCACCAGAGCCTGCGCACGCTGTTCGTCATCGGCGCCCTGATCGCGCTGGGCGACGCCTTCAACTCGGCGCGGCTCTCCGGCATCATCGGCACCGACCTGGCCAGCCTGATGTCGATCCTGTCCAACATGCTGGCGGCGATGATCAGCGCGCGCTTCATCGTCCGCTTCAAGCGCCCCATCCAGCACCTGATCCGCAACCGCCCCTACGCCCTGCGCCGCGACCGCGGCACCATCGGCGAGGTGATGCGGCTGGTCGGCGGCCTGTGGCACGTGCCGGCCATGCTGCTGGTGGGCGGCTCGCTGCTGGCCATCTTCATCACCGTGGGCGACGTGGGCACGGCGCTGGCGCGCTCGATCATCTCGGCCTCGCTGCTGGTGCTGACCCTGGTGGTGACCGGCCTGATCCGTCGCCATGGGCAGCGCCGTTCCAAGCAGCGCCGCCTGAGCGACTACCGCCGGCGCCTGGAGCGCTTCGGCTACGCGCTCGCCCACGTGCTGGCCTGGATCGCCTTCGCCGAGCTCTCGCTGCAGGTGTGGGGCGCCTCGCTGATCGGTATCGGCCAGCAGGGCGTGGCCAGCGTGCGCATCGGCCAGGCGCTGCTGGCGATCGGCTTCACCCTGCTGCTGGCCTGGCTGACCTGGATCTTCGCCGACACCGCCATCCAGCGCGCCCTGACCAGCCCGGCCCGCGCCCGCGGGCGGCGGGTCAACCTGGCGCGGGCGCAGACGATCACGCCGATGATCCGCAACATCATCTTCGCCACCATCGTGATCATCGCCGCCATCGTCGGCCTGGCCAATCTCGGCGTGAACGTCACGCCGCTGCTGGCCGGTGCCGGTGTGATCGGCCTGGCCATCGGTTTCGGTGCCCAGACCCTGGTGCAGGACCTGATCACCGGCATCTTCATCCTCATCGAGGATTCGCTGGCGGTGGACGACTTCGTCAAGATCAACGGCCACATGGGCACCGTCGAAGGGCTGACCCTGCGCACCGTGCGCCTGCGCGATCTGGACGGCATCGTGCACATCATCACCTTCAGCCGCATCGAGTCGATCCATAACATGTCGCGCCAGTTCGGCATCGCCTTGATGCGCATCCGCATCCCCTACGACATGAAGATCGATGACGCGACCACGCTGATCCAGGAGACGGCCCAGCAGCTGCGCAAGGACCCGATGATGCGCCACCACATCTGGTCGCCCCTGGAGATGCAGGGCATCGACAGCTTCGAGGACGGCTGCGCCATCCTGCGGATGCGCTTTCGCACCGGGCCGGAGATGCAGTGGGACGTGGCCCGCGCCTACAACCTGCTGCTCAAGCAGCGCATGGAGGCCCTGTCGGTCGATCTCGGCGTGCCGCGGCTCAGCGTCAGCATGGAGGGCCAGGGCGGCGGTCGCCTGGACGGCACCGGCGAGGGCGCCGAGGGCCGCGACGCCAGCGGCCGCCGGCCCGGCGAGGCGGGGGCCGCCGACCCGGGCAGAGACACCAGCGCCCGGGGCGCCGCCCCGGATCCGGGGTAAGCCGGCGTGGCGACCCATGAGGTCTCGGTCGAGCGCCGCGACAGCCTGAACCTGCGCATCTCCCGGGTGCTGCGCGAGGAGAGCTCGCACCGGCTCGATGTCTATCTCTTCGTGCCGGCCGAGCTCGGCCTCAATGCCCATGTGCTCTCGGAAGAGGCGTTCTACCACGGCTCGATCCACGTCAAGCGCACCTACTACAGCGATCGTCACCGGTTGCCGCTGGTGATGAGCCGCCTGGCGGGCAAGCGCCTCGACGCCGACCAGTATCGCCTGGGGCTGAGCCTCTACGCCTACCAGTATGTGGTGGCGCTCGAGCGCTCGACCCAGACGCTGCTCGATCAGGCGCGGCGCACGCGCAAGGCCGAGAAGCGTGTCGGCGACAAGGCCGAGGTGCCCGAGGAGGCTCCCCGGTCGAACGCCGCGGAGGAGGAGGTCGCCCAGGCCGGGCGGCTGCGCGAGCAGCTCGAGGAGACCCTCGAGCTCTCCAGCGGCATCCTGCGTCGCCTGCGCCGCCAGGAGCCGAGCGACGAGAGCCTGCATCGCTACTACGCCAACATCGACAACTACCTCTCCTGGTTCACCGAGCAGCGGCTGCTGGAGCTGATCGCCCACCTGCCGCGGGGCAACGACTATCGCGAGATTCGCCAGCGCCTGCTGGGGGTCTGCCGGGGGGAGGACGAGCATCGCCGGGCGCGCGAGTACAACGCCGAGCGGGTCACCCGCGACCCGACGCGGATGTCCAACAAGATGCGCCTGCTGCGCCGGCTGATCGAGTATCCCGTGACCCTCAAGCAGCGCAGCCAGGAGCTCGGCGGCGGCGAGGAGAAGGCCGTGAAGGGCCTGGCCACGGCGGTGGTGATGGTCTTCGTCACCCTGGGCCTCTTGGAGGCGCGCGCGGCGCTGGGCGACATCACCGCGCTGTTCGTGCTGGCCCTGGCGGTGCTCTACGCGCTGCGCGAGGTGTTCAAGGACGACCTGCGCGTGACCCTCTGGCGCCTGCTGCGCCGCGGGCGACCCAAGTGGCGACGCCAGTACCTGGATGCAAACAGCAACGCCGTGCTGGGGCGCCAGCTCGAGTGGTTCGACTATCAGCGCTATCCGCGCCTCGACGAGGAGATCCGCCGGGTGCGCAAGCGCAACATGGCCCAGCGCGAGGAGGTGGTGCTGCACTACCGCTCAAGCTCACGGATGTCGCCGACGCGCTTTCTCAGCGGCTACGACCGCACTCGCGAGACGCTGACCCTGGATCTGTCGCCGTTGGCGCGGCTGATGAGCAAGGGCAGCCACCACGTCTATCGCCTCGAGGAGAAGGGGCAGGTGGTGCGCGAGCCGGTGGAGAAGCGCCACCTGATCAACCTGGTGATTCGCGAGGTGGAGGGCAACGGCACGCCGCTGCTGCAGCGCTGGAAGATCGTCATGAGCCGCTCGAAGATCGTCGATGTGGAGCTGGTGCACGAGGAGGGGCCCGAGGAAGAGGCTAAGTGAGCCACCCCCGAACGAGCCGCGTCTGAGTGGTGCATCGGTCGCGGCTCGTTCGGGTGATGTGCGTCAGCCATTCGAGCCTGGGTACAGGCGTCGAGACACTGGTGCTAGCGCTTCAGGTGTTAGAGCTTCAGGTTCTCGGGACCGAAGGAGTCCGGCAGCAGCGCCTCCATGCTGTAGTCGCGCAGCAGCCGGCCGCGGGCGTCGACCACCCGGATGCGGGTCTCGGGGGTCGCGAACTCGCGGATGCGTTGGCGGCAGTCGCCGCAGGGCGTGCAGAGGTGCTCGCCCGGGCCGATCACGTAGACCTCGCGCAGCTCGCGTTCACCGGCGCTGACCAGGGCGGCGATGGCCGAGGCCTCGGCGCAGAGTCCCTTGTAGTGGGCGACCTCGACGTTGGCGCCGGCGTAGCGCCTCCCGCTCTCGCCGATCACCAGCGCACCCACCGGATGGTGCGAATAGGGGGCATAGGCGCGCTCGCGCACGGCGATCAGCTCGCCGACGATATCCGCCTCGATCTCGCCGCTCATGCCTTATCCTCCCGGGCCGCGTCGTCGCGCAGCACGCTGTCGAGCGCGATCTCCATCATCTCGTCGAAGGTGGTGGCGCGCGCCTCGCTGGAGAGCGACTCCCCCTTGAGGATGTGATCCGATACCGTGCAGATGGTCGCGGCCCGGGCGCCGAACTCGGCGGCCACGCCATAGAGGCCGGCGGCCTCCATCTCCACGCCGACGATGCCGTAGCGCTTGAGCAGCGCGGCGGTCTCGGGGCGCGGGTCGTAGAAGAGATCCGCCGAGAAGAGGTTGCCCACCTTCACCGGCACGCCCAGCGCCGCAGCCGCGTCCGCCGCGTGGCGGGTCAGGTCGAAGTCGGCGGTGGCGGCGAAGTCCATGCCGGCAAAGCGCGTGCGGTTGACGCCGGAATCGGTGCAGGCGCCGAGGCCAATCACCACGTCGCGCACCGCCACGTCGTCGCGCACCGCGCCGCAGGAGCCGACCCGGATCAGCCGCGTCACGCCGTACTCGGTGATCAGCTCCTTGGCATAGATCGACACCGACGGGATGCCCATGCCGTGGCCCATCACCGAGATCGGCCGGCCCCGGTAGGTGCCGGTGTAGCCGGACATGCGGCGCACCGTGTTCACCTCGCGCACCTCTTCGAGGAAGGTCTCGGCGATGTAGCGGGCGCGCAGCGGATCGCCGGGCATCAGCACGGTATCGGCGAAGTCGCCGCGTTCGGCGTTGATATGGGGCGTGGCCATCAGTCGGCTCCTGTGTCAGCGGGTCGGAGAAAGCTTTTCGCGGCATGGGGAAGAAAGCTCTCGCCGTCGTCCATGGGCGGCAGGCCCAGGTGCGCCGCCAGGCTCTGGCCGATATCGGCGAAGCTCGCCCGCGCACCCAGCGAGCCGGGGGCGAGCCCGGCGCCGAGGGCCAGCATCGGGATGTGCTCGCGGGTGTGATCGGTGCCGGCCCAGGTGGGGTCGCAGCCGTGGTCGGCGGTGAGGATCAGCAGGTCGTCGTCCTCGAGGCGGGCCAGCAGCTCCGGCAGCCGGGCATCGAAGGCCTCCAGCGCGGCGGCGTAGCCGGCCACGTCGCGGCGATGGCCGAAGAGCATGTCGAAGTCGACGAAGTTGGTCATGATCAGCGAGCGCTCGCCGGCCTCATCCATGGCCGCCAGTGTGGCGTCCATCAGGGCGTCGTGGCCGCTCGCCTTGATCGTTTGCGAGATGCCGCAGTGGGCGTAGATGTCGGCGATCTTGCCGATGGCGATCACCGTGCCGCCGTCGTCATGCAGCCGCTGCAGCACCGTGGGGGCGGGCGGCTCGACGCTGTAGTCGCGGCGATTGGCGGTGCGGGCGAAGGTCGCCTCGCGATCGCCAGTAAACGGGCGCGCGATCACCCGTCCGATGTTGTAGGGCTCGAGCAGCCCTCTTGCGATCTCGCACACCTCATAGAGTCGCTCCAGGCCGAAGGCCTCCTCGTGGGCGGCGATCTGGAACACCGAGTCCGCCGAGGTATAGACGATGGGCTTGCCGCTCGCGACGTGCGCCTCGCCGAGCCGGGCGATGATCTCGGTGCCGGAGGCGTGGCAGTCGCCGAGCACGCCGGGCAGCTCGGCCGCCTCGATCAGGGCGTTGATGAGCTCGGCGGGGAAGCTCTGCTCGCGATCCGGGAAATAGCCCCAGTCGAAGCGCACCGGCACGCCGGCGATCTCCCAGTGACCGGAGGGGGTGTCCTTGCCCGAGGAGAGTTCACGGGCGTGACCGTAGGCGCCGATCACCTCGGCCGGCGCCGCAACGCCCTCGGCCCAGCGGCCGGTGCTCTCGCGGTGGGCATGCAAGAGCCCGAGCCGAGCCAGGTTCGGCAGCGCGAGCGGGCCGTGGCGGCCCGGGCCGTCTGCGTCTGCTGCAAGATCGGCCTCCCCCCGGGCGCAGGCGGCGGCGATATGGCCCAGGGTGTCGGCGCCGGCATCGCCGAAGCGTTCGGCATCCGGCGTGGCGCCGATGCCGAAGGAGTCGAGGACCAGCACGATGGCGCGGCTCATGGCACCTCCCGACGGATCACGTCGTGGGTCAGGGGGGGCAGGGCAACCCGCTCGTCGCCGACGCTCATGGCGTCGCGCAGCTGTCGCCCGGCCGTTTCAGCATCGTCCACGCTGGCGGCATGGACCAGCGCCAGGGGGCGGTCGCCGTCGACGACCTCGTCAAGCGAGGCGATGCGCGAGAGGCCGACGGCGGGATCGATGGCCGCGCCCGGCGTGCGCCGCCCCCCGCCGAGGCTCACCACGGCGAGGCCCAGCGCGCGGGTGTCGATGGCCTGCACCCGCCCGGGCCGCTCGGCGTAGATGGCGCGCACCACCGGGGCCTCCGGCAGGTGGGCGGCGGGGCGCTCGAGCAGATCGCTCGGCCCGCCTAGCCCCGCCACCATGCGCGCGAAGCGCTCGGCGGCCGCCCCGGAGGCGAGGGTGTCGTCCAGGCGCGCCAGGGCGGCCTCGTGAGACTCGGCCAGGCGGCCGGCCATCAGCAGCTCGGCGGCCAGGGTGCGCGTCACCTCGAGCAGCCGACCGTGGCGCTTCTCGCCGCTCAGCAGGCGGATCGCCTCGTGCACCTCCAGGGCATTGCCGGCGCGGGGCGCCAGCGGCTGGCTCATGTCGGTGACCAGCGCCGTGGTGCGGGTGCCGGCGCGACTCGCCACCTCGGCGATGGTCGCGGCGAGTTCCCGGGCGGCGTTGGCGCCGGGCATGAAGGCGCCGCTGCCCACCTTGACGTCCATCACCAGGCCGTCGAGGCCGCAGGCGAGCTTCTTGCCGAGGATCGAGCTCACGATCAGCGGCAGCGACTCCACCGTGGCGGTGACGTCGCGTACCGCGTAGAGGCGACGGTCGGCCGGGGCGAGGTCGGCGGTCTGGCCGATGATCGCCACGCCGACCTCGCGCACCAGGCGGCGGAAGGTGGCGGTGTCGGGGCTCACCGAGTAGCCCGGGATCGCCTCGAGCTTGTCCAGGGTGCCGCCGGTGTGACCCAGGCCGCGCCCGGAGACCATCGGCACGTGGCCGCCGCAGGCGGCGATCCAGGGCCCCAGCACCAGCGAGACCAGGTCGCCCACCCCGCCGGTGGAGTGCTTGTCGAGCACCGGCCCCGAGAGGTCGAGGCCGGACCAGTCGAGCACCTCGCCGGAGTCGCGGATCGCCTCGGTCAGGGCCACCGTCTCGTCGGCGGTCATGCCCTTGAGGAATACCGCCATGGCGAGCGCCCCCACCTGGGCATCGGAGAGCCGGCCGTCGGTGATGCCGGCGACCAGCTCATCGATCGCCGCGCGATCGAGCGCCTGGCCGTCGCGCTTGGCGCGGATCAGCTCCTGGGGTAGCGACGGAGAGGGCAGGGCGGCCGCGCTCATCAGGCGCCTCCGGCCTTCCCGGTATCGACCTCGAGGGTCGCGAGCAGGTCGTCGAGCAGGCTTGATGCGCCGAAGCGGAAGTGCGCCGGGGTGAGCCAGGCCACGCCCATCAGGCGCTCGGCGAGCTTCAGGTAGGCCAGGGCGTCCTCGACGGTGCGCACGCCGCCGGCCGCCTTGAAGCCGGCGTCGGTGCCGCTGTCGCGAATCGCGGTCAGCATGACCTCGGCGGCCTCGAGGGTGGCGTTGACGTCCACCTTGCCGGTGGAGGTCTTGAGGAAGTCGGCGCCGCCCTCGAGGGCCAGCTCGCTGGCGCGGCGGATCAGCGCCGGGTCCTTGAGCTCGCCGGTCTCGAGGATCACCTTGAGCACGGCGTCACCGGCGGCCTGCTTGCAGAAGGCGACCAGGTCGCGACCGGTCTCCTCGTCGCCGGCCAGCAGGGCGCGCCAGGGGAAGACCACGTCCACCTCGTCGGCGCCAGACGCCGCGGCGCTGCGGGTCGCTCGGGCGGCGGCCATGATGTCGTCGCCGCCGTGGGGGAAGTTGGTGACCGTGGCCACCTTGACGATGCCCTGGAGGCCGTGGGCCTTCAGCGCGCGCTGTGCGGTGACCACGAAGTCCGGATAAACGCAGATCGCCGCCGGGGTGCCGGCCGGAGTCCTGGCGCGCTGGCACAGAGCCTCGATGGTGGCGTCGGTGTCGTCGTCGTTGAGGCTGGTGAGGTCCATCAGCGCCAGGGCCTGGCGTGCGGCCTGTTGCAGTTCGGTCATGGGGGCTCCGGTATGGCGAGAGAGTGCGTGAAAAATGGGGGCGTTGTAGTGCCGTCGTCGCCCGCCGCAGAGGGCCGACGACGGCGCGGTCAGGCGGCGGCCAGGGCCAGGAAGAAGCCGGCCAGGGATGCCGACATCAGGTTCGAGAGGGTGCCGGCCAGCACCGCCTTGAGGCCGAAGCGCGCGATCTCGTGGCGGCGGCTCGGCGCGATGCTGCCCAGCCCCCCGAGCAGGATAGCGATCGAGGAGAGGTTGGCGAAGCCGCACAGGGCGAAGGAGAGGATCGCCATGGTATGGGGCGTCATGATCTGCCCGGTGGCGGCCACCAGCTGCTCGCCCTCGAGGTAGGGGGCCAGGTTGATATAGGCCACGAACTCGTTGACCACCAGCTTCTGGCCGATGAACGAGCCGGCGAGCGTCGCCTCCTCCCAGGGCACGCCGAGCAGGAAGGCGAGCGGCGAGAAGAGCCAGCCGAGGATCAGCTCCAGGCTCAGCGACTCCATACCAAACCAGCCGCCGATGCCACCGAGCATGCCGTTGAGCAGGGCGATCAGGCCGATGAAGGCGAGCAGCATGGCGCCGACGTTGGCCGCCAGCATCAGGCCGGAGCTGGCGCCGGCCGCGGCGGCGTCCAGCACGTTACTGGGGTGGTCCTCGTCCGCGTCGAGGCGCTCCTCCGCGGCGGAGACGCTGTCCTCCGGCTCCTGGGTCTCGGGCATCAGTAGCTTGGCGAACAGCAGCCCGCCGGGCGCCGCCATGAAGGAGGCCGCCACCAGGTACTCCATGGGGATGCCGAGCGCGGCATAGCCGGCCAGCACCGAGCCCGCCACCGAGGCGAGCCCGCCGCACATCACCGCGAACAGCTGCGACGGGGTCATGCGCTCGATGAAGGGCCGCACCACCAATGGCGCCTCGGTCTGGCCGACGAAGATGTTGGCGGTGGCGGAGAGCGACTCGGTGCGCGAGGTGCCCAGCGCCTTCTGCAGGGCGCCGCCGAGGATGCGGATGATCCACTGCATGATGCCCAGGTAATAGAGCACGGCGGTCAGCGAGGAGAAGAAGATGATTACCGGCAGTACCTTGATGGCGAACACGAAGCCGGTGGCCTCGACGTCGGCCAGGCCGCCGAACACGAAGTCGATGCCGTCGTTGACGTAGAGCACCACCTGGCTGACGGCATCGGAGACGGTGGCGAGCACCGCCTGGCCGACCGGCACGTAGAGCACGAAGGCGCCGATGCCGGCCTGGATGGCGAAGGCGCCCAGCACGGTACGCAGGCGAATCGCGCGGCGGTCGGAGGAGAACAGCAGGGCGATGGCGACCAGGGTCACCATGCCGACCACGCTCATGAAGAGGGTCATGGGGCACCTATCCGATGGGGCGGCCTGGAGGGCAGGCAGGCGGGTGAATGTGACGCTTGAGTGTGAAGTGAAAACTATCACATTCAGTGTTATTTTTTTAACATCTTTCAGTCATCGTAGGTCGTTTTCCGGGACTGAAAACGGCGCTGTACACGGGGCATCAGGAGAGTCGCAGCCGATGAACGAACGCAGTGCCCGGCGCCTCGCTCGGCTGAGTGAGGCCCTCGCCCATGGCGGCAGCCTGCGGCTGCACGAGGCCGCCGTGCTGTGCGGCGTCTCGCCGATGACCATCCGCCGCGACCTGGCCGCCTCCGAGGGCGGGCTGCAGCTGATGGGGGGCCACCTGGTGCGCAGCGACGATCCGCGCTATGCGCCGGTCTACGACCTGGCCGCCCAGCAGGATCGCCACGCCGCGGCCAAGCGCCGCCTTTGCCGGCTGGCGCTCGAGCGCATCGCGCCCGGTGACACCCTGTTCATCGACTGCGGCACGACCCTGATGCCCCTCGCCGCCAGCCTCCCCCGCGACCAGTCGCTGACCGTGGTGACCTATGCCCTCAACGTGGCCGAGGCGGTGAGCCTGCTCCCCGGGGTGCGCCTGATCCTGCTGGGCGGGCTCTATCACGGCTCGTCGCGCTCCTTCTCTGGCGACGAGGTGGACGCCGCCATCCGCCGCCTCGGCATCAACCAGGCCTTCCTCTCCGCCGCGGGCGTGCATGAGCGCCAGGGCCTGACCTGTTTCCACTTCCACGAGGTGGCGCCCAAGCAGGCGGCCATCGCCACCGCGGCGAGGCGCCTGCTGGTGGTGGACGAGAGCAAGCTCGGCGTCATCCGCCCGGTGCGCTTCGCCGGGCTCGGTGACATCGACGAGATCATCAGCGACGGCGAGGGCGCCGAGCGCCTCGCTGCGGGCGCGGCCGCGCGGCCCTGAGGTGTTGGCTGCAGGGGGCGCGGAAAGCTGTCCGGTATCAAGGCAGGGCGCTCGAAGGATTGCTAACTTTAAAGGTGACTCACCGAGAACAACGACTGCCCATCGTCTGGAGACACGCCCTATGCAAGCCGCAGATGTCATGACGACCAACGTGATCACCGTCACCCCCGACAGCGATGTCGGCGAGATCGCCAGCCTGCTGCTGGAACACGGCATCAGCGCCGTCCCGGTGGTCGATGCCGACGACCGAGTGCTCGGCATCGTGAGCGAGGGGGACCTGATGGCACGGATCGAGCCGAAGGAGGACGAGCGTCGCTCCTGGTGGCTCAGGATCTTCAGCGGCGGCGGCGACGCCGTGGACTACGTGAAGACCCACGGGCGCAAGGCGGGCCAGATCATGACCCCCAACCCCCTCACCGTGGGCGAGAACGAGCCGCTGCACCATATTGCCTCGCTGCTCGAGAAGCGCCGCATCAAGCGGGTGCCGGTGGTGCGCGACGGCAAGCTGGTGGGCATCGTCAGCCGCTCCAACCTGCTGCGCGGTTTCTCCGTGGGGCGCCAGCCGGCCGGCGGCGACGACGACCGCGCGATCCGCGACGCCATCCTCAAGGAGGTCGACGAGAATACCGGGGTGCTGGTCGATCGCCTCAACGTCATCGTCGCCGATGGCAAGGTGCAGCTGTGGGGGCTCGTCGAGAGCAAGGAGCAGCGCTGGGCCGTGCAGGTCGCCGCGGAGAACATCGACGGCGTCAAGGAGATCGAGAACAACCTGGGCTTCGTCCCGCGAGGCGTCGGGGCGGTCTGACCCTCGACCGCGCCGAGCTCGTCCTTAGTTCGCGCAAGCTCGACACCAACGCCAGCGGGGCGGCCAAGAGGCCGCCCCGCTGTCTTTCAGTTCATCCGCTGTGTGCCGCGGCGTGCCGTCTCGAACGCTATCGTGAAACTACGCCTTGGCGGCGTGCACCTTGGAAAGCGCCGTCTCCAGGCTCTCCAGGGTGCGCTCCGGGTGGTGGAGCTTGTCGAGGCCGAACAGGCCGATGCGGAAGGTGCGGAAGTTATCGCCCTCGTCGCACATCAGCGGCACGCCGGCGGCGACCTGAACGCCGGCCTCGAGGAACTTGGCGACGATCGCCTCGTCCTCGGCGTAGCTGACCACCACGCCCGGCGCCTCGAAGCCCGGCGCGGCCACGCTCTTGTAGCCGTGCTTGGCGAGCATCTCGCGCACCAGGCGGCCGACCTCGCGCTGCTCCTCGTAGACGCGATCGAAGCCGTACTGCCGGGTCTCGTTCATCACGTCGCGCAGCTGGCGCAGGCCGTCGGTGGGCAGGGTGGCGTGGTAGGCGTGCCCGCCGCCCTCGTAGGTCTCCATGATCGACAGCCACTTCTTCAGGTCGCAGGCGAAGCTGGTGCTGGTGGTCTCCTCGATGATCTCGCGCGCCTGGCGAGAGAGCATGACCATGCCGCAGCAGGGGCTGCCGCTCCAGCCCTTCTGGGGAGCGCTGACCAGCACGTCGACGCCGACGTCCTGCATGTCGACCCAGAGGGTGCCGGAGGCGATGCAGTCGAGCACCAGCAGGCCGCCCTGGTCGTGGATGGCGTCGGCGATCTTCTGCAGGTAGTCGTCCGGCAGCAGCATGCCCGAGGAGGTCTCGACGTGGGGCGCGAAGACGATGTCCGGCTGCTGTTCGCGGATTGCCTCGACCACGTCCTCGATGGGCGGCGGCGCGAAGGGCGAGGTGACGTCGTCCTCGTCCACCCGGCGAGCCTTGAGCACGTTGACGTCGGAGGGGATCTTGCCCATCGACAGGATCTGGCTCCAGCGGTAGCTGAACCAGCCGTTGCGGATCACCAGGCAGCGACGGTCCTTGGCGAACTGGCGCGCCACGGCTTCCATGGCGAAGGTGCCGCTGCCGGGCACGATGACCGTCGAGTGCGCGTGGTAAACCTCCTTCAGCGTGGCGGACACGTCGCGCATCACGCCCTGGAAGCTCTTTGACATGTGGTTCAGTGCGCGATCGGTATAGACCACCGAATACTCGAGCAGTCCATCGGGGTCGACATCGGGTAGCAGTCCGGCCATTGCGGTCTCCCTGTTGTGGTACGGGCCATTGCGTATGCCTCAGAGCATATTCGCAATCACGCGCTCAGGCCAGTCGGCGACGGTCTGACGGGCGGCGGCTCAGCGCTCGCCGGCGACGGCCTGGGCGGCGTCGGACAGCGCCTCGCGATTGATGGCGGCGATCTGCTCGGCGGCGCGCTGCAGGGCGGGCAGGCACTCCAGTGCCTTGTCGCGGGTCATGCGCATGATCGGCGCCTGAATCGCCAGGCCGGTGTTAGAGGGCCCGTCGGGGTTGGGCGCCAGCACCGCGATGCACAGCAGTCCCGGCAGGAACTCCTCGTCGTCGAAGGCGAAGCCCTGGCGCCCCACGGTCTCGATCTCGGCCTCGAGGGCCTCAGGGTTGACGAGGGTGTTGCGCGTGAAGCCCTCCAGCGTCAGCTCGTTGAGCAGCCGCCGACGCTGGGCGGGCGCCATCTGGGCGAGGAAGAGCTTGCCGCTGGCCGAGCAGTGCACCGGCACCCGGGAGCCGGGGTGCAGATAGAAGCGCAGCGGCGCCGAGGTCTCCACGCGATCGAGATAGAGCACCTCGCCGCCGGAGAGCGCGGTGATGTTGCAGCTCTCGCCGACGTCGTCGACCAGCTTGCGCAGCACCGCGTGCCGGGCCCCATGCACGGTGTCGTTGAGCAGCAGCGACTCGGCCAGGCGGCGCAGGCGGCTGCCCTTGCTGTAGTGGCGCCCATCGGCCTCGCGCTGCAGCATCCCCGAGGTCTCGAGCTGCTGGAGCATGCGGTGCAGGGTGGGCTTGGGCAGGCCGGTCTCCTCGACCATGCTCTGGAGCGTGAAGAACTGGTCCTTCCCCGCGATCACCTCTAGCAGGGCCAGCAGGCGCTGTGCCGGCGTATCGCCCTCGAGGCGGCTCATCTCGGATTTGGTCGTCATATCGGCTCTCCCTTTGGCCTCAAAGGTAATTTGTTCCTGAAAAGAAATCAATTTGTACCGTTTTATGGAATTTCGTTGACGAGCCGCCGGCGGAGCGCTACGTTTTAATCAGGTTCCATATATCGGAACCCTTGGTATTAGAAACAAAGACTCGGTATCAGAAAATAACGATATGGCGCACGAACGCCAGATCCGACACCCAGCGCTCCCGTGGAGGTTCCCATGAGCACCGATAACACCGCAGACACCCGCCAGGTCGTGAAAGGCAAGCAGACGATGACGCCCTCGGAGGCCTTCGTGGAGACCCTGGTCGCCAACGGGGTGACCGACATGTTCGGCATCATGGGCTCGGCCTTCATGGACGCCATGGACATCTTCGCCCCGGCCGGCATCCGCCTGATCCCGGTGGTCCACGAGCAGGGCGCGGCGCACATGGCCGACGGCTATGCTCGCGTCTCCGGCCGCCACGGCACGGTGATCGGCCAGAACGGCCCCGGCATCTCCAACGCCGTGACCGGCATCGCCGCGGCCTACTGGGCGCACACCCCGGTGGTCATCGTCACCCCCGAGACG
>NZ_JBEGCI010000007.1:0-199421 GCF_040196315.1 Halomonas pelophila
CCACTACTACAACCATCAGCGAATCAAGCAGAAACTAAAAGGCCTGAGCCCCGTGCAATACAGGGCTCAGGCCATGGCTACCGGTTAAGAGAACCAACCGTCCAACGATTGGGGGTCAGTTCACGTGCCGGGCGCTGTCATTGCGGACTCGGCCGGCCGGGTGACGGAGACTTCCGAGCGGTTTCATATTGATGGGCACTATCCTGTTGATGGGCATCTGCCAGCCAACATGATCACAGCGAATGCGCAGGGAAGACGCCAAATACGGCTGGCCACCCGGGCGACACCGGGTGCTTGAAGCATCAGCACTCGATGGCGCTGACGGCCAGGCCACCCTTCGAGGTCTCCTTGTATTTTTCCTGCATATCGGCGCCGGTATCGCGCATGGTGCGAATCACCTTGTCCAGCGAGATGAAGTGCTGGCCATCGCCACGCAGCGCCATCTGGGCGGCATTGATCGCCTTGACCGAGGCGATGGCGTTGCGCTCGATGCAGGGCACCTGCACCAGGCCGCCCACCGGATCGCAGGTCAGCCCCAGGTTGTGCTCCAGGCCGATCTCGGCGGCGTTCTCCACCTGGTCGACGCTGCCACCCATGACCTCGGTGAGGCCGGCGGCGGCCATGGAGCAAGCCGAGCCGACCTCGCCCTGGCAGCCCACCTCGGCCCCGGAGATCGAGGCGTTCTTCTTGCACAGGACGCCCACGGCAGCGGCGGCGAGCAGGAAATCGACCACGTCGCGCTCGCAGGCGCCCTGACGGAACTGCATATAGTACTGGAGCACCGCCGGGATGATACCCGCCGCGCCGTTGGTGGGCGCGGTGACCATGCGCCCGCCGGCGGCGTTCTCCTCATTGACCGCCAGGGCATAGAGGTTGACCCAGTCCATGGCCGACATGGTTGAGGCAATCAGCGAGTGGTCGTCCTTGCTGGCCAGCATGCGCTGATGCAGGTTTCTGGCGCGACGCTTGACGTTGAGCCCGCCGGGCAGCACGCCTTCGGCTTCCATGCCCTTCTTAATGCACGCCTGCATCGCCGCCCAGATGGTCAGCAGGCCCTCACGAATTTCCGCCTCGCTGCGCCAGGCCTTCTCGTTTTCCAGCATCAGCTCGCTGATGCGCAGGCCGTGTTCGTGACACATGCGCAGTAGTTCGTCACCGGTCTGGAAGTCGTAGGGGATCTCGGTATGGTCGGTATCGAGCTGCCCCTCCTCCGCCTGGGTCTCGTCGATGACGAAGCCGCCGCCCACCGAGTAGTAGGTATTGCTGTAGAGCTCGCCGTCGTCGCCATGGGCGAGCAGGCGCATGGCGTTGGGGTGCTGGGGCAGGCTCTCCTCGAGCAACCGCATGTCGTGCTGCCAGTCGAAGGCGACATCATGGCGGCTGGCCAGGAGCAGGCTACCCGAGGACTTCAAGGCCTCGATTCGCGGGACGATGACGTCCGGGTCGATCTGGTCGGGCCGCTCGCCCATCAGGCCCATGATCACCGCGTGGTCGGTGCCATGGCCGATGCCGGTGGCGGAGAGCGAGCCATAGAGCTCGACCTCGATGCGCCTGGTGTGTTCAACCAGTTCCCTGGCCTCGAGTTCGGCGACAAAGTTGCAGGCGGCCTGCATCGGGCCCACGGTGTGCGAGCTGGACGGCCCGACGCCGACCTTGAAAAGATCGAAGACGCTGATTGGCATGGCGGTGGTCCTTGCAGAGTAGGCGTTGTACGTCAGGGCTTATCGCCTCGGAGCAGCATCGCTTGTGGCGGTTCCACCTAGTGCTGCTCCCGGCGCCCTTGCGATGAAGGCCTACGGTGAGCTGACTGGCGGTGTCGTTAGCGGTCGAAGACCACGGTGCGCCTGGCGTGCAGGAAGACGCGACGCTCGACATGCAGGGCGACGGCCCTGGAAAGGGTCAGGCACTCGACGTCACGCCCCTTGGCCACCAGGTCCTCGGGGTAGTCGGCGTGACTTACCGGTTCGACCCCCTGGGTGATGATCGGCCCCTCATCGAGATCATCGTTGATATAGTGGGCCGTGGCGCCGACCAGCTTGACGCCCTTCTCATAGGCCTGGTGATAGGGCCTGGCGCCCTTGAAGCCCGGCAGCAGCGAATGGTGGATATTGATCGCGCGGCCGCTGAGCTTCTCGCACAGGTCGCTCGAGAGCACCTGCATGTAGCGCGCCAGTATCACCAGCTCCGCGCCCGTCTCCTCGACCACCCGCCACACCTGGGCTTCCTGCCCGGACTTGGTCTCCGGCGTGATCGGGAAGTGGTGGTAGGGAATGCCGTGCCACTCCGCCAGCTTGGCCAGGTCCGGATGGTTGGAGACGATGGCACGGATATCGATAGACAGCTGGCCGATACGATAGCGGTAGAGCAGGTCGTTCAGGCAGTGATCAGCCTTGGAGACCATGATCACCACCGGCAGGCGGCGCCCGGGCGGCGTCAGCTCGAAGGTCATCTCGAATTCGGCGGCACGCGCGGCGAAGTCGGCCTGGAAGGACTCGGCGTCGAACCCCTCGTCCTCCGGCTTGAACTCCGTGCGGATGAAGAAGCGGCCGCTCAGGCGATCGTCGAAGGAGTGCTGCTCGGTGATATAGCAGCGACTCTCCTTGAGGAAGCGCGTGACCACGTCCACGGTGCCGAGCCGGCTCGGGCACTGGGCCGCGAGGATCCAGCGGTTATTGTTATCTTGCATCTCATCTCTCCCGAAAGGGCCGGCTTACGCCGGCCCGTTGCTGTCACCTTGCCACGCCGATGCCATACTCGGCGCCGGCATCCCGGATCCAGCGATAGAGGTAGTCGGCGAAGCTTCTGCGCAGCACCAGCTCATAGCGCTCCTCGCTGGGACGGCGCAGGATCAGGCTGGACTTGCCGAACACTACGCTGACCGCCTTGCCCACAGGGAAGCTGCTCGGGTGGACGTCGTAGTTGGTCGACTTCATCAGCAACTCGCGGGCCTTTTCCCCCTCCAGGGAGACCAGGGTCTGGCCGCCACTGACATCGACGATGGCATAGTGGGCGTCGCCCAGGGCCTCGCGCAACCGCTGCTCGAGCTCGAACTCCTCGCCACCGGGCACGATCACCAGCCACTCATCCGGCGACAACCACTGAACGCTGCGCTCGCCGCTGGCATCCAGCGCCAGCCCCAGGGGCTGGCCGGGCAGGCTGATGCCCAGCACCTTGCGCACGGCTTCATCGAGGACGATGGCACCGCCGCGCAGGATCAGGTGGCCCTGGAAGGCCTGCTCCTTGAACAGGACCCGGCTGCCGGGCGTCGCGGCCGGCACGCTGCCCGTGTTGAACGCCACGGACAGCGGTGACTCACTGGGAATCGAGGCGTCCGGATGGGTATTGAAGGTCGCAACCTTGCCGTAAGTGATATCAGACATGCTGACGCTCTCCCTTGGGATCGATGAATACGGGGCTGACGACCTCGACCTCATGGGCCTGACCGTCCGGCATCGGCACATAGAGCTTCTCGCCCATGCGGTCGCGGCCGCCCTTGATCACTGCCAGGGCAAAACCGCTCTCCAGGTTCGGGCTGTAATAGCTCGAGGTCACATGGCCCAGCATATCCATGGGAATGGGCTGGTCCTTGTTGACGACGATATGGGCGCCCTCTTCCAGCACCACCTGCGGGTCGACGGGCTTGAGCCCCACGAACTGCTTGCGATCCTTGCGCGCCGTATCCGGACGCGTCAGGGCACGCTTGCCGATCCAGGAGAACGGCTTGTCGTAGCCGATGGCCCAGAACATGCCCAGGTCCTCGGGGGTCACCGAGCCGTCGGTATCCTGACCGGCGATGATCAGACCCTTCTCGGCACGCAGCACGTGCATGGTCTCGGTGCCGTAGGGCGTCAGGTCATACTTCTTGCCGTGCTCGAACAGGGTCTTCCAGACGTGCATGGCGTAGTTGGCCTGAACGTTGATCTCGTAGGCCAGCTCCCCGGTGAAGGAGATGCGGAACACCCGCGCCGGGACATCGGCCACCTTGCCGTTGCGCCAGTCCATGAACTTGAACTGCTCCCTGTCGAGATCGATATCGGTGATCTCGGACAGCAGCTTGCGCGCATCCGGGCCGGTCACGGTCATGGTCGCCCAGTGGTCGGTGACCGAGGTGAAGTAGACCTGCAGCTCCGGCCACTCGGTCTGGTGCCACAGCTCCAGCCACTCCATCACGCCGGCGGCACCGCCGGTGGTGGTGGTCATCAGGAAGTGGTTCTCGCCCAGGCAGCTGGTGGTACCGTCGTCCATCAGCATGCCGTCGTCCTTGCACATCAGGCCGTAGCGCACTCGGCCCGGCGCCAGCTTGGCCCACTTGTTGGTGTAGACGCGACCGAGGAATTCCCGGGCGTCGGGCCCCTGAATATCGATCTTGCCCAGGGTGGTGGCATCGAGGATGCCGACGCCGGTGCGCACCGCCAGGCTCTCGCGGGCCACCGCCTCGTCCAGGGTCTCCAGCACGCCGTTGACCTTGCGCGGGAAGTACCAGGGGCGCTTCCACTGGCCGACCTCCTCGAACTCGGCACCGTGCTCCACGTGCCACTGGTGCAGGGCGGTGTAGCGCTCGGGGTCGAACAGATCGCGGCAGTGACGCCCGGCGATGGCACCGAAGGTGACCGGCGTATAGTTGGGCCGGAACACCGTGGTGCCTACCTCAGGAATCGACTTGCCGAGACAGCGCGCGGCGATGGCCATGCCGTTGATGTTGCCGAGCTTGCCCTGGTCGGTGCCGAAGCCCATGGCGGTGTAGCGCTTGACGTGCTCGATGGACTCGAAGCCCTCGCGGGTGGCCACCTCGATGGCCGCCGCGGTGACGTCGTTCTGCATGTCGACGAACTGCTTGGGCGCACGCAGGGTCGGCTTCTCGTGGGGCACCTGATAGAGGGCACAGGCCTGGCCTTCGCGGATGGCATCGGCCCGGGGCGGCTCGATGGCGCTGGCGGACTTGCCCAGCGCGGCAAGCGCCTCGCACGCCTTGGCCGCACCGTCAGTCAGCCCTTCGGCCAGGTCATACACGCCACGGGCGCTACCGGCGGCGTGCACGCCCTTCACCAGGCTGGGCACGAAACCGAGGATCTCGTCGTCCCAGGTCGGACGCGCACCGGTATGAGAGGCCAGGTGAATCACCGGGCTGTAGCCGCCGGAGCTGGCGATGGTGTCGCACTCCAGGTCCTCGGCCCCACCGGTGACCTTGAAGGCCGCGGTATCGATGGTCGCCACACGGGCGCCGCTGACGCGCTTGTCACCCTTGGCCTCGAGCACGGCCGAGCCTTCGATGATGCGGATGCCGCGAGCCCGGGCCTGCTCGACCAGCTCACCGTCCGGATGGCGGCGCGCATCGACGATGGCCACCACCTCACGGCCGGCTTCATCCCAGTCCAGGGCGGCGCGATAGGCGTGGTCGTTGCTGACGGAGAGCACCAGCCGGTTGCCCGGCACCACGCCGAAGCGGCGGATATAGGTGGAGACCGCACCGGCCACCAGGTTACCCGGCACATCATTGTTGCCATAGACCAGCGGACGCTCATGGGCCCCCGTGGCCAGCAGCACCTGCCCTGCACGCACCCGATGCATGCGTGAGCGAGCGGGCCGGACGCCGTCGACCGTCGGCGCGGTCTCACCGAGATGCTCGGTGCGCCGCTCGTGCAGGGTCACGAAGTGATGGTCATGGTAGCCATTGGCCGTGGTGCGCGGCAGCAGGGTGACGTTGTCGTTCTCGGCCAGCTCGCCGATCACCTGCTCGGCCCACTGGGCGGCCGGTCGGCCGTCGAGCAGCTCACGGCTGGCAAGCAGCGAGCCACCCATCTCCTCCTGCTCGTCGACCAGGATCACCCGGGCCCCGCCGCGTGCCGCGGTAAGCGCCGCGGCGAGGCCCGCCGGGCCGGCACCGACCACCAGCAGGTCGCAGTGCTGGTGGAGGTGATCATAGCTATCGGGGTCGTTCTCCATCGGGCTACGACCCAGGCCCGCTCCCTTGCGGATGACCTTTTCATAGGTCATCCACATGGAGGCCGGGGCCATGAAGGTCTTGTAGTAGAAGCCCGGCGGCATGAAGCGCCCGCCCAGCTTGCCGACCAGGCTCATGACATCACGCTGCACGTTGGGCCAGCCGTTGGTGCTCTGCGCCGTGAGGCCTTCGAACAGCGCCTGCTGGGTGGCACGCACGTTGGGGACCTGGGCCGCCTCGGTGCTGCCCAGCTGGACCAGCGCATTGGGCTCCTCGGCACCGGCGGCGACGATGCCGCGCGGTCGCGAATACTTGAAGCTGCGGTTGACGAGATCCACCCCGTTGGCCAGCAGTGCCGAGGCCAGGGTGTCACCGGCATGGCCCTGATAGCGCTTGCCGTTAAAGGTGAAGCTCAGGGTTCGAGCGCGATCGATTCGTCCACCCTGGCGAAGACGATTAGGCTGATTCGACTGGCTCATGCCTTGACTCCTTCCTGACCTGCGACCATTCCCGCCTCGTCGGCGACGTTCACGGCAGCCCCTTGCTCGGCGGCCTTACCCTCGGGATGCTCGGCGCTGACGCGAGGCTGCTCACCCATTCGATAGGTCTCGAGGATCTCGTAGCTCACCGTGTTACGGGTGATGTTGAAGAACTTGCGGCAGCCGATCGCGTGCACCCATAGCTCGTGGTGGATACCCCGCGGGTTGTCACGGAAGAACAGGTAGTCGCCCCACTGCTCGTCAGTGCAGGACTCGGGGTCCTCGGGGCGGGCGATATGCGCCTGCCCCTTGGGGTGAAACTCCTCTTCATCGCGGTACTCGTCGCAATAAGGGCAATGGATATAGAACATCGTGTTTCTCCTTAGTGCGCGACGCCGGCGGCGCCATGTTCGTCGATCAGGGCACCGGTGTTGAAGCGGTCGATGGAGAACGGCGCGGCGATAGGATGCATCTCGCCCTTGGCGAGACTCGCGGCGAAGACGTGCCCGGAGCCTGGAGTGGCCTTGAAGCCGCCGGTGCCCCAGCCGCAGTTGAAGAACAGCCCCTTGACCTTGGTCTTGGAGAGGATCGGACAGGCATCCGCACAAGTATCGACGATGCCGCCCCACTGACGGTTCATGCGCACCCGCGAGAAGATCGGGAACATCTCGACGATGGCCTGCAGGGTGTGCTCCACGGTGGAGTAGCTGCCACGCTGACCGTAGCCGTTGTAGCCGTCGATGCCGGCGCCGATCACCAGGTCGCCCTTGTCGGTCTGGCTGATGTAGCCATGCACGTGGTTAGACATCACCACGGTGTCGAGCACCGGCTTGAGCGGCTCGGAGACCAGCGCCTGCAGCGGATGCGACTCCAGCGGCAGCTTGAGGCCGGCCATCTTGGCCACCACGCCGGAGTTGCCCGCCGTGACACAGCCGATGGTCTTGGATTCGATATCGCCGCGATTGGTGTGCACGCCATACACCTGGCCGTCGCGAATCTTGAAGCCGGTGACCTCGGTGTTCTGCAGGATATCCACTCCGAGGGCATCCGCCGCCCGGGCGTAGCCCCAGGCAACCGCATCGTGACGCGCGACACCGGCGCTCTTCTGCCAGGAGGCGCCGAGGATCGGATATCGGGCGCGTTTGGAGGTGTCGATGACCGGCACGATCTCCTTGATCTGATCGGGGAGGATCACTTCACTGTCAACGCCGTTCAGCCGGTTGGCATGCACCCGACGCTGGATATCGCGCATGTCCTGAAGGGTGTGCCCCAGGTTCATAACGCCGCGCTGGGAGAACATCACGTTGTAGTTGAGGTCCTGGGACAGCCCCTTCCACAGATCCAGCGAATGGTCATAGAGGCGTGCCGCCTCGTCCCACAGGTAGTTGGAGCGCACGATGGTGGTATTACGCGCGGTATTGCCGCCCCCCAGCCAGCCCTTCTCCAGCACTGCCACATTGGTGATGCCGTGGTTCTTGGCCAGGTAGTAGGCGGTAGCCAGGCCATGGCCGCCGCCGCCGACGACGATGACGTCGTACTTTTTCTTGGGAGTCGGGTTGCGCCACTGGCGCTGCCAGTTCTCGTGGTGGCTGAGCGCGTGCTTGGCCAGCCCGAAGCCTGAATAGCGTTGCATGTCTCTCTCCTAAAGCCGCTGCTGATTCGTTAAGTCGATCAGACCGCAGAAGCGGCATCGGCCTGGGCGTGGGTCTGGTGATTCGTGGCGGCAGATTCGCCGTAGACCGAATGGCGCTCGCAGAGCGAGGTCACCTTCTCGCGCACCTCGTCCTCCACGGCACTGGTGTTGCGGCTCTTGGCCAGGACATCGAGGATGTCGCAGATCCATCCCGCCAGTGCGGAGCACTCGGTCTCGTCGAAGCCGCGGCTGGTCACCGCCGGAGTGCCGATGCGCAGGCCAGAGGTGACGAAGGGGCTCTGGGGGTCGTTGGGCACGGCGTTCTTGTTGACGGTGATATGGGCACGGCCGAGTGCCGCATCGGCGTCCTTGCCGGTCACGCCCTGCTTGATCAGCGAGACCAGGAAGAGGTGATCGTCGGTGCCGCCGGAGACGACGTCATAGCCGCGCTCAAGAAACACGCCGGCCATGGAGCGGGCGTTGTCGATGACGCGCTGCTGGTACTGCACGAACTCCTGGCTCATGGCCTCCTTGAAGGCCACCGCCTTGGCGGCGATCACGTGCATCAGCGGGCCGCCCTGCTGGCCCGGGAAGACCGCACCGTTGAGCTTCTTGTAGAGATCCGCATCGCCGCTGGCGGAGAGAATCAGGCCACCACGCGGGCCGCGCAGGGTCTTGTGGGTGGTGGTAGTGACCACATGGGCGTGGGGAACCGGGCTCGGATAGTGACCCGCGGCAATAAGGCCGGCCACGTGGGCCATGTCGACCATGAACCAGGCACCCACCTCGTCGGCGATGGCGCGGAAACGACGCCAGTCAACGACACGCGCATAGGCCGAGAAGCCGGCGATGATCAGCTTGGGTTTGTGGCTGCGAGCCAGGCGCTCGACCTCTTCATAGTCGATCTCGCCAGTCTCCGGGTTCAGGCCATACTGCACGGCACGGTAGTGCTTGCCCGAGAAGTTCGGCGCGGCACCGTGGGTCAGGTGGCCACCGTGAGCCAGGCTCATGCCTAGGATGGTGTCGCCCGGCTTGACCATCGCCATGAAGGCCGCGGCATTGGCCTGGGCGCCGGAGTGCGGCTGAACGTTGGCGTAGTCGGCACCGAACAGATCGCAGGCACGGTCGATGGCCAGCTGCTCTACCACGTCGACGTGCTCGCAGCCGCCGTAGTAGCGCTTGCCGGGATAGCCCTCGGCGTACTTGTTGGTCAGCTGGGTGCCCTGGGCCTCCATCACCGCGCGGCTGGCGTAGTTCTCGGAGGCGATCAGCTCGACGTGCGCCTCCTGGCGGACCACCTCGTCGGCGATGGCGGCGGCGATCTGGGAATCGAAGTTGGCGAGACCTACCTGGTTCATGACTGACTCCTGTTGTTATCGATGTCGGGCAGGGTGTACTTCGAATCTATCGCCTACCCATCAGAAGAAAAAATTTGAAATCCTTATGCGCGGATAACCACCACGCTAAGCGTCCGGAAGACGACTCGATCAAAGACGACAACAAAGAGTAGGGATTAAACAGATGCGACAGGATTCCTGAACGCCGGGCACACTGACCACCACTCGCCCGGTGGGAAACACCAGGCTGCCGTGTACTTCCGGCAAGCGTGAGGACGCGCGAAACCTGGAGTGCGATCGAGAGCTCAGAGCGTAGGCCGGCCGTCGATAGGCAGGAAGAAGGGATCGACTCGGTCGCTACGTTTGCGCATCTCCGATGGTGTTACGTCGAAGGCGCTACGGAAGTGACGAGAAAAGTGGGCGGTATCGGCGAAACCGCAACGCTCGCCGATCTCGGTGATGCTCTTGCCGGTGTAGTGCAGCAGCCAGAGCCCGAAGCGCAGGCGCAGGTCTCGAGAGAACTTGAGCGGACTGACGCCAAGCGTATCGCGGAATCGCCGCTCCAGGTTGCGTCGTGAGATGCCCACCCGCTCAGCCAGCGCCTGCATCGGTATGGCCTCTCCCAAGTGCTGCTCGAGCACGGCGATGGCGCGTCGAACCAGCCGATCCTCGATCTTGCCGTACACCACCGGCTGAGGCTGAGGGTGGGTACCGGCCCGGGCCTCGTCGAGAAGCATGATGTTGAGGCTCTTCATGGCCCAGGCCTTGCCCCGGTGGCGCTCGATCAGATAAGTCGCCAGGTCAGCCGCTGCCGCACCGCCCGCACAGGTGAGCCGGTCACCGTCATCGATGAACAAGCGGTCGGCCACCGGCTCGATGGCCGGGAAACGTTGGACCATGGCGCGATGGTGATACCAGCTGACGCAGCAGCGCCGCCCCTTCATGAGGCCAGCCTGGATCAGAGCAAACACCCCGGAACACAATCCCACCAGTGGAACCCCGGCACCGGCCGCCTTGCAGAGATAAGCCAGGGCAGCGGCATCCTGCCGGTCGCCCTCGGCCTGGATGCCTCCCACGACCACGATATAGTCGAACTCAGTGGGGTCACTGAAGGGTTCACAGGGCGAAATGGCCGCACCGCTGCTGGAGAGCACCACCTCACTGTTACTGGCCATAAAGGTCCAGCGACACCGCTGCTGCCGACTACGGTCGCCCTCGTCGGCGGCCAGGCGAAGGCAGTCGACGAAAGCGGCGAACGGCATCAGGGTAAAACGGTGCAGCAGGACGAAGCCGACGGAGAGGGACTCGTCCGGAGGGTGTGTGCTCATTGGCAATATCCAGGGTCTGGGTGGCGAAACGCATCGCCAGGATGATCAAGGCCCAGGCTCCACTCTCACTCCGCTAGCCCCCCGAGGCCACCAGCCAGGCGGTCCTACCTGCATCGCAAACAGCGGAGCCCGCAGAGTATGCGGGCGCCACCATGGCAGCGGTTAAGCTGGTTTAGGTGCGAGCCACCGAGCCATATAACCGGGAGCGGGGCGTAACCAGCGACACTCCCACATAGCAGATCGAGGACACCATGCAGCCCGTCAGCGGTCCGACCAGCCAGCCCACATCGGCGAACAGCATCATATAGCCGCTGGTACCGAAACCGGCCAGCATGGCGACCAGCGCGCCCCAGGCAGAGCCCTGCCAGAAGGTGGAAATAAACACCGGTCCGATCATGCTGGCCAGCAGGGTGCCGGTGCCGAGAATGCCCAGCCAGGAGAGCATGAAGGGCGGGGCATAGAGCATCATCAACAGGGCGATGACGCCGAGGGCGACGACGGCTAAACGGTTGATCCACAGCACCAGCCGCTGACTGTGGAAACGGTCATTGAATAGGGCGAGACGCAGGTCATGGGAGGTTGCCGATGCCACGGTATGCAGCAGGGAGTTGGCGGTGGACTTCATGGCGAACAGGATGAATAGGGTGATGAAGCCCTGCAGGGCGGGGTGCATAAAGTGTTCGAGATAGATCGGCATGGCGTTGTCCGGATCGGCCAAGTCCGGCATCTGCGCCCTCACGTAGAGGCCGACGATTGGCACCAGGCTCAGCAGGGCACCTATGATCGCCACATACACGCCCGCCTTGTGCAGCTTGACGTCCGGCTTGAAGGCCAGGAAGCGTATCGCCATGAACGGTAACACCGCGGCAAACAGGAAGGCATAGGGCAGCACCAGAAACACCGTCGCCGGACTGTCGCCATAATGTGCCCCGGTGGTAGGATTCAGAAGCTCCGGGTCGATGGTATTGAGAGTGGCTTCCCATTCCCCCAAGTTCACGCTGCCGAATATCTGTACCATGATGATGACGGCAGCGACCGACATGCCGCAAACCATCACGGTATCGGTCCAGGCCACCGCCGCGAGGCCTCCCAGCATGGTGTAGAGGATGATGACACCGACCATCAGCAGGGCACTCTGAGTCAGATCGATGCCCAGCCAACTCGCCCCCAGCAGGCCGACGGCCTTGATCTGGCTGGTCAGAAACACCAGCAGCAGAAAAATGGTGATAAGCGCCGCGACTCCTTGCACGAGTCGGCCCATATTGCCTCCGCCATGAATCTGGGCGATATACTCGGGAATGGTGTTGCTGCCCATATCGATGGCCTTGCGCTGCAAGAAACTCGCGAAATACAGCACGGCGATCATCATCGCTGGAGCGAAGAAGAAATTGCCCAGCACCTCGATAGCGCCAAACTGGTAGGTCACGCCCGGTGAGCCCATGAACCCCCAGCCGCTGAAGCCGGTGGCGACGATAGTGCTGGCGCCGACGAAGGCACCGAGTGAACGGCCCGCGACGAGAAAGCCTCCTTCATCGCTCTTCTTCATCATTCTGGACGAAAGAAGACCTAGATAAATCATCAGGCCAAAGGTGAGAAACAAAAGTCCCCAGTTGAATAGCTTGTAGGAATCCATCATTACTGCCTCGCTGATCCATTGGTGGTCTTTCTTTTCAGCTCCCTTCGCAGGTAGGCAGCGCCGGAATGTATCAGCATGTACATTGTCAGTATCAGGAAGGTGGTCAACACCCATGAATCCATATGCCTATTCCTCTTGTTCTTGATGTGGCAAGTGTTATCGAGCTTTTCTCTCTGCACCTTCAAAGTATTTTCAATGCATAAAAGGCGCCAATTTGTATAACCAATACACACATCAGACATCGAAATGAGCCAATAATGACAAATATACCCACCGACCTTTTGAGGACCTTCGTCACCATCAAGGACCTTGGCGGCTTTACCAGCGCCGGCGAACTTCTGGGTCGCTCACAGCCCGCCATCAGCCTCCAGATCAAGAAGCTGGAGGAGATCCTCGGCACCAAGATCTTCCTCAGAGGTTCCAGCCTGGAGCTCACCGAGGATGGGGAGTATTTATACAAGGCGGCTCGACAGATACTGGAGATAAATGACCAGATCATCGCCAAGGTAAGGGGCGAGAATATCTCGGGAAAAGTTCGACTGGGCATTCCCAACGACTTCGAACTGGCTTTCCTGCCCAAGGCGTTGAGAAAGCTGTCGCGCGTCTATCCCAATATCATCGTCGAGGTCGACTGCGAGATCAGCAAGGTCATCCTCCAGCGCTACCAGAAGGGGCACTACGATATCGCCATGGCCATGGAACGCGAGAAGGAGCATGAAGATAGAGACTCTCGCGACTATCGCCTGGAAAAACTTGAGTGGGTGTTCAGTGAAGGCCATCTGGTCAGCGAAGCCGATAGTCCGCTTCCCCTGATTGCCTACCCTCAGGGCTGTGTCTATCGCTCGATCATGGAGGAGGCCCTGCAGAGCCAGGCGCATCCCTATCGCTTCATGTATAGCAGCACCAGTCTGCTAGGCATCTTCTCTGCCGTGGAGGAGGGACTCGGCATCACCGCGATGGCCAGCTCCGTCATTCCTGACCACCTCAAGCATGCCGTAAACACAGATTCTCTGCCTGGACTGGAGCATGTCTGCATCGGCCTTTACTACAAGGAGCCCGAATTGAATGCCGCGTCCCGCCATGTGCTCGATTTCCTGAGGACGGGAATTGCCAATATCTAGCTCACTCCAGAACCATCGAAGGCAGATGGTCCGACAGCGATAACAATCGGCTGTCGAGCCACCTGCCTTCTGCTAACGGCTACCCACCACCCCATCGCCAAGCGAGCTTATTGACAGGCGTGATGGGCAGTCGGGAATCAGGAGCTTGACGCCCCCGGCTTCATTTCTCTGGCGGATACCGTTCGGATATCTCCCTCCTCGCTAACCTTGAGTTTCACATTGGGATCGGGATCGTTGACCATCTTCTCCAGCTCCCTGGTCGCACTGTCTCGACTACGCAGGCGCCGTATGGTGTTCACGATCATCAGAATAATCACGATGGAAAAGGGGAAGGCACCGATGATGGTCCCGGTCTGGACCGTATCGACCACCCCACTGCCCCCCAGGGTGAGCAGTACAGTCGCCACCGCGCCGATGCTGAGTACCAGGACCACGCGGAACCAGGGGCCGGCACGCTTCGGTGCGGAAACAAAGTCCGCCAGGGCGTAGGTGCCGGCATCCAGCGATGTCACGTAGTAGGTAGCCACCAGAACCGTCGCCACTACCAGCAGCAAGCTGCCAATCACCGGTATGGATTCCAGCATCGCAAAGAGCCCGCTGGCCACATCCGCACTCACCGCATCGGAGATACCACGGCCACTCTTGTCGTCGTAATAGATCGCTGCGGAACCGAGAACGCCGATCCAGAGCATGACGATGAAGGAGGGAATGATGGTGACACCGATAACGAATTCACGCAGCGTGCGACCACGCGAGATCCTGGCGATAAAGCCGGCCACGAAGGGGGAGAAGGCAATGACCCAGCACCAGATGAACACGGTCCACCATCCATTCCAGCTTTGCTGCCAGGAGGTCAGCGGCTCGGCCGTGCTCGGGGCATCGGTCCAGAAACTCATGGGAACGAAGTTAGTGAAGTAGGAGCCGAAGGTCTGGGTGATATTGGAGATGATGAACAACGTCGGGCCGAAGATGAAGGCGGCCACCACCAGCACGACACTCAGGATCGAGTTCGTCTCACTGATCAGGCGCATTCCCTTGCTGATACCGAAGAAGGCCGAGATCGCCGCAGCGGTACCGAGACCCACGATGACAAACAGCCAGATAGTGGGCCCGGAGGTCACGCCGGTGAATGACGTGAGGCCCGCGGTGAACTGCATGGCCGCAAAGGCAAAGGAGGTAGAAAGCCCCAGGATGGTGGCCATGATCGCCAGCAACTCGACGACCACGCCGGCACCACCTCGTGCCCAACGCGGCAACAGATCCACCGTCGCCTCGCGGAAGGTCAGGGTCTTGCCCAGGTTGTGGTGCGAATAGGCGAGACACACCGCGACGACGCAGTACATGGCCCAGGCGGTGAAACCCCAGTGGAAGTATGCCCAGACGATACCACCGCCCGCCACATTGCCTTCCATTGCCTCGAAGACCGGGCTGGAGTCACGCAGCATGATGGGCTCGGCCACCGACCAGAAGATCAGGCCGATCCCCTGACCACAGGCGAACAGCATCGAGTACCATGCGAAGTTGCTGTATTCGGGCTTCGCCTTGGGGCCGCCCAACCTGACCCGGCTTCCGACCTTGCTGAACACCAGCCAGCCGCATACCGCGACGGCAAAGAGCGAATAGAGGATAAACAGCCAGGTGAAGCCACCCGTAACATAGGTCCTCATGTCGAAGATGACCGAGGCAACGCCATCGGGGTCACGAAGTACCATCAGGATCAGCGCAATGATGGCGATGGGAGGGGCAAACTGGATGACCAGTCGGCCGAAGGGGGGTAGGTCTCGTCCCGTGAACCGTGGGACCGTTACCGGTTCTTTATCTGACATCTTGATACCTCGCTATTATTGTACTTGGCATCATCCCTGACACCTCGGGCCCCGAGGGCTGCTCAGGGCACGTGACAGTGACTCAGTTCAAGTGCGATACGATTCCCGATATGCACTCCTCAAGGATCATCTCCCCCTTCTCCGGCGTCGACTTGAGCGGAGAGGACAGGGTCCCGGACGGCGCTACCCAGGAAGGATCGGGGGGAAAGACATCGTAGGGAGGGAAGGTGGCTGGCTCCACGTCGACAGCCTTCGACATATCGACGAGCTCAGGGTGAAGCTTGAGCATGATCGATGTTTCCAGCACGCCGCCATGCTCAACGGCCCAGCCTGTGAAACCGTCGGGGAACACCTTCTCGATGGTCTCCTCACTGATGAAATCCCAGTAGGAGAGCAGGTAGATCTTGATCGAAATACCCTCGCCCTTGCACTTGTTAACCAGCCTATCGGCGGCCTCACAGAGGTGCATGGAGTTCTCGAAGTGGCCATTGATAAGGATGAATTCGCGATTCCCATGATTGACATATGCCTGAAGAACATCGAACACATAGTTTTCCAGTGAGGCGCCCGATACGCAGGTCGTGCCGGGAAAGAAGTTGCCTCCTCCGGACTTCACCTGTGACTTGTATCCATAGCTTATGGCGGGAGCCACCAGCATGTTGCTGCTTCTTTCCGCCACCTTTTCGCCAATATGGCTGGGAATCAGCACATCGGGATTAAGCGACATGTGGGGCCCATGCTGTTCGATGGCCCCCACAGGAAGAATGATCCTGCACTGACCACTTTCCGTCAGCGACTTGTAGGTTACCCAGTCAAGGTTCTCTATCTTGACACTGCTCATCTCGTTTCTCCCCGCACGCTATCGTCAAGAAGGGGGAGCAGAGCTCCCCCTTTGTCGTTAAAACATTACTTGATGATATTGTGCTCCGGGCCATACGGGAAGCCGGTGATATTCTCGGCCCCATGCTCGTTGACCACCAGGATATCGTGCTCGCGATAGCCGCCGGCACCGGGCTGTCCCTCCGGCACAGTGATCATCGGCTCCATGGAGACCACCATGTTGGGCTCGATCACGGTCTCGATGTCCTCGCGCAGCTCAAGACCCGCCTCGCGGCCGTAGTAGTGGCTCAGGGTGCCAAAGGAGTGGCCGTAACCGAAGGTGCGGTACTTGAGCAGGTCATGCTTGGCGAAGATCTCGTTGAGCTCGTGGGCGATGTCACAGCAACGCACGCCGGGCTTGATCAGTTCCTGGCCGCGGAGATGGACCTCGCAGTTCACCTGCCACAGGCGCAGGTGCTCGTCGGAGGCATGGCCAAGGAACAGGGTGCGCTCCAGGGCGGTGTAGTAGCCCGAGATCATCGGAAAGGTGTTCAGGCTCAGGATGTCGCCGGGTTGCACGCGACGGCTGGTCACCGGGTTGTGGGCGCCGTCGGTATTGATACCGGACTGGAACCAGACCCAGGTATCCATCAGCTCGCTGTTCGGGTAGGTCTTGGCGATCTCGCGCACCATGGCGGCCTGACCGGCCAGCGACACTTCGTACTCCGGCACACCGGCGTAGATGGCATCGCGCACGGCCACGCCGCCCACGTCGGCGATGCGGGCACCCTGGCGAATCAGCGCGATCTCCTCAGCCGACTTGACCATGCGCATCTGCATGGTGGGCACCCCGGCGTCGACCAGCTCGACGTCACCCAGCGCATCGAGGAGCTTCTGCTTGTTCTGCAGCGTCATGTGGTCGAACTCGACTGCGACGCGACGCTTGCCTTCGCAGAGCTGCTTGACGGCCTTGAAGAAGTTGTCCTTCTGCCAGTCGGTGTAGACGATATTGTCGCCCAGTCGATTGCGGCGATACGGCTGGCCACCGTCGATATTGGCGGTCACGGTGGTAAAGCGATCCTGAGTCACCACCAGGCCGTAGTCGCGGCCGAACTTACAGTAGACGAAGTCGCTGAAGTAGTTGATGTTGTGATACGAGGTCAACACCACGGCCTCGACACCTTCGGCCGCCATATACTGGCGTAAACGATCCAGACGGCTCTGCATCTCGGCATCTGAGAACGTGGATATGACCTTGTCGCCGTTGGGAATCTCGATCAGCGATGGAAGTTGCATATTGTTATCTCCTTCGTCTTTCAAGCGACTATCGCCGCGGGTTTGGAACCGATCTTTACGGTCATGCCAGGCCCGCTATCACCCTGCAGTTCGCTGAACTGCATGATGGAAAGTCGATACCTGGACTCTAGAATCTTCACCAGCCGCATGACATGACCGAATTCGTGATCGTCGGCGAGAAAATCGACGCCCAACATACGAATCCCGAGACATGTCACTTCATAGATCTCCGCCACTCGCATGAAGGTTTCGATATCGCGCTTTAACACCCTGGTGTCTTGCGGCGCTTCGCAAGCGCTCGCCATGCGCAAGACCAGTCTCCAATGTTTCATGACGTGACCTCCTGCCGGTATCGAAGAATATGGCCAGCGACGGGAGGCAGTACCAATGACTAGTGCAAATCGTCCCATTGGCGAGGGTAATGCCGAGGATTTTCAGTGGTTCGTGCGCCATTCTCCCGCCTCTTCGCGTCGGGTCTCGGGCCGGCATGCTTACTCAAACGTGCAGATAGCCGTCGATGGCCGATCCCGGCTGGCAGGCTGGCCACACGGCAAGCGGGAAATGTCGCAGGGAATCGAGCAAAGCAGAGGGCGATGCCCAAGCGAGATGAGCTGGCTGGGCGGGTTTCGTTGAGGGAGTCTCGGGGGGAAGCTGACGCTCGCCTCACTCCCGGGCGCAGAGTTCGTGCAGCCAGTCGCGGCAGGCCGCCAGGGCGGGGTTGCCCAGGGCATCGGCCCGATAGGCCAGGTAGTAGTCGACGCCGGCCGGCAGCCAGGGCTCGAAGGGGGCCACCAGCCGCCCCGCCCGGAGCTCCTCGCGGACCAGGCTGAAGGGACCCAGCGCCACGCCCCGCCCGGCTACCGCCTCCATGATCGCCAGATACCAGACGCTGAAGCGCGGCCCCGAGCGGGCGTCCACCTGGGGCGCGCCGGCCACCGCCAGCCACTCGCGCCAGCCGGTCACCCGGGGCCCGGGGTGCGGGTCGAAGATGTGCAGCAGCCGCTGGCGGTCGAGGTCGGCCGGCTCGGCTAGCGGCGCCTCGCCCTCGAGCAGGGCCGGGGCGCACACCGGCGCCAGGGTCTCGCGCAGCAGCAGCTCCGAGACCACGCCCGCTTCGCGCGACGGCCCCAGGCGCACCGCCAGATCGACGTCTTCCCGGCGCAGGTCGACGTTGCGCTCGGTGGCGCCGATGCGCACGTCGACCTCCGGATGGCGGGCGTTGAACTCCCAGAGCCGCGGCACCAGCCATTGCGTGCCCAACGACGGGGTGACGTTGAGGGTCAGCACCTGGCCGGCCTCGCGACTCTGCAGCACGCGGGTGGCCTGCTCCAGCCGGTCGAAGGCCTCGCTGAGTTCCGGCAGGTAGCGTTCCCCCGCCTCGGTCAGCTCGAGGCCGCGGGCATGGCGGGCGAACAGCGCCACCTCCAGCCAGGCCTCCAGGGCACGGACCTGCTGGCTGACCGCCGAGGCGGTGACGTGAAGCTCCGTGCCGGCGGCGGCGAAGCTCTCGTGGCGAGCGGCGGCCTCGAAGGCGCGCAGGCCGTTGAGGGGCGGGAGTCGGCGCATGGATGACCCTTAGTTTTTCTTGTGCATCGATGTAGCAAATCGCGTTTGCCAGCATAGCACTGGCGCCCTATTTTACCTGCCTGCGCCGTGTCCGGCGCCGAATCGACAAGCCCCACTTTTTCTTTCGTCAGGAGCTGCCCATGGCGATCACGGCCCCCCGCCCCGGCACCACGACCGCCTCCGCCGCCTGGAGCCTCTGGGCGCTGCTGCTGGGCGTCGGCCTGCTGATGCTCGGCAACGGCCTGATGGGCAGCCTGCTGGGCATGCGCGCCGCCGAGGAGGCCTTCGGCAATACCGCCACCGGCTTCATCATGTCGTCCTACTTCGTGGGCTTCCTGGCCGGCTCGACCCTGACCCCGCGCAAGCTGCGCGAGGTGGGCCATATCCGGGTCTTTGCGGCGCTGGCCTCGATCACCTCGATCGCCATCCTGGTTCACGTGATGGTCATCGATCCCTGGATCTGGGCCGGCATGCGCCTGGTCACCGGCTTCGCCTACGCCGGCCTCTATGTGGTGACCGAGAGCTGGCTCAACGGCTACGCCTCCAACCAGCTGCGCGGCCGGCTGCTGGCCTTCTACATGGTGATCAGCTACCTCGGCATGGGCGGCGGGCAGCTGATGCTCAACCTGGCCGATCCCAGCGGCGTGATCCTCTTCCTGCTGGTCTCGATCCTGGTGTCGCTGGCGCTGGTGCCGATACTGTTGAGCCATACCCCGCAGCCGGACACCAGCCAGCCCGAGTCCATGAGCCTGCTGCGGCTTTGCCGCCTCTCGCCGCTGGGCACCATCGGCTGCCTGCTGACCGGCATCGCCAACGGCACCGTGTTCGGCATGGGCGCGGTCTACGCCACCCGCTCGGGCATGGCGGTGGACGAGGTCGCCGCCTTCATGGGCGCCTTCATCCTCGGCGGGGCGCTCCTGCAGTGGCCGCTGGGCAAGCTGTCGGACAAGACCGACCGGCAGAAGGTGATCGTGGTGGTGGCCGGCCTCGCCACCCTGCTGGCGCTGGCCGGCCTGACGGTCGACGCCGACTCGCCGCTGCTGAGGATATTGCTGGGGGCAGCGCTCGGCGGCACCAGCCTGACCCTCTACTCGCTATGCCTGGCGAATGCCAACGACGACCTGACCTCGAGCCAGGTGATCGCGGCCAGCAGCAGCCTGGTGCTGGCGCTGGGCATCGGCGCCACCCTCGGCCCGGTCAGCACCGGCCTGCTGATGGAGTGGCTCGGCCCCGGCGGCTTCATGTGGGACATGGCGGTGATCCACGCCCTGATCGTCGTCGTCGGCCTCTACTGCCTGGTGCACTTCCCGAGCCGCGCCTCGGAGACCTACGGCCACTACGTCGCCATGCCGGCCGGCAGCGCGGCACTGGGCACCACCTGGGCCGAGGAGGCCGCCAATGAGGCCGAGCAACTGGAGCTCGATCTCGAGGGAGAGGCGCTTTCCGCCGCCGAGGCCGAGGCGCCGGCCGACATTGACGACGCCTGGGCGGATCAGGGCGCGCCCCGCCCCTCGCCGCTATAGTGAGGTCAGGCAAGTGCCCGTGAGTGACGCCCCTCGGCGCCCGCCGCGCGCACGAGGACCCTGCCATGGCCACCCACGTCGCGGTGATCCAGTCGCCCCCGGTTTTGCTGCAGCGAGACGAGACGCTGCAGCAGATGCTGATCTCCATCGACGCGGCGGTCGCCGCCGGGGCAACCCTGCTGGTCTTCCCGGAGGCCTACCTCCCCGGCTACCCCACCTGGGTCTGGCGACTCGCCCCAGGTAACGACATGGCGCTCTTGAGCGAGCTGCATGCCCGGCTGCGCGAGAATGCCGTCGACCTCGATGGCGACACCCTACAGCCCCTGCAGGACGCCGCCGCGCGGCACGGCGTGACCCTGGTGACGGGCCTCCACGAGATCGACCGCCGCTACAGCGGCACCACCCTCTACAACAGCGTGGTGGTGATCGGCCCGGATGGTCGCCTGCTGAACCGCCACCGCAAGCTGATGCCGACCAACCCCGAGCGCATGGTCTGGGGCATGGGCGATGCCAGTGGGCTGAGGGTGGTCGAGACGCCCGCCGGGCGCATCGGCTGCCTGATCTGCTGGGAGAGCTACATGCCCCTGGCGCGCTACGCCCTCTATGCCCAGGACCTGGAGATCTTCATCAACCCGACCTGGGATTCGAGCGATGCCGGCCTCGCCAGCCTGCGCCACATCGCCCGGGAGGGCGGCTGCTGGGTGATCGGCACGGCCACCGCCCTTCAGGGCAGCGACATCCCCGCCGACTTTCCCGAGCGCGACCGGCTCTTCACCCCGGAGGAGTGGATCAACGTGGGCAATGCCGTGGTCATCGCGCCGTCGGGCGAGGTGGTGGCGGGCCCGCTCAACCGCGAGAAGGGCATCCTGCATGCCGAGATCGAGGTCGAGAGCGCCCGACGCGCGCGCCGCTCGCTGGATGTCTGCGGCCACTATGCCCGGCCCGATCTGTTCTCGCTGTCGGTGAACCGCGCCCCGCTGCCCCCCGTCACGTTCTCGGACGACTGAGGCCCGAGCTCACGCGGTCTCGGGCGGGCGGCGCGTGAACAGCGCCACCTGGGTCGGCTGGCCGAGGTGGGGGTCGAGCTCGCCGATGCCCGAGAAGCGCACCCGATAGCCGTTGCGGCGAGCGACCCCCTGCCCCCAGTCGCGAAAGCGCGCGCGGCCCCACTCGAACTTGTGATCGGGATCGCGAAACTCGCCGCGCGCCAGGCCGTAGAGCGGGTTGTACTCGCCGTTGGGGGTGGTCATCACCAGCAGCCGCGGGCGCAGGCCGGCGAAGACCGCCCGCTCGACCCGGGAGAGCGCCTCGGGGGGCACGTGCTCGATGGTCTCCACCATGGCCGCGGCCTCGAAACCGACCAGCGCCGGGTGGGCCTCGGCATAGGAGCCGCAGATCAGCTCGAGGCGCCCCGCCCGGGCGGCTGGCAGGGTCGCAAGCCTCAGCTTGGCCTGGGCGAGCAGCTCGCCACTGAGCTCCAGGCCGACCACCCGCTCGAACTGCTCGTCGCGCAGCAGGTACTGCAGCAGCCCCCCGGAGCCACAGCCGAGGTCGAGGACCCGCCGCGCTCCGCTCTGCCGGATCAGCGACGCCGCGCGCTTGAGGCGCGCCTGGTGGAGGTCGGGGTCTTCGAGGTCGGTCATCGCCGTGTCGTCCGGTCGGAGGCGGGGCGAGTGATGATGACGCAAAGCGGGCGGGGCGTGTAGCGAGCCACGAAAAAAAGGCGCGACTCGCGTCGCGCCAAACTACCTGCTCGGGTATCGCCGAGGCCTCTGCCGGACTACGCCTTCAGTACAGGCCGTCAGATCAGGCCGGTCAGAAGAAGCCCAGCGGATTGATGTCGTAGCTCACCAGCAGGTTCTTGGTCTGCTGGTAGTGCTCGAGGGCCACCTTGTGGGTCTCGCGGCCGACGCCGGACTTCTTGTAGCCGCCGAAGGCGGCGTGGGCCGGATACTGGTGGTAGCAGTTGGTCCAGACACGGCCGGCCTGGATGCCGCGGCCCATGCGGAAGGCGACATTCATGTCGCGGCTCCAGACGCCCGCGCCGAGGCCGAACTCGGTGTCGTTGGCGATGGCCAGGGCCTCTTCCTCGTCCTTGAAGGTGGTCACCGCCACCACCGGGCCGAAGATCTCCTCCTGGAAGACGCGCATGCTGTTGTGGCCCTTGAGCAGGGTCGGCTGGATGTAATAGCCGTTGTTGATGGCCGGGTCCAGGGTCTCCTGATGGCCGCCGGTCAGGAACTCGGCGCCCTCCTCCCGGGCGATGTCCATGTAGGACATGATCTTGTCGAACTGCTCCTGGGAGGCCTGGGCGCCGACTTGGACGTCGGTATCCAGCGGGTTGCCGCGCTTGATCGACAGGGTGCGGTCCACGACCCGGGCCATGAAGTCGTCGTACATGCTCTCCTGGATCAGCGCGCGAGAGGGGCAGGTGCACACCTCGCCCTGGTTGAAGAAGGCCAGCACCAGGCCCTCCACGGCCTTGTCGATGAATGTCGGCTCGGCCTTCATGATGTCGGCGAAGTAGATGTTCGGCGACTTGCCGCCCAGCTCCACGGTGGAGGGGATGATGTTCTCGGCGGCGCACTTGAGGATGTGCGCGCCCACCGGAGTGGAGCCGGTGAAGGCGATCTTGGCGATGCGCTTGCTGGTGGCCAGCGCCTGGCCGGCCTCGGCGCCGTAGCCGTTGACGACGTTGAGCACCCCGGGCGGCAGCAGGTCGCCGACCAGTTCCATCAGCTTGAGGATGGAGGCCGGGGTCTGCTCGGCGGGCTTGAGCACCACGCAGTTGCCCGCCGCCAGCGCCGGCGCCAGCTTCCAGACGGCCATCAGCAGCGGGAAGTTCCAGGGGATGATCTGCCCCACCACGCCCAGCGGCTCGTGAAAGTGGTAGGCCACGGTGTTGGCGTCGATGTCCGCGGCGGAGCCTTCCTGGGCGCGGATGCAGCCGGCGAAGTAGCGGAAGTGGTCGATGGCCAGCGGCAGGTCGGCGTTCAGCGTCTCACGCACCGCCTTGCCGTTGTCCCAGGTATCGGCCACGGCGAGCATCTCGAGGTTCTGCTCCATGCGATCGGCGATCCTGAGCAGCAAGTTGGAGCGCTCGGCGGCCGAGGTCTTGCCCCAGGCCGAGGCGGCGGCATGGGCGGCGTCCAGGGCGAGGTCGATGTCCTCGGCGGTGGAGCGGGGAATCTCGCAGAACACCTCACCGTTGACCGGGCTGACGTTGTCGAAGTACTGCCCCTTCACCGGGGGCACGAACTCGCCGCCGATGTAGTTGCCGTAGCGCGGCTCGAAGCTGACGACCGAACCGGCCTGGCCGGGGTTGGCGTAGATCATGGCGTGACTCCTGAATATTGTCGTTGTGGAGGTTCATCGTTCAGTCTTGGTGAGCGCGGCCGTTCGCGACATACTCCGGTGGCAGGAGCCGGCCTCCTCCTTCGGGAGGAGGCCCAGACGTCGCGCTCGGTGCGCCGCCACGAAGGCGCGATGCGCATCGCGCCTTTATGAGCGTTACCGGTGGCGTCTCACGACGTCATGTCGAGTACCACGCGCCCTTCGATGCGGCCCTCGATCATGCGCTGGAAGACCTCGTTGATGTTCTCCAGCCTGTCGGTAGCCACCGTGGCCTTGACCTTGCCCTCGCCGGCGAAGTCCAGCGACTCCTGCAAGTCCTGGCGACTGCCGACGATGGAGCCGCGGATGGTCAGGCCGTTGAGCACGGTGCCGAAGATCGGCAGCGGGAAGTCCCCCGGCGGCAGGCCGTTGAGCACCAGGGTGCCGCCGCGGCGCAGCATGCCCTGGGCCTGATCGAAGGCCTTGGGCGAGACCGCCGTGACCAGCGCCCCGTGGGCCCCGCCGATCTCCTTCTTGATATAGGCTGCCGGGTCGATCTTCATGGCATTGACCGTCACCGCGGCGCCCAGCCGCTCTGCGAGCGCCAGCTTGCCGTCGTCGATATCGACGGCCGCCACGTTGAGCCCCATGGCCCTGGCGTACTGCACTGCCATGTGGCCCAGGCCGCCGATGCCGGAGATCACCACCCACTGGCCGGGGCGGGTGTCGGTCATCTTCAGCCCCTTGTAGACCGTGACGCCGGCACACAGCACCGGGGCGATCTCGAGGAAGTCGACGTTATCGGGCAGGCGCCCCACGTAGCCGGCGTCCGCCAGGGTGTAGTCGGCGAAGCCGCCATTGACCGAATAGCCGGTGTTCTGCTGCGACTCGCACAGCGTCTCCCAGCCACCCAGGCAGTGCTCGCAGTGGCCGCAGGCGGAGTAGAGCCAGGGCACCCCGACGCGATCGCCCTCCTTGACGTGGGTGACGCCCTCGCCCACGGCCACGATGTGTCCCACGCCCTCGTGGCCGGGAATGAACGGGGGCTCGGGCTTGACCGGCCAGTCGCCGTGGGCGGCGTGCAGATCGGTGTGGCAGACCCCCGACGCCGCCACCTTGACCAGGATCTCCCCGCGCTGGGGTCGGGGCGTCGGCACCTCCTCGATGGTCAGCGGTTCGCCGAACTGGCGTACCACGGCGGCCTTCATCGTTGCGTCCATCTCGAATCTCCTTTTCCTTGTCGCGGGTTCACTGGCCGCGCCAAGGGGATGGTTCACGGCCTCCCTCCAGTCTTGGTCAGCGGGACCTTGTGGGACATACTGCGTTGGCAGGAGAGCGCTTCCCCCTTCGGTAGGAGGCGAGACGATGCCAGGAGGACTGCCATGCACACCCTGATGGTCGCCGATGACCATCCGCTGTTTCGCGAGGCCATCGGCGCGGTGATCGCCGCCGGGCTGCCCGACAGTCGGCTGCTGGAGGCCGACAGCCTGGCCCACGCCCTGCAGCAGGCCGAGCAGCACGCGGACGTCGATCTGGTGCTGCTGGATCTCGGCCTGCCCGATGCCAGCGGGCTCGAGGGACTCCGGGCGCTGCGCGAGGCGTATCCGGCGCTGCCGGTGGCGATCCTCTCCGCCGACCAGGAACGGCGCACCATCCTCGAGGCCATCGATCTCGGCGCGGTGGGCTATATCCCCAAGTCGACGCCGCGCCGGGAGCTGCAGGCGGCCCTGACCCGCCTGCTGGAGGGACAGCTCTACCTGCCGGCGGACATCATGCGCCGCCCCCCGGCCGCCACGCCTCCGCCGGCTCCGAGCGAGGGGGATTCGCGGGACGCCGAGCGGCTGCGCCTGGCCGAGCTCACCGACAAGCAGCTCGAGGTGCTGATCCGCCTCTCTCGCGGCGCCTCCAACAAGGTGATCGCCCGCGACCTGGAGATCGCCGAGACCACGGTGAAGACCCACGTCTCGGCGATCCTGCGCAAGCTTCACGTCTCGGGCCGCGTCCAAGCGATACTCGCCGCCGGCGCGCTCGATCTCGAGGCCCTGCTGGCCGAGCGCCACGCCCCGTCACCCTGAGCCTTCGCCTCGCAGTCCGACCAGCTGCATGCGCAGCCGCAGCGGCTTCACGGGCTTGAGCAGGCAGCCGTAGCCCAACTGGCGGGTCAGGCTCTTGATCGAGGCGTCGTGATTGGCGGTGATCACCACTACCTCAAGCCCCGGCTGGCGCTCGCGCAGCCGCGCCGCCACCGCGAGGCCGTCGGGGTCGCCCTCCCCCAGGTGATAGTCGACCAGCAGCACCTCGGCACGTTCCTCCTTTGCCTGCACCTCCAGGTCGGCCAGGCAGGTGGCGGTGCGCACCCCACAGCCCCAGCCGGCGAGCAGCGCCGCCATGCCCTCGCAGATCTCGGGATCGTCGTCGACGACCCAGACCCGCATGCCCGCCAGGATGTCGCCCTCCCAGGCCGGCGCCGAGGCCGGGCCGCGCGCCGGCGATGCCGGCAGCCGGCCATAGGGAACGCGCACCGCGAACAGCGAGCCGCGCCCTGGCACCGAGGCCAGGCGCAGGGGATGATCGAGGATCCCGGCGATGCGATCGACGATCGCCAGGCCCAGCCCCAGGCCGCGATCCTCGGCGTCGCGGCGCTCACCCAGGCGCTGGAACTCCTGGAAGATCGCCTCGCGCTGCGCCTCGGGAATGCCGGGTCCGGTATCGCCCACCAGGATCTCGAGCCCGCCGGGGCGGCGACGGCAGCCCAGCAGGATCCGGCCATGCTCGGTGTAGCGGATGGCATTGGTCAGGAAGTTACGCACCACCCGCGCCAGCAGCGCCAGGTCCGAGGCGATGACCGCCTCGCTGCCCACGTAGTGCAGCGCGAGCCCCCGGGCCGCGGCCATCTGCCGGAACTCCTCGGCCAGCACGTCGAGCAGCCGGGCGACGGGGAACGGGGCGATGTCCGGCTCGAGCACGCCGGCGTCGAGCCGCGAGATGTCCACCAGGGTGCCGAGCAGCGCCTCCACGTCCGTGAGGGAGCGGCCGACATGCCCCACCAGGCGGGTCGATGCGGCGGGCAGCTCGTGCTCCTCAAGGGCGCTGGTGAACAGCCGGGCGGCATTCAGCGGCTGCATCAGGTCGTGGCTGACCGCGGCCAGGAAGCGCGTCTTGGAGAGGTTGGCCGCCTCGGCCTCGGCCTTGGCGGCATGCAGCTCGGCCAGGGTCTGCTGCAGGGCCTCGGTGCGCTCGCGGACCTGCTCGGCGAGCAGCACGGCATGCTCGAAGGCCGCATAGGGGGCGGCGCCCGCCACCCCGGCGGACTCCACCCGCTCCATCAGCGCGGCGGCGATCCGGCGCAGGCGTGCGTTCTCGGCGAGCAGCTCCCGCTCGCGGGGGGAGGCGTCCTCAGGAATCGCCCGCGGCCGGTCGAGATCCAATGGCGACCCCGGTGAAGGTCTGGTTGATGTGCATGCCATGATGCTGCTCCCCATAGGAGTTGAAGCCGATCACCCGCGAGCGGGCCAGCAGCCGCGAGGCCGCGTCCACCTGCTCCAGCGTTTCCAGCTCCAGCCGACGCAGGAAGCAGTCGCAGGCGATGATCAGCGCCGGGTCGCCGAGCCGCTCGGTGAGCCCAGCGAAGACCGCCTCGAGATCCTCGAGCAGGGGCGCCGGACGCATGGCGGTGAGCACGATGCCGTTCTCCACGGCGCAGTAGAAGCTCAGGCTGCCGTCGTCGTTGACCCGCTGGATGGCGCGCACGAAATACGCCTCGCCCAGCCGCACCGCCAGGGGGTGGCGGGCGAAGACCGCGGCATCCAGGGCCGCGACCGGCAGGCCCACCAGCCGGGCATACTCCTCGGCGGCCGGCAGGGCGTTGAGCTCCAGCACCCGGCGGCGCTCGCGATCGGCCCGGGTGACCACCAGCTTCTCGCCGCGCGGGCGCAGGTGGTGGGTGGTGAAGACCTCGAAGGGCAGCCGGGTGTTGATCAGCACCACCACCGCGGCCTGGCCGTGGAAGCGCCCCTCGGCATGCACATGGGTATGGGCCAGGCGATTGTCGTCGCCGGCGGAGCCGCCGAAGCTGGGGATGCGCCCCAGGGCGGCATCCAGGGTCGCCAGCACCTGCTCCTCGCAGCTGGAGAGGCCGTCGAGCAGCGTCAGGGCGAAGCTGTGCTCGGCCAGGGGCGCCAGGGCGCGATCGCGACAGTCGTCGAGCAGGCCATCGACCAGGCGCTGGGCGCGCATCGGGTCGAAGCCCGTCAGGTCCTCGACCAGCGCACAGGAGACCGCGAAGTGGCGCCGGTCGAGGCCGATGGCGACGATGCAGCCGCGCCCGTAGCCCACGGGGGTGATCTCCCCGGCGGTGGTGCAGCCCGCCACCGGCACGCCGGCAAAGGCCGCGTCCAGGGCCTCGGAGAGCGCCGCCAGAGGATAGTCGGCGCTGCAGAAGAACAGCACGAAGCCGAGCTCGGGGTGGCGCAGCGCGTCGGCGAGCTCCCGCGCCGCGGCCCGGGGATCGCTGCGGCGGCTGACGGCCGTGCGCAACGGCACACTCTCGTCGGCCGGGCCCGGGTCTGACGTGCCCTGGTCTGAAGCGCCACCGAGCCCGGGGCTGGCGGGGAAAAGATCACGCATATCGGCCTGCCTGTCGGGTTTGGGGCAGTGTATGCCCCGGGGCCGGGAGCGACAACGCCGAGCCATGGTGCTGCCGTTTCGCGTCTTACGGTGCGCAGGCGGCTTGGTACTTTCTGCTGATCCGTGACCGAAATTGACCGATATCAAGGAGGGAGGGAACCCCGTGCGTCTACCTTAGTTGGACGGTGCCCAGAAGAGGCCCGAATGACAAAAAAACGGAGATGCCCATGCCTGCCTGCCTGCCCGACATACCCGCTCGTCCCAGCCCCGCCGATCAGCCGCTGTCGCTAACGTACGACCACGAGTCGCGCGAGATGGAGCGCTACCGCGGCCTGGCCCTGAGCTTCCTGCCGACCCGCCCCCACATCAGTCGCCTGATGGCCGCCCTGGGCATCGAGTGCGAGCAGCGCCTGGGCGCCCTGGAGACCCTCGCCGAGCAGCTGCAGCGGCGTCACTGCCTGCCGGCAAACCTCGCCCGGCGTCGGGTCCTCGCGGAGCAGTACCGGCTGCACCTGTTCATCAGCGACGACGCCATGGCCTCCCAGACCCTGAGCTACGCCCTGGCCTTCGCCCAGCACTCGCTGCAGTTCAGCGAACTGATGGCCCGGCACTGCCAGCTAGCGAGACTCGATGCCCTGCTCACCCGCTTCGTCGACGGCAAGCGCCATGAATGCCGGCTCCTCGAGGAGGTTCGCGACCAGACCCAGCGTGCGGCCGTGGGGACCTGATCCACCACCAGGCGGCCTCGACGCCACGACCCGGCCCGGCTCAGCCCGACTCGTCCCGGACCTGGTTCACTCGGCTGACGACCAGGCCTCCAGCGCCACCAGCGTCATGGCCAGGCAGCGATGCAGCGCGCTCAGGATGACGGCGACCTCTTCCAGTCGCTCCTGTGCGCCGAGCCGTTCCAGCTGGCCGGCCAGTCCGGCGACCCGCATCGCCCCCAGACTCGAGGACTCTCCCTTGAGCCGATGGGCGAGGTACTCGACTTGGCGGGCGCCCCCCTCGACCAGGGCCTGTTCGAGTCCCGCCAGGTGCTCCGCCGCCTGGTGCCGGTAGAGGGTGATCAGCGCCGTCAGCCCCTGTCGACCCAGGCTCTCCTCCAGCGACGACAGCGTCGCCTCCTCGAGCGGCGAGTCGGCCGCGGGGGGCGGCTCGCCACGCGGCAGGTGGCGATGCAGCAGCGCCACCAGGGCCTGCTGGAAGAGCGGCTTGGTCAGGTAGCCGTTCATGCCGGCGGCCAGGCAGCGCGCCTGATCGCCGCTCGGTCCGCCGGCGGTCATGGCCACGACCGGCACCTCGGCCGACCAGCCGCCCTGGGCGCGCAGCCGCCGGGTCGCCTCCAGCCCATCCATGCCGGGCAGCTGCACGTCCATGAAGATCAGGTCGAAGTGCTCACGGGCCGCCCAGGAGAGCGCCACGTCCGCGGCCTCGGCGACGCTGACCCGACAGCCCAGGCGCTCGAGCATGGCGCGGGCCACCTGCTGGTTGACCGGGTCGTCCTCGACCACCAGCAGCCGGGCGTCGGCCAGGCCTCCCTGGGCGGCGGGCACCGCCACGTCGGCCGCGACCTCGCCGGCCGTCGCCTCCGGCAGCGTCAACACGAACCAGAAGCGGCTGCCCCGGCCCGGTTCGCTCTCGAAGGCGAGCCGTCCGCCCTGCGCCTCGACCAGGCGCTTGCTGATGACAAGCCCGAGCCCGGTGCCGCCGAAGCGGCGCGCGGTGGAGGGGTCGCCCTGCTGGAAAGGCTCGAACAGCTGACGCTGGCTCTCGGGGGCAATGCCGATCCCGGTGTCGACGACCTCGAACAGCACCGGCCCCTCGCCCAGGGCGCGGACGCCCAGCCGCACCTCGCCCTGCTCGGTGAACTTGATGGCATTGGAGAGCAGGTTGAGCAGCACCTGGCGCAGGCGGCCGGCATCGCCCAAGAGTCGCGTCGGCAGCCGAGGATCCAACTCGCACTCCAGGCGCAACCCCCGGGCCTGGGCGCGCGGCGCGAACAGTGCGACCGCCCCGTCGATCAGCTCGGCCAGGTCGAAGGGGCGCTCCTCGAACTCCAGGCGCTGGGCCTCGATCTTGGAGAAATCCAGGATGTCGTTGATCAGCTCGAGCAGCCGCTGGGCGCTGTCGTGAATGGTGTCGGCGAAGTGGCGCGCCTTCACGGGCAGCGGCTGATCCTGCAGCAGGTCGCTCATGCCGATCACGCCGTTGAGCGGGGTACGGATCTCGTGGCTGACCGTCGCCAGGAACTCCGACTTGGCGCGACTCGACGACTCGGCGCGCTGCGCGGTGACCTCGAGCTCGCGGCTCAGGGTCTCCAGCTCGCGTCGGGCGGCGGCGTTGTCGCGGGACTCGCGAAACAGGAAGACCACCACCAGCGATGCCGCCAGGCTCATCGCGAGGATCAGCAGCAGCAGCACGCCGTAGAGCGTCTGCAGCGTGCGTCGTTCCCGGGTAGTGGCCTCGGCCAGGTGGCCATTGATCGCGATGATCAATCGCTCGGTGACGCCCCCCAGGATCCCCAGCCGCGAGATCAGGTGGCTCCGGGCATCACCGTCGAGGCGCTCCAGGCTGCGCAACTGCGCATCCATGGCATCGAGATGCGACTCGACCTGCGCCACCAGCTCCTCGGCGATGTCGATCTTGGCGAGCAGCTTGGTGATGTCGCCCTCCTTCAGCAGGTTGAGGCGGCTGTAGAGCAGCTCCAGGCGGATGCGCATGGCCAGCAGCGGCCGCTGTGCCGCCGGATTGGGGCGGGCCAGGAAGCTTTTCAGCTCCACAGTGTCCCGATCGAGCTTGTAGGCGTGCCAGACGGCATTGCCACCCACGCTTTCGGAGAGGGCGTGCTGGCGCCAGGCGACCAGGCCGACCACCACCAGGGCGGCGGCGAAGAACAGCAGGGCGGCGATGGCGCCCAGCTTCAGACGCAGGGGGTAGTGCAGCATCAGGCCTCCTCGCCCGGGGCCTCTCAGGGCACGATGATCCGTTCGACGTGCCAGACCGAGCGGAAGCGCACCGCCTCGGTCAAGAGCTCAGGATGCGCATCGAAGGGATAGACGACGAACAGCGGGCCGTAGTCGCGGATGCCCAGCGGCTCGCCATCGCGTGACATGGCGAGGATCACGTCGTGGTCATAGAAGTCGGACAGCGGGGCCTGCGCCTCGAAGTCGTTGAGGGCCCGGATGCGCAGGCAGTCGCCGTCGGCCCCGACGGCCTCGAGCAGGGCCCGGACCAGGGGCCCCTCGAAGCGCCCCTTGTCGCTATGCCAGGGCGTGTGGGTCTCGATGACCCGCGACGGCAGGGCCTCGAGCATGGCGCGATCGAAGTGCGCCTCGTCACCCACGTTGGGATGGGCGATATCCCCGCTGAGGGTCAGGATCACCCTGCCGGTGGGCTCGGGCAGGGACGCCGACTGGGCTGGGTCTGACGATGACGGATGGTCCTGATCGTGGGGGTGGGCCTGGGCGTGAGGCAGCGCGAACAGCAGCCACAACAGTGGTGCCAGCAGGCGAACGATGAATCCGGTCGACATGAGCGGGATTCCTGAGACAAGAAGACCGGCACAGAGTACGTCACTCGGCGCCCGAGGTCAGGACATGGAGAGCCGGAAAGCAAAAGGGGCGCCAGGGCGCCCCTCTTGTCTCCATTGATGTGATGCCACCGATACCCATGCCGCGAGACGGGTATCGTCTCAGCTTTCCAGCTTCTCGAGCGGTTCGATGCGCACCAGGTCCTCGTAGGCATGCCAGCTGGCATGGCCCAGCACCGGCAGGATAAGGGCCAGGCCGATATAGAAGGTCATGACCCCGACCAGCACGCAGCCAGTAAGGATGGCCGCCCACAGCAGCATCGGACGGAAGTTCTTGGCCACCGAACGGATGCTGGCCTCGATGCCCTCCATGAAGGTGAGATCCTGATCCATCAGGGTGGGGATGGCCACCACGCTGATGGTGAAGGCGCCGAAGGCCAGCACGGCGCCGATCGCAGTACCCACGGCCAGCATGATCAGGCCGTCGGGGGTGGTCAGCAGCGAGGCATAGAGCGTCTCGGGGTTGGGTGCCTCGAGGCCGAAGAACAGCGCAAACAGCAGGGTGGCCAGGCGAATCCAGGCGAGGAAGAAGATCATCATCATCACGCCCATCATCGCCAGCTGCCCGGCGTGCCCCTTCCAGGCGCCGAACGCATCACCGAGGTTGGGAACGCGCCCCGCCTCGATCGCCCGGCTGATGCCGTAGGAACCCACCGCCACCAGCGGCCCGAGGAACATGAACCCGGCAATCAGCGGCAGCAGCCAGTGCCACAGCCCCAGCGTGAAGGCACCGGCGGTGATGGCGATACTCAGCCCCACCCAGAACATGCCGTAGGCAAGACTGACCGAGGTGGCCTGGCGAAAATCCTCGAAGCCCGCCGCCAGCCAGGCTCGTGGCTTGTCCATACCCACTGACCGGATGTTGATCCTGACATTGGGCGCAGCAGTCTTGTCCTGCTCTCTGGTTGCCGCATTCATGGTCACACCCCTGTTTCCGCCTTTGGTGTCCCGGTTCCGCCGGGCCGGTTCGGGGCGCATCTCGACGCGTGGCCGACAGGCGCCCGTCATCTCTTAACGTCTGATTAATGTAGACGACGGCCGCCGTTCACGCAGAGGGCACAAGCGCGAATCCCTCAACGCACAGTGTCCTCACGAGACGGATCGGCCAGGCGTTTGGCGAGGATCATCACCCGCATGGCACCAGCGGCGAGGACTCGCCCAAATGCGAACGCCTCTCCTGAGGAGAGGCGTTCGCAGGGTGCTACGTTATTGCCATCGGCCAGGATGGCATCATGCCCACTCAGCGCACGATCATCACCGACATCTTCGAGTGATGCACGACGTGCTCGGCATTGGGCCCGAGCACGTAGTCGACGAACTTGCGCTTGTTGTGGGAGGCCATGACGATCAGGTCGATCTCGAGCTGCTTCGCCGCATTGATGATCGCCTCCCACGGCGAGCCATCGACGATAACGCTCTGGACGGTGATGTCCTCTGGCACGTGTTCACGGATGAACTCGTGCTGGGCGTCGGAGACCGCTTTATGCGCCTTCTCGGCGAAGTTCTTGGGGAAGTAGGAGCCCACCAGCGGCATGCGGTAGTCGGGCAGCACCGTCACCACGTGCAGCGAGGCACCGAAGCTCTGGCACAGCGCCAGGGCCGTGGGCAGCGCCTTCTCCCAGGACGCCTCCTCGTTGAGATCCACCGGCAACATGATCTTGGAGTACATGGTTGCGCCTCCTTCAGGCTTGAGCCAGGGCGGCATCGCGATCGCGCCGCCGCCGTTGCAGCATCAGGACGAGGCCGAACACCAGGAAGGCGGGAATCCACATCCACTCCTTGGTCCAGCGGTCCACCGGAGCCAGGACCTGGATGATCTCCTGGTCGAAGTCGAAGCCCATGTCGGCGGCCTGACTGCCGTAGGCGACCATATCGACCACGGCCCTCTCATCTTCGATAAACAGTTCCAGCCCAAGGTTCTCCAGGCGCTCCTCGCCGGTCTCGCCCTCCGGCACCGGCAGCGTCATGTAGGTGGTCATGGGATCGCCGTAGGCGTCCAGACCCGCTATCTGCAGCCGCAGGGTGGTGTCATCGCTGACGCTACCCAGCGTCTCGACGAACTGGGCCGGCGGGATATCCTGATAGGGGTCGTGGATCATGTCCATCCAGAACCCCGGCCGGAACAGCGTGAAGGCCACCAGCAGCAGCAGGATGGATTCGTACCAGCGGCTGCGAGTCACCATGAAGCCCTGGGTGGCCGCCGCGAAGATCAGCATCGCCACCGTGGCCACCACGAAGATCAGGATCCCCTGTAGCCAGGAGACGTCGATCAGCAGCAGATCGGTGTTGAAGATGAACAGGAACGGCAGCGCCGCGGTACGCAGGCTGTAGTAGAAGGCTTGGAAGCCGGTGCGCATGGGGTCACCGCCCGACACCGCCGCCGCGGCGAAGGAGGCCAGGCCCACCGGCGGTGTCACGTCGGCCATGATGCCGAAGTAGAACACGAACAGGTGCACCGCGATCAGCGGCACCAGCAGGCCATTCTGCTCACCCAGCTGGACGATCACCGGCGCCAGCAGCGCCGAGACCACGATGTAGTTGGCGGTGGTGGGCAGGCCCATGCCGAGGATCAGGCTGAGCACCGCCGTGAGCAGCAGGATCAGCATGAGGTTGCCCATGGAGAGCACCTCGACCACGTCGGCCAGCACCAGGCCCACCCCGGTCTGGGACACGGCGCCGACGATGATGCCGGCGGTGGCCGTGGCGATACCGATGCCGATCATGTTACGCGCACCGGTCACCAGCCCGCTCCACAGGTCCATCACCCCTTCGCGGAGATCCGTCGCCATGTCGCTGCGGCCGCGGAAGATCGAGGTGATCGGACGCTGGGTCAGCATGATGAAGATCATCAGCACCGTCGCCCAGAAGGCCGACAGCCCCGGCGAGAGGCGCTCCACCATCAGGCACCAGATCAGCACGACGACCGGCAGGATGTACTGCAGGCCGACCAGCACCGTGGGGCGCGTCTGGGGCAGGGTGTAGACCGGCTCGTTGGGATCGTCGAGCTCCAGCTCGGGATAGCCGGCGGCCACCTTCAAGAGGCCCACGTAGACCGCCGCCAGCACCACGGCGACCAGCCAGGGGGTGGCATCGCCCAGCAGCGGCTTGATCCAGCCCAGGCCGTAATAGACCACCATGGCCGTGATCATCATCAGCAGCAGGCCGCCGAGGAAGCCGATCACCTTGCGCACCAGGGGCTTGGGCGGATTGCTGCTCTGCAGGCCCTGCATGTTGGCCTTGAGGGCCTCGAGGTGCACGATGTAGATCAGGGCGATATAGGAGATCAGCGCCGGCAGGAAGGCGTGCTTGATCACGTCCACGTAGGAGATGCCGACGTACTCGACCATCAGGAAGGCCGCGGCCCCCATCACCGGCGGCATGATCTGGCCGTTGACCGACGATGCCACTTCCACCGCCCCCGCCTTCTCGGCAGAGAAGCCGACGCGTTTCATCATCGGCACGGTGAAGGTGCCCGTGGTCACCACGTTGGCGATCGAGGAGCCGGAGATCAGACCGGTCATGCCGGAGGCCACCACGGCGGCCTTGGCCGGCCCGCCCTTGTAGTGACCAAGCAGCGAGAAGGCGACCTTGATGAAGTAGTTACCCGCGCCCGCCTTGTCGAGCAAGGCACCGAAGAGCACGAACAGGAAGACGAAACTGGTCGAGACCCCCAGCGCGATGCCGAAGACCCCCTGGGTCGTCAGCCACTGGTGGTTGACCAGGCCGAACAGGCTCACCCCGCCATGCGCCAGGATGCCAGGCATCCAGGGGCCGGCCAGGCTGTAGAAGAGAAAGACGCTGGCCACGATCATCAGCGGCGGCCCGAGGGCACGCCGGGTGGCCTCGAGGAGCAGCACGATACCGACCACCCCGATGATCACGTCCTGCAGGATGGGGGCGCCGGGGCGCTGGGCCAGCTGCTCGTAGAACATGAACATGTAGGCGCCACAGAAGGCCGCGGCCGCGGCCAGCACCCAGTCCTGGATGGGAATGCGGTCTCGCGGCGAGCGCTGCAGCGCCGGATAGGCCATGTAGGCCAGGAAGAGCGCGAAGGCCAGGTGAATCGATCGGGCCTCGGTGGCATTGAAGACCCCGAAGCCCAGAATGAACGGGATCGGCGAGGCGATCCACAGCTGGAAGAGGGACCACACCGCGGCGATGCTGACCAGCAGCTTGCCCGGCATTCCGGCCGGCTTGCGCGCCCCCGAGTCGGTAGAGGCGACCATATCCTCCAGGTCGACCTCATCACCCGGAGACCTCATCTTGTCCTCGGTCATAAGCGAGCCCTGCTCTAAGTTATCGATTGACACTGGTAATCATTCGTCAGAACCAGAGTGCGCGGCCACCGCTCGGGATGACCGCGCACTCAACACCTGGATGAGGTGATCTCAGGTACCGGAGATCACTCGATCCAGCCCTGCTCGCGATAGTAGCGTGCGGCGCCCTCATGCAGCGGGGCCGACAGACCGGAGCTGACCATCTCCTGCGGATCGAGATTCTCGAAGGCCGGGTGCAGGCGCTTGAAGCGATCGAAGTTGTCGAAGATCGCCTTGACCGTCTGGTAGACGACCTCATCGTCGGTGTTGGAATCGGTCACGAAGGTGGCCGCCACGCCGAAGGTGGGCACGTCATCCGGGTTGCCCTTGTAGATGCCGCCGGGGATGAGCACCTTGGAGTAGAAGGGATGCTCCGCGACGATCTCGTCGATGACAGGACCCTCCAGCGGAACGAGGCGGGCATCGACGGTGGTGGTGGCCTCCTGCAGGGAACCGTTGGGGTGGCCGACCACATAGACCATGGCGTCGATGTTGTTGTCGGACAGGGCCGCGGCCTGCTCGGCGGCACCTAGCTGGGAGGCCAGGGAGAAGGTGTCCATGGTCCAACCCTTGGCCTCCATGACCACTTCCATGGTGTTGCGCTGGCCAGAGCCCGGGTTGCCGATGTTGACGCGCTTGCCTTCCAGGTCGTCGAGGCCTTCGATGCCGGCATCGGCGCGGGCCAGCATGGTCAGCGGCTCGCCGTGGACACGGAAGACGGCCCGCAGTTCCTCGTAGGCATCACCATCGAAGTTCCCGGTACCGTTGTAAGCCTGGTACTGGACGTCGGACTGCACCACGCCCATGTCCAGCTCGCCGGACTTGATGCCGTTGATGTTGGCCACCGACCCGCCGGTGGAGGGCGCGTTGCACTTGATGTTGGCGTCTTCCAGACGGTTCACCAGGCGACAGACGGACTGGCCGACCACGTAGTAGACGCCGGTCTGGCCACCGGTACCGATGGTGATGTACTTCTCTTCCTGGGCCATGGCCGGCGATGCAAACATCGCAGCTCCCAGCAGCGCGCCGGAAAAGGCAGCAGCGGAGAAAGCATGACGTTTCATGAACACACCTCTTGTGTTGTGAAAACGGATTCCGTGTAGTGGCAGTCCCGATCCTGAACCGCCGACGGCTCTTAGCCGCTCCCCCCTACTTTAGCGAAAAAAGCGATCGTATGATGCGGCCTTTATGCTTACGAGGGAGTCTAGACACAGCGTAGATCACGCGAGCGTTAATTTTTCGCGGCGCTGTCCACGTATGGGCGTCGAGGCTGCCGCGGGAATAGACTGACGAATGGATTGAAAAGCAGCGGCCCGAGTCCCGCCATCAGCAGGCCCCGCCACAGGAGACACCATGCAGATACTCGCCGGTCAGATCAGCATTCCGACGACTCGCTGTCGCGCCGACCAGCTCACCCACCTGCACCAGCTGGCGAATCGCCTGCGTGTGGCCTGTGACGATGGCGTGCCGGATATCATCGTGCTGCCGGAGCTCGCCGCCCAGGAATACAGCGACGACGCCTTCGACTGCCTGGAGGCGCTGGACGACGATCTCGGCGGCCCGGTGGTCGAGGCATTCACCGAGCTGGCCCGGGAACTGGGCACTGCCATCGCCTTCGGCATGGCGCGCCGCGCGGGCAGCCGCCGCCATATCAGCCAGGTGCTGGTCGGCCCCGACGGCCGCCTGGCCGGCGTCTACGACAAGCTCCACTGCGCCCAGTTCGGAGCCTCGGGCGAGGCGGCCCACTTCTCGCCCGGCGAGCAGCTGCTGGTCACCGAGATCGCCGGCTGGCGGGTCGGCGTGGTCATCTGCTATGACCTGCGCTTCCCGGAGCTAGCGCGGCGCCTGGCCGACGAGGGGGTCGAGCTGATCCTGCATCCGGTCGCCTTCACCCGCGACTTCAGCTTCGCCAGCTGGCACGCCTTCGTCACCACCCGCGCCATGGAGAACCAGCTCTACTGGCTGAGCCTGAATCGCGCCGGCGCCGAGTGGGGTCAGTCGCTGTTCTGCCCGCCGCTGGTCGACGACGACCACCCCACCCTTACCTTCGGCACCGGCGAGGAGTGGCAACGGCTGACCCTGGACAAGGCGGCGCTTCGCGAGGCGCGCCGCCGCCTGCCGCTGGGCACGGACCGGCGGGCGGACCTTGATGCCCTGCCGATGTGGACGCCAGACTGAGAGCAGGCCAGGCCATCGAGGAGTCGCGTCATGACCGAACGAATCGAATGCGTCCAGGGGGATATCGCCCACCAGGCCGATATCGATACCGTGGTCAATGCCGCCAACGCCCAGCTGAGAAGCGGCGGCGGCGTGGCGGGCGCCCTGCACCGGGCCGCCGGCCCGGCACTCGCCGAGGCGTGCCGGCCGCTGGCGCCGATCCGCCCCGGCCAGGCGGTGATCACCGAGGCCTTCGCGCTGCCCAACCGCCACGTGATCCACTGCCTGGGGCCGGTCTACGGTGTCGACGAGCCCGCCGACGAGCTGCTCGCGGCCTGCTACCGCCACGCCCTGGAGCTGGCCGAGCGCCACGGGGTCCGCTCGATCGCCTTCCCCGCCCTCTCCGCCGGGGCCTTCGGCTACCCGCCGGCCGAGGCGGCGAGGATCGCGATCTCGACGGTGCTCACCACCCTGCCCCGCTGCCCAGGCATCGAGCGCGTGCGCTTCGTGCTCTTCGACGCCACCAGCCGGGACCTGCATCAGCGCACCCTGGCCACCCTGGAGAGCGGCACGGCGTCACAGAGGGAGTGAGTGCACCGACAGGCATGGCCGGTCGCGGGCAGCGGGAGAGCCGCCCGCGACGGCCTCAGACGTTGTAGCCCAGCACCCGGGGCAGCCACAGGGCGATCTCGGGGAAGAGCGCCACCAGCGCCAGGGCGACCGCCATGGCGACCACGAACAGCAGCGCCCAGCCCACGGTCTGTTCCAGGCGGATCTTCGCCACCTCGGTGGTCACCATCAGGTTCACCGCCACCGGCGGGGTGAACTGGCCGATGGCGATGTTCATGGCCAGCAGGATGCCGAACCACACCGGGTTCCAGCCGAAGTGCTGCATCACCGGGATCAGGATCGGCATCATGATCAGGTAGATCGAGATGGCATCCAGCACCATGCCGGCCAGCAGGACCGCCAGCATGATCAGGATCAACAGCAGCGTGCCGTTGTCGGTGAGTCCGACGATCCACTCCGCCAGGTGACGAAAGGTGCCGAGCATGGTGCCGGCCCAGGCGAAGATGCCGGCCAGGGCGATGATCAGCATCACCACCCCGGAGATCACCGCCGCCTCGCCCAGCAGCTCCCAGAGATCCCGCCAGCGCATCTCCCGGGTCAGGAAGAGTCCCACCAGGGCCCCATAGGCCACCGCCGCCACCGCCGCCTCGGTGGGCGTGAAGAGGCCGCTGCGAAGCCCCCCGAGGATGATCACCGGGGCGAAGAGCGCCGGCAGCGCCTGCCGGAAGCTCTCGCCCACCCGGGGCCGCGCCGCGGCCTCCCCGCCTCCGACTCCGCCTTCCCAACCGTGGCGGCGGGAGACCAGCACCGCCGGCCCGAGTAGCGCCAGCCCGGCCAGGATGCCGGGGAAGAGGCCCGCCGCGAACAGGGCCCGCAGGTCCACCCCGGGCACCACGATGGAGTAGAGGATCAGTGCCACCGAGGGCGGGATCAGGATCGCCGTCGACGCCGAGGCGGCGATCAGGGTGGCCGAGAAGGGCTTGGGGTAGCCGGCCCTGGTCATGCTCGGCAGCATCACCATGGCCACCGCCGCGGCGTCGGCGGGGCCCGAGCCGCTCATGCCCCCCATGATCATGCAGACCAGCACCGCCACCACGGCCAGGCCGCCGTGACGCGGGCCGATCAGCGCCTGGGCGAAGCGTACCAGCCGCGCCGCCACCCCGGCCCGCTCGAAGATCAGGCCGGTGAGGATGAACAGCGGGATGGCGATCAGCGGGTACTTGGCGATGCCGTTGTAGGTATTGGTGCCGAGCGTGGCCAGCATGGCCGGCGAGAGCCCGGCCAAGATGCCCACGGCCCCGCCCAGGCTCAGCGCGAAGGCCACCGGGACCCCGCTGATCAAGAGGCCCACGAAGGCGAGCAGCATCCACAGATCAGGACTCATCCTCTAGCCCCCCGCGCAGGCGATCCAGCGTCTGCTGCACCTGGCGCAGCAACATCAGCCCCGAGAGCAGCGGCAGCCAGGCCAGGTACCACCATTGCGGCAGGCCGAGTCCCGGCGAGAGCGAGCCCCACTGGATCTCCTGCCAGGTCATCCTGGCGCCGTACCAGGTGATCAGCCCCAGCACGGCCAGTCCGCAGGCCCCCTGGAAGAGGATCAGGGCCCGGCGCGGCGCCCACGGCAGGGCCCGCTCCAGCATGGCGATGCGGATATGGCCATTGCGGCGCAGGGCCACCGAGGCGCCGCCGAAGGTCAGCACCACCAGCAGGAACACCGAGAACTCCTCGGTGAAGGCGAAGGAGCCGCCGGTGAGGTAGCGCACCACCACGTTGGCCAGGCTGATCAGGCTGATGTTCAGGATCGCCAGGGTCGCCAGCAGGCGTTCGAGTCTTGCGTCGGGACGTTTCATGGGCGTCGGGTGTCAGCGGAGTCGATACGAGATCGGCCCCGCCAGGGGCCGATGAGAAGGGCCGATGAGCGGGGCCGAAGGGACTGAGGACTAGGGGTCAGTCCGGCTGCATGTCGGTACGGGCGGCCTCGACGATCGCCTCGCCGATGCGCGGCACCCATTCGTCATGAACGCTCTCGGTGGCCTCGACGAAGGCCTGGTGCTGGGCCTCGTCGAGCTCGGTGACCGTGACGCCGCGCTCCTTGATCGCCGCCAGCCGCGCGGGCTCCTCCTCGCGGGTCATGGCGATCTCCCAGGCACCGGCCTCCTCGGCGGCTTCGCGCAGGAGGGTGCGCTCCTCTTCGGAGAGGGAATCCCAGACCTGCCGGTTCACCGCGAAGACCAGGGGGTCGTTCATGTAGTTCCAGAGGGTCAGGTGCTCCTGTCCCACCTGGTCGATCCGGGCCACGTCGAACACCGACAGCGGGTTCTCCTGGCCGTCCACCGCCCCGGTGGTCAGCGCCGGCTTGGCATCGGCCCAGCTCATCTGGGTGGGGTTGGCGCCCAGCGCCGTGAAGGTGTCCTGGAACAGCGGCGAGCCCACCACGCGGATCTTCAGCCCCTCGAGGTCGGCCGGCTCGTCGATGGGGCCCTGGGAGTTGGAGAGCTGGCGAAAGCCGTTCTCGCCCCAGGCCAGCGGCACCACGCCGCGCGACGCGATGGCCTCGAAGATCATCTCCCCGGCCGCGCCGCCGGTGACGGCATCGACCGCCTCGACGTCGGGCATGAAGAAGGGCAGCGAGAAGAGGTTCAGTTCCGGCACCTGGGGCGACCAGTTGATGGTCGAGCCCACGGCCGCATCGATCAGTCCCGAGCGCATGGCCGAGAATTCGCGAGTCTGGTCGCCGCTGACCAGCTGGGAGTTGGGGTAGACCCGCAGGGTCAGGTCCCCGCCGGAGCGCTCGGCGACCCGCTCGGCCCACTTCTCGGCGGCCTGCCCCCAGGGGAAGGCGTCGGAGAGCACGGTGGAGACGGAGAGCTCGCGGGCCTGAACGGACGAGGAGACGGAGAAGGCAGCGCTGACGAGCAGGACGCCGGCCAGGGCGGCGGCACCTCTGCGCGCGGGGCGTGATGAAGGCATGGCGTGTCCTTAGTTGTGCTGGGCGCGGGGCGGCCCGTCGGCGGCCACCCCGGCATCGTTGTGGGCAGGGCGTCATCGACACCGCGAGCCTCAAGATGCCCTGTCATCCCGGCGTCATGCAAGGGACGCCAAGCCCGCCGGCTGTCCCCGCATTCAACGGAGTTGCTATGCTGTCAGGCTTTTCGCCGACCCTCCCCGAGGAGACATCGTGCCGCTTCGTGACCTGGCCCTGGGCCTCGCCGTCATCGCCATCTGGGCGCTGAACATCATCGTCATCAAGCTGGGGGTGGTCGAGCTTCCCCCGCTGCTGCTGACCACGCTGCGCTTCGCCCTGGTGGCGGCGCTGCTGGTGCCGTTCCACCCGGTGGCCCGCCACCAGCTGCCCTTCCTGGCCCTGCTCTCGGTGACCTTCGGCACCCTGCACTTCGCCCTGCTGTTCATCGGACTGGGCCAGGCCGAGGCGGGCACCGGCGCGCTGCTGGTGCAGATGGGCACCCCCTTCGCCACCCTGCTCGCCGTGGTGTTTCTCAAGGAGCGCCTGGAGCCGCGTCGCGGGGTCGGCCTGGCGCTCTCCTTCGCCGGGGTCGCGGTACTGGCCGGTGGCCCGACGCTGCCGGCGCCGCTGCCCACCGCCCTGCTGCTGCTCAGCGCCCTGGGCTGGGCCATCTCGCAGCTGCTGATCAAGCAGGGACCCAACGTCTCGCCCATGGCACTGGCCGGTTGGGTGGCACTGTTCGCCACGCCCCAGGTGGCCCTGGGTTCCTGGTGGTTCGAGGAGCATCAGTGGCAGGCCATCGCCGCGGCCAGCTGGGCCGGCTGGGGCGCGGTGTTCTACACCGCGGTGATGTCCTCCATCGTGGCCTACGGCCTCTGGTACGGCCTGCTGCGCCGCCATCCGGTCAACCGCGTGGTGCCGCTGACCCTGCTGATGCCGGTGGGTGCGGTGCTGCTGGGGCTGGTGCTGATGGGCGACGGCCTGGGCCCGCACAAGCTCATCGGCGGTGGGCTGGTGATCGCCGGGCTGGCGCTGATCGTGCTGCGCCTCGGCCCGCGCCGCCCGGCACCTTGATCAGGGAGTCGTCGGCTCGGAGGCCTGGCCCGCGCAGAGCCCGCCGCCGTCCGGCCAGCTGACGCAGTCCCCCGCCGCCACGCCCATCGCCTCGAGGGCGCCGGCATTGACCTCCAGGGCCGCGCGGTAGGGCACGCCGGGGCGGGTCACCGGGCAGTCGCCGGGCGCATCGGCGGTGCAGGGCGTCATCTGGTGGATCTCGGCGATGCGGCCGGCCTCATCGATGAAGGCGATGTCCAGCGGGATCCGCGTGCGATACATCCAGAAGCCGTTGCGCGAGGGCTGGCGCCGATCGTAGAGGAAGAGCATGCCGGTCCCCTCGTCGAGATCGTTGCGCTCCATCAGGCCGCGGCTGCGCTCGCGGATGCTTCGTGCCACCTCCACCTCGAGGCGCTGCGGCCCCTGGGCGCCGTGGATGACCAGCGGCACGCTCTCGAGAGACGGGGCGGCATCGGGCTCGGCGGCGAGCAGCGGGCGCGGCAGCAGGCCGGCCGCGGGCAGCAGAGCCAGGCCCAGCAGCAGCTGGCGACGGGTGGCATTCATGGGGGGCTCCTCAGCGGTCGGAAAGATCGGCGGGCTTGATGTCGGCGGGTTCACCATCGATGGGTTCAACGTCGACGGGCTCATCATCGGCGGGCTCATCATCAACGGACGGCGCGCCGGCCTCGGGCATCAGGTGGATCCCGGCGGCGAGCAGCGAGACGCCCACCCGCTCGCCCCGGGCCAGGCCGTTGCGGCGCGCCGCATGGGTGGGCAGCTCGAAGCGCAGGGTATCGTCGCAGTGATCGAAGGCCAGCGCCACGAAGCTGATGCCCCCCAGCACCGCCATCTCCACCACTCGGCCCTGGACGGGGTTCTCGCGCTCGCCCCGCGAGGGACGGCCGCGACGGTGCAGCACCACGTCCGACGGCGGCAGGTACCAGTTGACCCGCTGCCCCGGCGAGAGCCGCTCGAGGCCGTGGGTCACCTCCAGCCGCCAGGGGCCCCACTGCAGCCAGCGCCCGGACGCGTCGTCCGCCACGCGGCCCGCGAAGACGTTGTGGCGATCGAGCAGCCGCGCCACCGCAGGGCTCGCGGGGCGGCGGAAGAGCTCCTCGGCCGGCGCCTGCTGCAGGCTGCGGCCGGCATGCAGCACGCAGAGCCGATCCGCCAGGGCGGCAGCCTCGTCCAGGTCGTGGGTGACCAGCACGATGGGAATGCGGATCTCGTCGCGCAGCAGGGCCAGCTCCCGCTGCAGGCGCCGCCGGGTGACCTGGTCTACCGCCGAGAAGGGTTCGTCGAGCAGCAGCACCCGCGGGTTGCGCGCGAGGGCCCGGGCCAGGGCGACACGCTGACGCTGGCCGCCGGAGAGCGCCGCGGGATGGCGGTCGGCGAGCCCGTCGAGACGTACCCGGGCGAGCCACTGCTCGGCGGCCAGGCGCCGCTCGGCGGCAGGCAGGTGATCCAGCGCGACCATGACGTTGCCCCGTGCCGTCAGGTGCGGGAAGAGCGCATAGTCCTGGAACACCAGCCCCACGCGGCGCTGCTGGGGGCGCAGCGAGCGCCCCGCCGCGGCCTCGAACCAGGTCTCCCCGGCGCAGCGGATGACGCCGCCCGCCGGCCGGTAGAGCCCGGCGATGGCGCGCAGCAGGGTGGTCTTGCCGCTGCCCGAGGGCCCCACCAGGGCCAGCAGCTCCCCGGCCTCGCAGTGGAAGTCGGCGGCCAGCGGGATCGGCCCGGGCTGGTGCAGGCTGACCGCCAGCCGCTCGCCGTTCGCCTGCGGCTGGGCGCCTCGCGTCGACTCAGCCACGGCGCCACCTGCGTCGCCCGGCCAGCCCGTAGACCAGGCCGATGGTCAGGAAGGAGACCAGCAGCAGCATGGCCGACATCACCGCCGCCCCCGCCTCGTCGAAGGCCTGGACCCGGTCGTAGATGGCGATGGCCAGGGTGCGCGTCTCGCCGTCGATGGCGCCGCCGACCATCAGGATCACCCCGAACTCGCCAAGGGTGTGGGCGAAGGTCAGCGCCAGGGCCGAGATTAGCCCCGGCCACACCAGCGGCAGCTCGATGCGCCAGAGCGTCTGGCTCGGCGAGAGGCCGCTGCACCAGGCCGCCTCGCGCAGGTTGGGGGGGATCGTCTCGAAGGCGCGCTGGATCGGCTGCACGGCGAAGGGCAGGTTGGCGACCAGCGAGGCGAGCAGGATGCCGGTGAAGGTGAAGTTGAGCCCGCCGCCGGTCAGCGACTGCCAGACGGCGCCGAACGGCGCCTGCACCCCGAAGGCCTGCATCAGGTAGAACCCCAGCACCGTGGGCGGCATCACCAGCGGCAGCGCCACCAGCGCCTCGCAGAGCGCGCGGCCGCGAAAGCGCGACAACGCCAGGGCACGCCCCAGCCACAGCCCCACCGGCAGCAGCAGCAGGCAGGTCAGCCCCGCCAGGCGCAGCGAGACCGAGAGCGCCGTCCAGTCCATCAGCGCGCGTCCGTCTGGGTCAGGGTCGGCGGCTGGAAGCCGAAGCGCGCCAGGATCTCGCGCGCCTCCTCGCCCTGCAGCCAGGCGTAGAGGGCGCGGGCCGACTCGCCCGCGCCGGGCATCAGCGCCATGCGCTGGCGCAGCGGCGCGTGCCGGTCGGCGGGGATCAGCACGACCTCGGCCCGCTCGGCGAGTGTGGGGGCCAGGGCCAGCGAGTAGGCCACCAGCCCGCCGCGGGCCTCGTCGGCCAGGGCGAAGCGCGCGGCCTGGGAGACGTTCTCGCCCATCACGCGAAGCGGCGCCGAACCCTCCCAGAGCCCGGCCTGCTGGAGCGCCTGGCGCGCGGCGATGCCGTAGGGGGCGTGCTCCGGATTGGCGAGTGCCACCCGCGGGCGCCCCTCCCCCGCCCGGTGGGTGGCGATGGCCGCCTCGACGGCGGCGAGCGCGTCCTCCTCGCTCGGCAGAGCGCCGCGCCCGGGGGGCTGGATCCAGGCCAGCCGGCCGACCGCGTAGACCACCCCGGCATCCTCGGTGAAGCCCGCCTCGTCGAGGGCCAGCACGCTCTTCTCGTCCGCCGAGAGAAAGAGCTCGAAGGGCGCGCCCTGGGCGATCTGTCGCCGGAAGTTGCCGGAGGCGCCGTAGTTGATGCGCACCGGCGCGCCGCCCTGGGCACGAAAGCGCTCGATCAGTTCGGGGAAGGCGAATTGCAGTGAGGAGGCGGCGGCCACGGTGGCCGGCCCCGCGATCGCCGGGGAGGCGATCGCCAGCAGCCAGGCGGTCAGGGCGAGGCGGAGCACAGCGGTCATGAAGAGATCCAAAGCCCGAGTCAACGAGCCCGCATTGTCGGCCAGGTCCGCGGAGGGAACAAGGCGGGCGGCGCCGGAGCGCCGCCCGCCTTGATGCGCATCAAGGCCGGATCAGGCCTCGACCTCGCCGGCCTGGCCGAGGATCGCCATCAGGTCGATGCGGGTCTCCCGGGCGCTCAGGTCCAGCAGCGCCTCGAGGCTCTCCAGGTGTTCCAGGATGGCGCCCCGGGCGGCCTCGCCCTCGCCCGCCTTCAGGGCGGCCAGCAGCGAGGTGTGATCCCCCTCCAGGTAGCAGGAGCCGAGGCTCGGCCGCTTGTAGAGGGCGATCACGATGGAGGTACGCAGGATCAGGTCGGTGAGCATCGCGCCCAGCACGCGATTGGGCGACTGGTCGGCCAGCAGGTGGTGGATGGCCAGGGAGTGCTCGATGCGCGCCGGCTCGTCGCCGCGCCCGTGGGCCTCGACTTCGCGCTCGACCTCCTGCTCGAGACGCGCCGCCGAGGCGGCGTCGAGGCCGCCGGCCAACAGCGCGGCGACCTCGCCCTCGACCAGGCGCCGGGCGGCGAAGGTCTCGCGGGTCTCCTCGATGCTCGGCGCCCGCACTCGCGCCACCTGGTTGGGACGCTGATCGACCACGTGCTCGGAGGCGAGCCGGGTGAGGGCCTTGCGCACCACCGACCGGCTGACCCCGAACACCTCGCCCAGCGTCACCTCCGGCAGACGCGTGCCCGGCGGCAGGCGCTGCATCAGCACGGCGCGTCGCACCTGGTCGACGATATCCCGGTCGCTGATGCGACGCCCGGCCCTGACCTCGGCCAGCACCTCCTCCTGCCACTCCTCGTGCATGATCGTTCCTCTAGGTTGTTTGCCGACAGCTTCTCATCCCGTCACCGGAATGACCACAGCAGACGCACCTATCGTATACAAGAATCACGCATCGGCCTGGTGTTCCGCCCCCACGTCGAGGATCTTCAGGGTGTTGGTGCCGCCATGGGCGTTCATGTGATCGCCGCGGGTGAGGATCACGTGATCGCCGGGTACGGCGATGCCCTGCCCGACCAGTAGCGCCAGGGCGCGGTCGTTGAGCTCGGAGGCACTCATCTCGCTGGTGTCGAAGGGCAGCGAGACCACCCCGCGGTAGAGCGCCATGCGCCGCTGGGCGACCGGGTTATGGGCCAGGCCGATGATCGGCAGTCCCGAGCTGATCCGCGAGGCGATCAGCGGCGTGTAGCCCGAGGCGGTCATGCAGGCGATGGCGGCCACCCCGGCCAGGTGGTTGGCGGCGTACATCGCCGAGAGCGCGATGGTCTCGTCGATGCGGCTGAAGCCCTCGTGGATGCGGTGGCCGGACTCCTGGGCGCGACGCTCGCGCTCGGCGCCCAGGCACACCCGGTTCATCGCCTCGATGGTCTCCACCGGGAAGTCGCCGGCGGCGGTCTCGGCGGAGAGCATCACCGCGTCGGTGCCGTCGAGCACGGCGTTGGCCACGTCGAACACCTCGGCCCGGGTGGGCAGCGGCGATTCGATCATCGACTCCATCATCTGGGTGGCGGTGATCACCGCGCGGTTCAGGGTGCGGGCATGCTTGATGATGCGCTTCTGGGTGCCGATCAGCTTGGCGTCGCCGATCTCCACGCCGAGATCGCCGCGCGCCACCATCACCGCCTCGCTGGCGCGGATGATGCCATCCAGGGTCTCATCACTGGCCACGGCTTCCGCGCGCTCGAGCTTGGCCACCAGGCCGATCTCGGCCCCCGCCTCGCCGAGCAGCTCGCGGGCCTCGAGCATGTCGGCGGCGCTGCGCGGGAAGGAGATCGCCAGGTAGTCGACGCCGATATTGACGGCGGTCGCGAGGTCGGCGCGATCCTTGTCGGTCAGCGCCGGCGCAGAGAGGCCGCCGCCCTGCTTGTTGATGCCCTTGTTGTTGGAGAGCTTGCCGCCCACCACCACGCTGGTGTGGATCAGGTGGTCGACCACGCGATTGACGTCGAGCACCAGCCGGCCGTCGTCGAGCAGCAGGCGATCGCCCGGGGCGACGTCGTCGGCCAGGGTCTTGTAGTCGCAGCCGACCCGGGTGGCGTCGCCCTGGTCGCCGTCCAGGCCCATGTCGAGGATGAAGGACTGGCCTTCCTCGAGGGTCACCGCGCCCTCCTTGAAGCGGGCGATACGGATCTTGGGGCCCTGCAGGTCACCCAGGGCGGCGACGCTGCGCCCGAGGCGCGCGGCGATCTCGCGCACCCGCGACAGGCGCTGGCGGTGATCGTCGGCGGTGCCGTGGGAGAAGTTGAGGCGCACCACGTCGACGCCGGCGGCAAGCATCGCTTCGAGCACACCCTCCCGGTCGCTGGCGGGACCCAGGGTGGCGACGATCTTGGTGCGACGGATGGGGGCGTGAATCGGGGCGTGGGTCGGCAGCGTCATGAGGTCCTCGGCAGTACCAGGATGGCACGAAAATCGTTGACATTGGTGCGCGTCGGCCCGGTGACGATCAGGTCGTCCAGGGCCTCGAAGAAAGTATACGCGTCATTGCGTGACAGGTAGTCGTCGGGATCGAGTCCCGCCGCCTGCGCCCGGCCCCAATCCTCGGGGGAGCAGTGCGCGCCGGCGTTGTCCTCGGAGCCATCGATGCCGTCGGTATCCACGGCCACGGCGTGGATGCCGGGGGCGCCCTTGAGGGTCGCGAACAGCCCCAGCAGGTACTCGACGTTGCGCCCGCCGCGGCCGTCGCCCTCGACGGTCACGCTGGTCTCGCCGCCGGAGAGGATCAGCAGCGGCCGTTCGAGGCCGTCCTGGGCGGAGAGCGCCATGCGGCCCTGGGCGCGGCCCAGCGCGCGGGCCTCCCCTTCGAGATCGTCGCCGAGCAGGCGCACCTCGATGCCGTCGTGCTCGGCGGCGGCCTGCGCGGCCGCCAGGGCGTCCCGGGCACGGGCGAGGATCTCGCTCTCGTCCCGGGCGAAGCCGGCATCGTCGGGCCGGGGCGGAGTGGCCTGCCCCGTCAGGCACTGGCGCACGCCGTCGGAGACCTCGATGGCGTGGCGCTCGAGGATCGCCAGCGCCTCGGCCGGCCGGCTCGCGTCGGGCAGCGTCGGCCCGGAGGCGATCAGCGAGGCCTCGTCGCCGGGCACGTCGGAGATCAGCCAGGTCAGCACCCGGGCCGGGTGCGCGGCGGCCGCCAGGCGTCCGCCCTTGATGGCGGAGAGGTGGCGACGCACGGTATTGATCTCGCGAATCGGCGCGCCGCTTCGCAGCAGCGCCTTGTTGATCGCCTGCTTCTCGGCCAGGCTCACGCCGGGTGCCGGCAGGGTCATCAGCGACGAGCCGCCGCCGGAGACCAGCGCGATCACCAGGTCATCTTCCCCCAGGTCCTGCACGGCCTCGAGCATGCGGCGCGCCGCCTGCTCGCTCAGGTCGTCGGGCATCGGATGCGACGCCTCGAGGACCTCGATGCGCCGGCACTCGCTCTGCGGTCCCTGGGGGCCCTTCCCTTGTGGACCATGCCCGTAGCGGGTCACCACCAGGCCCTCGAGCGGCGCCTCGGGCTGATGGGCCTGCCAGCTACGCTCCAGGGCCGCGGCCATGGCGGCGGCGGCCTTGCCGGCGCCGACCACCAGGGTGCGCCCGCGGGGCGGCTCGGGGAGCCGGTCGGGCAGCAGGGTATCGGGATGCACGGCGGCGATCGCGGTATCCGCCAGCTGCCTGAGCCAGGCAGCTGGCGACTCGAGCGCGCCATGAGCGACCTGGGGGCTGAGTGTGTTCATGGGAGTCTCCTTCACGAAAAAGGCCCGGTGACGGGAGGGTACTTCAGGGGGAACCCACCACCGGGCAACGATCGCCAGCGGCGATCCGACAGGCGACGACCCGACGCCTGCCGTCAGGGAGCAGTCACCTCCCTGTCACCCGTCGGCCCACTATGACAGCCGACGGGCAGAGTTCACGACCTGTCGATGGACGTGCCGTTACTCAGTCCTGGCCGATCTCGTGGTTGGCCAGAGACTCCAGGGCCCGGACCATGCCGGCGTGATCCCAGTCGGCGCCATCGTGCGCGGCACAGGCCTGGAACAGCTGCTGGGCGTTGGCGGTGCCGGGCAGCGAGAGGTTGAGGGTACGCGCGCCTTCCAGCGCCAGGTTGAGATCCTTCTGGTGCAGCTTGACCTTGAAGCCCGGATCGAAGGTGCGCTTGATCATGCGCTCGCCGTGAACGTCGAGGATCTTCGACTGGGCAAGACCGCCGAGCAGCGACTCGCGCACCTTGGCCACGTCGGCGCCGGCCTTGGAGGCGAACAGCAGCCCCTCGGAGACCGCCTCGATGGTCAGGGCGACGACGATCTGGTTGGCCACCTTGCAGGTCTGGCCGGCGCCGTGTCCACCGATGTGGGTGATGGTCTTGCCCATCACCTCGAGGATCGGCGTGGCGCGCTGGAAGCCCTCCTCGGTGGCGCCGACCATGATGGTCAGCGCGGCGTTGATGGCGCCGCCCTCGCCGCCGGAAACCGGGGCGTCGACGTACTCGCCGCCGGCCTCGCTGACGCGCTTGGCGAACTCCTGGGTGGGAATCGGCGCGATGGAGCTCATGTCGATCACCAGGGTGCCGGGCTTGAGGCCCTCGATCACGCCGCCCTCACCGAACAGCACGGTCTCGACGTCCGGGGTGTCCGGGACCATGGTGATGATCACCTCAGAGGCCTCGGCGACCGCCTTGGGATCAGCGAGCGCCTGCATGCCCTTGGAGGCCAGGGTCTCGTCCAGGGTACCGCGCTTGACGGTGGTCAGCTCGTGGCCGGCGTCCAGCAGGTGGCCCGCCATGGGACGACCCATGATGCCCAGTCCAATAAAACCGATCTTGCTCATAATATCTCTCCTGTCACCTAGATGCGTGTCGTGGAATGTCGGGGTCCGGCTCAGCGTACGCCGTCCAGCCAGCCCAGGCCTTCCTGGGTGCCCGCCCGGGGCTTGTACTCGCAGCCGATCCAGCCGTCGTAGCCGAGGCGATCGAGGTGCGCGAACAGGAAGGGATAGTTGATCTCGCCGGTGCCCGGCTCGTGGCGGCCCGGGTTGTCGGCCAACTGCACGTGGGCGATGCGCGCGAGGTTCGCCTCGATGGTCGGGGCCAGATCCCCTTCCATGATCTGCATGTGATAGATGTCGTACTGCAGCTTGAGGTTGTTCGAGCCCACCTCGTCGAACAGCGCCAGGGCCTGGGCGGTGCGGTTGAGGAAGAAGCCCGGGATGTCGCGGGTATTGATCGGCTCGGCGATCAGCAGGATGCCCTCGGCCGCGAGCTTCTCGGCGGCGAAGCGCAGGTTCTCGACGAGGGTCTGGCGCGCCTGGTCATCGCTGACGCCCTCGGGCTGGATGCCGGCCAGGCAGTTGACCTGGGTATTGCCCAGCACCTTGGCGTAGGCGATCGCCTTGTCGACGCCCGAACGGAACTCCTCGACGCGGTCCGGATGGCAGGCGATGCCGCGCTCGCCCGCGCCCCAGTCGCCGGCCGGCAGGTTGAACAGCACCTGGGTCAGGCCGTTGTCATCGAGACGCTTTCTGATCTCGGCGGCCTCGAAGTCGTACGGGAAGAGGTACTCCACGCCCTTGAAGCCGGCCTTGGCGGCGGCCTCGAAGCGGTCGAGGAAGTCGACCTCGGTGAACAGCATGCTGAGATTGGCGGCAAACTTGGCCATGTGCATCTCCCTGTCTCTTTTCGTGTGTGTCGGCGGTCTTGCCGGAGCGCCCGCCGCCGGTCCCCACCGGCGGCGAGCCTAACGCTCCTTAACGCAGGGCGGCGATGGAGCTCGGGGCGTCGGCGACGTTCTCGGCCAGCGCCTCGAACTCGTTGATGCCGCCCAGGTCGGTGCCCATGGAGATGTTGGTCACCTTCTCGAGGATGACCTCGACCACCACCGGCACGCGATGCTCCTTCATCAGCTCGCGGGCCTCGGCGAAGGCCGGCGCGATCTGGTCGGGCTCGGTGACGCGGATCGCCTTGCAGCCCAGCCCCTCGACCACGGAGACGTGATCCACGCCGTAGCCGTTGATCTCCGGGCAGTTGATGTTCTCGAAGGCGAGCTGCACCTGGTAGTCCATCTCGAAGCCGCGCTGGGCCTGGCGGATCAGTCCCAGGTAGGAGTTGTTCACCACCACGTGGATGTAGGGCAGGTTGAACTGCGCCCCGACCGCCAGCTCCTCGATCATGAACTGGAAATCATAGTCGCCGGAGAGCGCGACGATATCGGTGTCCGGATCGGCGCGACGCACGCCCAGGGCGGCCGGAATGGTCCAGCCCAGCGGGCCCGCCTGGCCACAGTTGATCCAGTGGCGCGGCTTGTAGACGTGCAGGAACTGCGCGCCGGCGATCTGCGAGAGGCCGATGGTGCTGACGTAGCGGGTGTTCTTGCCGAACGCCTTGTTCATCTCCTCGTAGACGCGCTGCGGCTTGACCGGCACGTCGTCGAAGTGGGTCTTGCGCAGCAGGGTGCGCTTGCGCTCCTGGCACTCCTCGGCCCAGGCGCTGCGATCCTTGAGCTTGCCCTCGGCCTGCCACTCGCGGGCCACCTCGATGAACAGCTCGAGCGCCGCCTTGGCGTCGGAGACGATGCCATAGTCGGGGCCGAAGATGCGCCCGATCTGGGTCGGCTCGATGTCCACGTGAACGAACTTGCGATCCTTGGTGTAGGTCTCGAGCGTGCCGGTGTGGCGGTTCGCCCAGCGGTTGCCGATGCCCATCACGAAGTCGGACTCGAGCATGGTCGCGTTGCCGTAGCGGTGCGAGGTCTGCAGGCCGACCATGCCCGCCATCAGGCGGTGATCGTCGGGAATGGTGCCCCAGCCCATCAGGGTCGGGATCACCGGCACCCCGGTCAGCTCGGCGAACTCGGTGAGCAGGTCGGCGGCATCGGCGTTGATGATGCCGCCCCCGGCCACCAGCAGCGGCTTGTCGGCCTCGTTGAGCATGCCCAGCGCCTTCTCCACCTGGGCGCGGCTGGCGGCCGGCTTGTAGACCGGCAGCGGCTCATAGGTGTCCGGATCGAACTCGATCTCGGTCATCTGCACGTCGATGGGCAGGTCGAGCAGCACCGGGCCCGGACGCGCGCTGCGCATCAGGTGGAAGGCCTGCTGGAAGGCACGCGGCACCTGGGCGGCCTCCAGCACGGTGATAGCCCACTTGGTGACCGGGCCGGCGATGGCCTGGATGTCGACCGCCTGGAAATCTTCCTTGTGCAGCTTGCCGGTCGGTGCCTGGCCGGTGATGCACAGGATCGGGATGGAGTCCGCCGAGGCGGAGTAGAGCCCGGTGATCATGTCGGTGCCGGCCGGGCCGGAGGTACCGATGCACACACCGATGTTGCCCGGCTGGGTGCGGGTATAGCCCTCGGCCATGTGCGAGGCCCCCTCGACATGGCGCGCCAGCACGTGGTCGACGCCCCCGACCTTGCGCATCGCGGCGTAGAAGGGGTTGATGGCGGCGCCGGGCAAGCCGAAGGCGACATCGACGCCCTCCTTGCGCAGCACGTGAACGGCAGCTTCCGCGGCGGTCATGCGAGCCATGACGATTCCTCCAGTGGCGGGTTTTATTCTTTGGAAAATATTTCTGTATACAGAGACTAGGCGCCACTCCCGGGGTCCGTCAAGATTTTCTGGAAAACATTTCCAGCTTATTTTTTTGCCGAAAAAAAGCATTCCATATCAAAAGCTTGTGCAAATGGAAAAAATTCCCGCAAAAAACATCACGCGCTACCCCGCCCGCGGCGTCGCGAGCCGCCATGGCGGGAAATGTTCAGCGCATATGTATGCAATCCCGGGCCTTCCGCACGGCGCCTGGCGCCGCCGCCAGGAGGATCGCCGCACAGGCCGGAAGGGGGTGACGAATCGCCGCAAGCCGCCGGAGCGACGCGCTCTCAGGGCCGTTCGGGCCGGGGCGGTGCGAGGTCCCGGCAGTGCTCGAGGGCCAGATCGACGAAGGCGCGCGCCGCGGCGGTCTGATAGGCGCCCCGGCGCTGCAGCAGCACGGCCGTGCGAAAGAAAGAGGCCGGCTCGAGGGCCAGGGCCAGCAGGTCGTCGTGTTGCCGGACGATCGGCTCCGGCAACAGGGTGGCAAGCGACGTTCGGCGCACGATCTCGACCACCGCGCTGATCGAGTTGGCCTCCATCATCACCCGGGGATAGACGCCGTGCTGGCGACAGTAGCGATCGATGCGCTCGCGGGTGGCGAACTCGTCGTCGAGCAGGATCATCGGCTGGGCGTCGAGCTGGGAGAGCGCCATGCGCGCCTGCCCCGCCAGCGGATGGTCCCGTCCCACGCCCAGGGTCAGCGTCTCGACGAGCAACTCGGTCGCCTCGAGCTCGGCGGAGTGCACCTCGTCGAAGGCGATCCCCACGTCGATGCGGTCGTCGTTGATCAGCTCCTCCATGCGCTCCTGGGACATCTCGCTGACGCTCAGCGTGATCTCTGGATATCTCGCATGGAACGCCGCGAGCAGCGGACCCACCAGGTAGGCGGTGAAGGTCGGCGTGATCGCGAGGCGCAGGCTGCCCTCGCTGAGGTCGCCGACGTCGTGGATGGCGCGACGTCCCGCCTCGAGATCCTGGAGGGCGAGACGGGCGAAGCGCGCGTAGACCTCACCAGCATCGGTGAGGCGGATCGCGCGTCCGGAGCGGTCGAACAGCGGCGCCCCCAGGCGCTCCTCGAGCTGCTTGATCTGCTGGGAAAGCGCCGGCTGAGAGACGTGCAGGGCGGCGGCCGCCCGGGTGAAGCCCCGGTGCTCGGCGACGGCGAGGAAGTAGTGGATATGACGCAGCAGCATGGCGTAACCCATAATGAGTGCTTATGTGCATCATTATATATCGGTCTTTTACCTTATTAGTAGGCGGGCGTAGATTGCGCTGCATCGTAACGGCGCAGACGGAGCCCCCACCATGCAGGACATCATCGACGGTTTCTTGACCTTCCAGCGCGACGCCTTCCCGCAACGCGCCGCCCTGTTCCGGGACCTGGCCTCCCGACAGTCGCCCCGGGCACTGTTCATCTCCTGCTCCGACAGCCGCCTAGTCCCGGAGCTGGTCACCCAGCGCGAGCCCGGCGACCTGTTCGTGATCCGCAACGCCGGCAACATCGTGCCCTCCTACGGCCCGGAGCCCGGCGGCGTCTCCGCCGCGGTGGAGTATGCCGTGACGGCCCTGGGCGTGGCCGACATCGTGATCTGCGGCCACTCCGACTGCGGCGCCATGACGGCCATCGCCAGCTGCCAGTGCATGGAGCACATGCCCGCCGTCGACAAGTGGCTGCGCTACGCCGACTCCGCGCGGATCGTCAACCGGGCACGCCACTACGCCAGCGAGCGCGAGCGCGTCGATGCGCTGGTCCGCGAGAACGTGATCGCCCAGCTGGCCAACCTCAAGACGCACCCCTCGGTGCGCTTCGCCCTCGATGAGGGGCGCCTGGCGCTGCACGGCTGGGTCTACGACATCGCCTCGGGCCAGATCGATGCCCTCGACGGCCGCACCAATACCTTCGTTCCCCTCGCGGACCACACCCGGGTCCGCGCCACCCCCGAACAGCTGCCCGCAGCTGTCTGATCCATCCAAGGAGCCATCACCATGCTGCAATCCCAGAACCGTCAAGCCGCTCGTCAGGCACTCACCGACCGCGCGCTGATCGCCAAGGCCAGGAAGGACCTGTCGTTCGCCGAGATCACCGAGGGCACCGGACTGAGCGTGGCCTTCGTCACCGCCGCCCTGCTCGGCCAGCACCCGCTGCCCGCCGAGGCCGCCGAGGTCGTGGGCAAGACCCTCGAGCTCGACGCCGACGACGTGGCGCTGCTGCAGACCATCCCGCTGCGCGGCAGCCTCGAGGAAGCGATCCCCAGCGATCCGACCGTCTACCGCTTCTACGAAATGATTCAGGTCTACGGCACCACCCTCAAGGCCCTGGTGCACGAGGAGTTCGGTGACGGCATCATCAGCGCCATCAACTTCAAGCTCGATGTGAAGAAGGTGGAGGATCCCGAGGGCGGGTCGCGCGCGGTGATCACACTGGACGGCAAGTTCCTGCCCTACAAGCCGTTCTGAGCGGCCGGCCCCTCCCCGGCGACTCGCAAGGGGTCGTGAGGAGGACGCAATGAACCGCGGCGCCTGAAGGCGCCGCGGTTCGTTGCGTCGGGCAAGTAGAGAGTGGGTCGGCTCGAGCGCCGGCTAGTCCAGGGCCAGCGTGGCCTCGCCGATGCCGGCGAAGGCCAGCCGGGCCCGCTGGCCGGCGCGCATCTCCACCACGCCGTTGAAGGTGCCGGTGGTGATCACCTCGCCGGCCGCGATGCCCTGCCCCGTGGCCACCATGTGGTCGTTGATCATCTCCACCAGCAGCCGCGCCGGGTCGCCGCCAGGATGACCGCCCTGGCCTTCGAGCACCGGCTCGCCGTCGAGCTCGAGGCGGTAGGCGGCGTCGCACATCTGACCAAGATCCCCCGCCGGCGCCGCCTCGCCCAGCACGAAGGCGCCGTGGCTGAGCCCGTCGGCCAGCTGCCACAGCGCCGGCACCGCCGGCCACTCGACGAAACGGCTATCGACCAGCTCGATGGCCGCGTGCAGGCTCGCGACCCGTGGGGCGACCTCGTCGAGCCGATAGGGCGTCTCGCGGCAGGGCAAGGCCTCGCCCATCACCACGGCGAGCTCCGGCTCGAGGTAGACGCGATGGAAGGCGTCACGCGAGAAGCGCCCCGGCGAGGCCTGGCTCCACTCGGCGAAGAGCCGCGAGTAGCGCGGCGTCTCGCCCGGCACGATGCCGCCAAGCTTCCAGCCGCTGGGCGTGCCCAGCGCGGCGGATACCCGCGACTGCACGGCATAGGCCGTGCGCTCGTCCGCGAGGGCCAGATCCGAGGGCACCGGGATCATCGCCGCGGGGGGATAGGCCGCCAGCAGGCGCCGGGCGGCGTCATCGATCAGCTCATCTTGCGCCATCCTCAGAACCCCTTCGCCTGGCCCCGCGGCCGGGCGGGCGTGGGCTTGTCGCAGGTCAGGAAGCGACCGTGGCCGGCCGGCGCGGTGAAGGCCCCGTCGCGGCACACCGCCTGGCCGCGGGACAGCGTCAGCACCGGCTTGCCGGTGAGCGCCACGCCCTCGTAGGGGGTGTAGTCGACGGCATGGTGCAGGTCGGCGTTGCGGATGGTGGAGCGGGCGGCGGGATCCCACAGCGTCAGGTCGGCGTCGCTGCCGATGGCGATGGTGCCCTTCTGCGGATAGAGGCCGTAGATCTTCGCCGGGTTGGTCGCGGTCAGGGCCACGAAGCGCGTCGGGTCGATGCGCTCCTTGACCACCCCCTCGGAGAACAGGATCGAGAGGCGCGTCTCGAGCCCAGGGATGCCGTTGGGGATGTGCTCGAAGCTGGCCGATTCGCCGTGCAGCTTCTTGCCCTGGGCATCGTCGTAGCGAAACGGCGCGTGATCCGAGGAGAACACCTGGAAGACGCCGCTCTCGAGTGCCTGCCACACGGCCTCCTGGGCCGCCTTGTCGCGGGGCGGCGGGCTGCACACGCACTTGGCGCCCTCGAAGCCCTCCTTGTCCAGGTCGGAGGCGGTCAGCATCAGATACTGGGGGCAGGTCTCGCCGTAGACGCGCAGCCCGCGGCCCTGGGCCCAGCGGATCTGCTCGATCGCCTCGGGGCCGGAGACGTGCACGATCAAGAGCGGCACATCGATCAGCTCGGCCAGCGAGATGGCGCGGTGGGTGGCCTCGCGCTCGGCGATCGCCGAGTGGGCCACGCCGTGATAGAACGGCGAGGTCTGACCCTGGGCCTCGAGCAGCTCGGTCAGGTAGGCGATGCAGTCGGCGTTCTCGGCGTGGACCATGACCATGCCGCCCTCGCGGCGGGCCATGGCCAGCACGTTGAGCACCTCGCGATCGTTGAGCTTCAGGTCGTCGTAGGTCAGGTAGATCTTGAAGGAGCTGTAGCCCTCGTTGATCAGCGCCGGCAGCTCCTCCTTGAGCACCGTCTCGGTGGGGTCGGTGACGATCATGTGGAAGGCGTAGTCGATGAAGGCCTTGCCGTCGCTGCGCCGGTGATAGTCCTCCACGGCGGCGCGCAGGCTCTGGCCCTTCTGCTGGGCGGCGAAGGGGATCACCGTGGTGGTACCGCCGCAGGCCGCCGAGCGGGTGCCGGTCAGGAAGTCGTCGGCCATCACCGCGCCGTCGCCGAGCGGCTGGTCGAGGTGGCAGTGGGCGTCGATGCCGCCGGGCATCACCCAGAGCCCCTGGGCGTCGATGACCTCGTTGGCCTCGCCCAGCGCCTGGCCCAGGGCGACGATGCGCCCGTCCTTGATGCCGATATCGGCCGTGTAGCGATCGGCCGCGGTGATCAGCTGGCCGTTCTTGATGATGGTGTCGAAGCGTGACATGTCGCGTGCCTCGTCTGAAGTGTCGGAATGGGCCGGCGGGGCGCCGGCCGTTAAATGACGTCAGGGCCCTAGCCCATGGCCTCGGGCAGCCACAGCACCAGGCCCGGCCAGATGATGATCAGCGCCACGAAGGCCAGCATGATGGCGAGGAACGGCAGGCTGCCGATCATCACGTCGGAGATCGAGCCGCGTCCGCGCACGCCCTGCACCACGTAAAGGTTCATGCCGATCGGCGGGGTGATCAGCGAGATCTCCATCATGATCACCAGGAAGATGCCGAACCACACCGGGTCGAAGCCGAACTGCACCACCATCGGCACCACGATGGGCACGGTGGCGATCATCATCGACAGCGTCTCGAGGAAGCAGCCCAGCACCAGGTAGAAGATCACCAGCGCGAGGATCAGCCCCAGCGGCGAGAGCCCCAGGTCGGCGACCCACTGGGTCAGGGTATGGGGGATGCCGAGGATGCCGACGATGTAGTTGAGGAAGAAGGCCGCCACGATGATCAGCATGATCATCGCCGTGGTCCGCGCCATCGACAGGAAGCACTCGTGGAGCATGGTGAGCGTCAGCTTGCGATTGATCGCGGCCAGCAGCAGCGCGGCGACCACGCCGAGCGCGGCGGCCTCGGTGGGCGTGGCCCAGCCGCTGTAGATGCTGCCGATGACGATGGCGAAGACGAAGGCCGGCGGCAGCAGGTCCACCAGCGAGGCGAGCCGCGCGCGCAGCGGCACCCGCGGCTCGCGCTCGCCGGCGACCTCGGGGCGCAGCAGGCTGAACGCCATGATCGCCAGCATGAAGGCCCCGGCCAGCGCCAGCCCCGGCAGGATGCCGGCGATGAACAGCTTGCCGATGGAGGTGTTGGTGATCGCGCCGTAGATGATCATGTTGATGCTGGGCGGGATCAGGATGCCCAGCGTCGCCCCGGCGGCCAGGGTACCCAGCGCCAGGCGCTCGCTGTAGCCGCGCTCGGCGAAGGCCGGCAGCGCCACGGTGCCGATGGTGGCGGCGGTGGCGACCGACGATCCGGACATGGCGGCGAACACCGAGGAGGCGCCGATGTTGGTGTGCAGGAGCCCGCCGGGCATGCGGTTGAGCCATACCGACAGCGCGCTGTACATCCGCTCGGTAATCCCACTACGGAGGAGCAATTCCCCCAACAGGATAAACAGCGGGATGGCGGTGAGGATGAAGTCGTTGAGGGTTCCCCACAGGGTGTCGCCGAAGGAGTAGAGCAGCGGCGTGCCCAGGTACATCAGGGTGCCCAGGGCGGCGACCGAGAAGATCGCCACCGCCACGTGGATACCGGCCGCCATCATGCCCAGCATGATGCCAAAGCCGATCAGGACCTCGAATGCGCCGATCATGTCGCGTCTCCTCCCTGGGTGGCGGGGGTGGCGGAGGTGGCGGTCGTGGACACGCTGTCGCCGTAGTCATGCTGGGCCTCGTCCAGTTCATCCTGGGCGCTGCGCGGACCGTAATCCCGGTTGAGCGCACGCACGCGGCCGGTGACCAGCTGCGCCAGGGCGTGCAGGGCCAGCAGGCTGGTGAGCAGGGCGAAGACCCCCAGGCCGATCACCCACAGGCTCTGGGGAATCCACAGCGGGGTCTGCAGCGGGGTGCTGGCCAGGCTGCCGAACTCCAGGGTCTCGTGGAGGGTCTCGATCGCCCGCCACAGCATGAACAGCGAGAAGGCGGCGAGCATCAGCATCGCCGCGGCATTGAGCGGCGCCTGCAGCACGGCCGGCAACCGCGCCATCAGCACGTCGACCCGGGTGTGGGCACGGTGCAGCAGGGCGTAGGCGAAACTGAACGAGACGCCGATCGCCAGCACGTAGCCGCCGATCTCGTCGACGCCCTGCAGGGAGAAGTTGAAGAGCTTGCGCGCGATCACCTCGAAGGTGATCAACAGTGACAGGCCCAGCGCGGCGTAGCCGGCGGCCACGGCGGCGCCGTGGGCCAGGCTGCGGGCGAGCCAGTAGGGATTCCGGGATAGCATCGGGCACCTCCAGGGGCGCCCCGGCCGCGGCCGGGGCGCGGGTTGACGACGCTTACTGGATGCTCAGGCCGGAGGCCTCACCCACGGTGCGATTCCAGACCGCGGCGCAGTCGTCGTACTGCTTGCTGCAGGTCTCGGCCCACACCGGCAGCACCGCCTCGCTGGTGATCTGCTCGACGAGCTCGCGAGAGCTCGGATCGATCTCCACCAGGTCCATGTCGTAGGCCTCGTGGTTGGTGCAGCTCTCCTGGCCGGTGTTGCAGGCGATGGCGTCATCGTTGACGTCGGAGGCCAGCCCCCACATCTGTTCTTCCAGGCGCGCGAAGGCCTCGGTGAGTTCACGCTGCTGGTCCTCGCTGAAGCCGTTCCAGGTCTCGAGGTTCATGAAGTGCCCCTGCACCGAGTAGGCCAGCGGCAGCGGCACGAAGGTGTCGGTGACCTCCGGCCACTTGCCGTTGTTGCCGGCGGAGGGGGCGGTCACGCCGCAGTCGGCCACGCCGCGCTGCAGGGCCAGGTAGACCTCGCTGAACTGCAGCGTCACCGGGGTGGCGCCGAGGCCTTCCACCAGGCGCGACATGGAGGGGGTGAAGACGCGCACCTTCTTGCCGGCGAGGTCCTCGACGCCGTCGATGTCGCCGTTGCAGAACATCATCTGCGGGCCGAAGGGCCACAGCGTCATCAGCTTGGCATTGAAGCGCTCCTGCAGGCGCGCATCGAACGCCTCGCGTACCGCATCCACCGCCTCGCGCTGGGCATCCAGGCTCGGCGACACGCCGGCCAGGTCGATGCCCTCGAAGAACGGCTCGTCCCGGGAGGCCATGCCGATCTGCACCGACATCACGTCGAAGGCGCCGGAACGGATCAGGCGCAGGGCGTCGGCCGCCTCGACGCCGATGGCGTCCATGGGGTTGTAGACGACGGCCAGGTCGTCCCGGGCGTTCAGCTCATTGAAGAAGGGCCGCTCGACCTCCTCGACGTGCAGCTTGTTGCCGGAGAAGTTGCCGACGGTGCGCAGCATGGTCTCGGCCTGGGCCAGGCCGCCGAGCAGCAGGCCGCCGGCCAGCGATACGCCCAGCGCGATCTTCTTGGGGGTCATGGTTGGCATCGGGTCACCTCGTGATTGGGATTGTTGATGGTGGTCTTGCCGTGGAGGTCGGGGAGCGCTGCCGGCCTCACGCCGTCAGGCGCGGGTCCTGGAACAGCCCTCCCCAGCCGGTGATGCGGGCCGGATCGATCCCGGCCAGGGCCAGGGTCTTCCAGACCGTGACGCTGACCGAGTCGTAGATGGGAATGCCGAGCTCGCGCTCGAGTTCGGGCACGATGCCCGCGCCGCGCAGGTTGGTGCAGAGGATGGTGATGGCCTGGGGCTTCGCCTTGGCCACCTCGCGCACCATCTCGGCCAGGGTCGCCTCGTCGTACTCGGAGAAGGAGAAGTTGCCGCGATCGTTGAGGTGGCGCTCGGCGACCACCTCGATCCCCTCGGCCCGGTAGTTGGCGATGATCGCCGCCTGGATGTCGTCGAGATAGGGCGTTACCAGCCCGAGCCGGGTCACACCGGTGCGATCGAGCGCCTCGTTGAGCGCCAGCACGCTGGTGGTCGCCGGCGCCCCGGTCACCTCGGTGATGGCGGCGCACAGCCGGCGGTCGGCCTCGAAGCCCAGCCAGCTCGCCGAGGTGCCGTTCCAGGCGATGACGTCCATGCGGGCGTCGTTGAGCAGGCCGGCGGCCTCGAGCAGCGGGGCCGGGTCGAACTGCGCCAGCGCCTGGTCGCTCAGGGTGATCTCCTTGACCGTGAAGCGCTGGAAGTGGGCGGTCACCTCGGGCATCAGCTCGCCGAGCAGGGCCGCGGTATAGGGCTCCAGCACGGTATTGGAGGAGGGAGTGAGCATCCCGATCAGGGTGCGTGGCATGGGCAGGATCCTTGTTCTTATCGAGTGTTCTTGTCGGGCGTTGTTATCGGACGTGCTTTTCGGGTTTTTGGCGTGCTTTGAATTTTGAATTCAAAATACAGTATGCAAAGAGTCGCACAAGATCCAGATTTTGCAAGTACACTTTTCGGCAACCGGCGACGCGGCATCGCGTCGCCTTCCAACAGGAGATGTCCATGGACGACACCGCAGATGTGAAGGCCCCCGAGGCCCTCGCCGGCTCGGCGCCGCTTCGCCGCCTGTCGCTCTACGAGGTGGTGGCGGAGCAGCTTCGCGAGATGGTGCTGGAGGGCGAGCTGACGCCGGGCAGCCGGATCTCCGAGAAGCGCCTCTGCGAGTCCTTCGAGGTCTCGCGCACCCCGCTGCGCGAGGCCCTCAAGGTGCTGGCCAACGAGGGGCTCGTGGAGCTGCTGCCCAATCGCGGCGCCAAGGTGACCGAGGTGGATCCCCGAGAGGTGGCCGACCTGTTCGAGGTGATGGTGGAGCTGGAGGCGCTGTCCGGGCACCTGCTGGCGCGGCGCGCCAGCGACGCCGAGATCGCCGAGCTGCGCGCGCTGCACCACCAGATGCTGGATCACTATCGGCGCCAGGAGCGGGTCGAGTATTTCCGCCTCAACCAGCGGATCCATCGCCGGCTGGCCGAGATCTCGGGCAATGGCGTGCTGCTCGAGCTCGAGACGACGCTCAACCTCAAGATCACCCGCGCCCGCTACGCGGCCAACATGAAGCTCGGTCGCTGGGACGAGTCGGCCCGCGAACACGAACGCATCCTCGACGCCCTGGAGCGCCGCGACGGCGAGGCCCTGGCCAACGCCATGCGCGACCACATGCGCTATACCGGCGACGCGGTGCTCGAGGGCCTGGCGACGCGCTGAGCCCTGCCGGCGCTCGTCGGCCGTTGGCTTGGGTCACCCGAGCCATCGCCCTCACGCCCCATCGTCGCCTCGCCCCCTCGACCCATCGCCCCTCGACCCATCGCCCACCGAGGGTCGTCTGGTGCGCCGGGGGCCATCTCGGGCGAGTGATGCGGTCGCATGCCCGCCTTCGCCCAGCCGCCTACCCTGCCGCCTACCCGCCGCTGTCCCCTCGATCCGCACCCCACTGCCAACGGCACCCGCCCCGCGCAGGCCCGGCCCGCCGCTCCACGGAAAAGCATCCCGCGCTCGCATATTTTTAAAAATATAGTCAATTGATTTTATTGAATAAGTGAAAAAAACGTATTCTGTATTTTGAATTTTGAGAAACCCTGACCTATGGTTTCCCTGAGTCGTCGGCATGCCCCTGGGCACGCCCCGCTTCCTCCTCACTTGCCGCGAAGGATTTTCGGATGACAACAACAACGCGCAACGTTCGTTACACCACCCCCCTGCTGCTGGCCCTGGGCCTCGGCGCGCCGCTGATGGCCGGCGCCGACACCCTGCGCTTCGGTGGCAACTTCACCGACGATCACTCCAGCAGCCGCGCCATGGAGATCTTCCAGGAGCAGCTCGCCGAGCGTACCGACGGCGACCTGACCGCCCAGCTGTTCCCCAACATGCAGCTCGGTGGCGCCGGCGAGAACGTCGACCAGGTGAACTCGGGCGCCATCATGGGCACCTGGATCGGCATCTCCTACCTGTCGCGCACCGTGCCCGAACTCGAGGCGCTGAGCCTGCCCTTCGCCTTCGACAGCCGCGAGGACGCCTTCGCGCTGATCGACGGCGAGGTCGGCGAGCTGCTCGACGAGAAGCTCGCCGAGGCCGGTTTCACGGCCCTGGGCTACATGGAACTCGGCTTCCGCCACGTCACCAACAACGCCCACCCCCTCGAGACCGTGGAGGACTTCCAGGACCTCAAGATCCGCCTGCAGCCCAACCAGACCCACCTGGACACCTTCCGCGCCATCGGCGCCAACCCGGTCTCCATGGACATCAACGAGGTCTACGGGGCCCTGCAGCAGGGCGTGCTCGACGGCCAGGAGAATCCCTACAGCATCATCAGCACCAAGCGCCTCGACGAGGTACAGCAGTACCTCTCCGATACCGGCCACTTCTACGACTACATCGTGGTGGTCGCCAATCGCGACAAGTTCGAGGGACTGAGCGAGGACGAGCAGCAGGCGGTGCACGAGGCGATGGCCGAGGCGGTGGCTTGGCAGCGCGAGACCGCCGCCGAGGAGGACACGGCGGCCCGCGAGACGCTGATCGAGCGCGGCATGCAGTTCACCCCGATCAGCGACGAGACCCGCAGCGCGCTGCGTGACGCGAGCCAGGGCGTGGTCGATGACCTGCGCGACAAGATCGGCGCGGAGATCGTTGACCGGGTGCTCGAGGAGCTGGGGTCATGACACCCGCCTGGCACCGGCTGGAGGCGCATGCCTCCAGCCCGTTCACCCGACATTTCCTGCATGGCCTGGCGCTGCTGGATCGCACCTCCTACTTCGCCATCCTGCTGGCCATGACCCTGATGACCGTGCTGGTCTCGGCCCAGGTCTTCGCCCGCTACGTGCTCGGCACCTCCATCGACTCCGCCGATGAGCTGTCGCGCCTGTGCTTCGTGTGGGCGATCTTCCTGGCCATTCCCCACGGCATCAAGGTCGGCATCCACGTCGGCATCGACGCCCTGGTCAGCCTGCTGCCGAAGACCTTGCAGGACGCGCTGGCCCGCCTGATGGCGCTGATCGGCGCCGCGCTGATGGCGGTCCTCGCCTGGATCAGCGTCGGCGCGGTGGCCGACAAGTGGCAGGAGATGATGCCGACCCTGCCGATCACCGCCGCCGTCTTCTACATCGCCGTGCTGATCTGTGCCGTCCACTGCTGCCTGCACCTGATCGCCCAGGCCTGCCGGCTGGAGCCGCTGCCCAGCGCCCCGCCCGGTCGTCAAGGAGGGAGCGCCTCATGACCCCCGCCATCATCTTCACCTTCATGGGCTTCGCCCTGCTGCGCATGCCGCTGGCCTTCGCCCTGGGCCTGGCCTCGCTGGTCGGCCTCTACGTCGGCGGCATGGACTTCTCGGTGATGCCCCAGCGCATGATGCACTCGGTCAACAGCTTCCCGCTGATGGCCATCCCGCTGTTCATGCTGGCCGGCGAGCTGATGGTTGCCGCCGGCATCCTGCAGCGCCTGGTCGACTTCGCCAACTCGCTGATCGGTCGCGTCCACGGCGGCCTGGCCCACGTCGCCATCGTCGCCGGCATGGTGCTGGCCGCGGTCAGCGGCGCCGCGGTGGCCAGCGCCAGTGCCCTGGGCAGCTCGCTGGTGCCCTCCATGCGCCAGCAGTACGACACCGGCTACAGCAGCGCCGTGGTGGCCTCGGCCGCCAACCTGGGCGCCATCATCCCGCCCAGCAACGCCATGATCATCTACGCCCTGATGGCCGGCTCCTCGGTCTCGGTGGGCGGGCTGTTCATGGCCGGCGTGATCCCCGGCGTGATCCTGGCGCTGGGCTTCATGGGCCTGGCGAGCTTCCTGTCGATGCGCCGCGGCTATCCGCTGGTCGGCGGCGTGGTGGGGCTGCGCCACGTGCTGGTGCAGACCTGGCGTGCCCTGCCGATCCTGCTGATGCCCATCGTGGTGGTCGGCGGCATCGTCGCCGGCGCCTTCACCCCCACCGAGGGGGCCGCCATCGCCGTGGTCTATGCGCTGCTGATCGGCTTCTTCGTGACCCGCCAGCTGCGCCTCTCGGACCTGCCCAAGGCGATGTTCAACGCCGCGGTGACCGCCGCCATGGTGGGCGCGCTGATCGCCTTCGCCTCGACCATGACCTTCGCCTTCACCATCGACCTGATCCCGATGCAGCTCACCAACTGGATCCAGGGGCTCACCGACGACCCGCTGATGTTCCTGCTGCTGGTCATGGCGCTGCTGATCGGCGTGGGCATGTTCATCGAGTCCAACGCCGCCTACATCATGCTGGTTCCGCTGCTGGCTCCCATCGCGCTGGCCTACGGCGTCGACCCGCTGCTGTTCGGCTTCCTGTTCGTGATGAACCTGGTGGTCGGGATGATGACGCCGCCGGTGGGCGTGCTGCTGTTCGTGATGTGCGGCATCTCCAACATCAGCCTCAACGAGCTGATGAAGAGTGCCTGGCCGTTCATCCTCTTCCAGTACGCCGTGCTGATCGCCTGCATCGCCTTCCCCGGCATCGTCACCTGGCTGCCCCGCACCCTGGGCTACTGACGGAACCCGACCATAACGAGAACCCCGCGCCGCCCGCCCTCACGGGCGGGTTGCGAGGGCCCCTGCGCCCAGAGCGCGGCATCGACACCCGAACACGAGAGCACGCCATGAAACTCCTGGTCATCAACCCCAACATCTCCACCGACGTGACCCGCCTGATCGAGGCCGAGGCGCGGCGCAGCACCCGCCCCGGCACCGAGCTGACCCTGGCCACCGCGCCCTTCGGCGTGGCCTACATCGAGACCCGGGCCGAGTCCCAGGTCGGCGGCTATGCGGCCATGCAGGTCGCCGCCGAGGCCCATGCCGGCCACGACGCCGTGGTGGTCGCCGCCTTCGGCGACCCCGGGCTTGCCGCACTGCGCGAGATCCTGCCCATCCCGGTGGTCGGCATGACCGAGGCCGCCCTGGTCACCGCCTGTCAGCAGGGCAGCCGCTTCTCGGTGATCGCCATCTCCCAGCGCATCCAGGCCTGGTACCGCGAGACCATCGCCAACTACGGCTTCGCCGACCGTTTAGCCAGCATCCGTGCCCTGGACGAGCCGCTAGCCCACATCGGCCGCGTCCAGGAGGATCAGGGCGATCGCCTGGTGGCGCTGGCCGAGCGGGCGGTGGCCGATGACGGCGCCGACGTGCTGATACTGGCCGGTGCGCCGCTGGCGGGCCTCGCCCGCACGGTGGCGCATCGCCTGCCGGTGCCGGCCCTGGACGGGGTGACCTGCGCTCTGCACCAGGCCCAGGCGATGGTCGACCTGGCCCCCACCGCGCCCCGCGGCGGCAGCTTCGCCGTGCCGCCCAGCAAGGACTGCCAGGGCCTGGGCGAGGCCCTCTCGCGGCTGGTCGGCCGCCAGCCGCTGGCCACCACCCGGGCCTGAGAACGAGCAATGCGGGCCGCCGGGGAACCCCCGGCGGCCTTCCCGCCCCGCCATGACGCGCCCTATACTGAGCCCATTCGCCCGACGGGCTTGTTCCTGCTCACCGCTCCTGCCCCTCCAAGGAGGCCCTGCCCATGACCATGGACAGCGATGCCGTCCCCGCATCCGACATCGCCGACTCGCCGCCCGGCCGACGCCGCATCCAGACCACCTCGCTGGCCCAGGAGGCCTACGAGGTGCTGCAGCGCATGATCGTGCGCGGCGAACTGGCCCCCGGCGAGCGCATCGCCGAACCGGCGCTCTGCGAGCAGCTGGGCATCTCCCGCACGCCGCTGCGCGAGGCGCTGCGCATGCTGGCCAGCGACGGCCTGATCGCCACCCGGCGCAACCGCAACGCCGTGGTCACGCTGATCGACCCCCGCGAGCTCGAGCACCTGTTCGAGGTCGAGGCCGGCATCGAGAGCCTGGCCGTGAGCCTGGCCGCCGAGCGCATGACCAACACCGAGCTCAAGCAGCTGGAGGCCCTGCAGGAGCGCCTGGAGAAGCTCCATGAGAAGGGCGACCGCGACGGCTACTTCGCGCTCAACCAGCGGATCCACGCCCTGCTGGTGGCCGGCGCCAAGAACCCGGTCCTGGAGGAGACCCACCGGCGGCTGCTCGGCCGCCTGGAGCGCGCCCGCTACCTGGCGCTGGATCGTATCGGCCGCTGGCAGGAGTCCACCGATGAGCACCGCGCCATCCTCGAGGCCCTGAAGGCCCGCGACGGCGAGCGGGCGCGGCGCCTGCTCGCCGATCACGTCCAGCACACCGGCGAGTCGATCACCGACATCAATCGCGGCTGAGACCTGACCGCCGCGTCGGCATCCGCCTGGGCCCTCCCTGCGCGGCCCCTTGTCAGCGGTTCGATGGTTAAGGCGACTCGCCGCCAATGGCCTCGACCCCCGCCCTGGCGCAGGCTTCGTCGATCGCCGCCGACGGCGCTCCGCCGACGCCGATGCCGCCGATCAGTGCCCCCTCGATGCGAATCGGCAGCCCCCCACCGAGGATCACCATGCGTGCGTCCATGTCGCGCAGACCGTCGAACTCGCGATGCTCCTTGAGAAACTCGGCGAAGGCCTGGGTCTCGCGGCCCAGGCTGGCGGCGGCAAAGGCCTTGCCGGTGCTGCTGTTGACCGTGTGCGGCCCCGAGCCATCCGCCTTGATCAGCACCTTGGTGGCGCCGCCGCGCTCGACGACAGCCACGCTGACCCGCTCGCCCTCGCCCAGACAGTGCGTCATGGCGGCATTGGCAGCCTGCTGCGCCATCTCCAGAGGCAGGTAGGGCATCGTCGGCAACGAGGCCGCGAAAGCGGACAGCGGAAGCAGTGCCACGGCGACGGCAAGGGGGGAAGCCAGGCGTGAGAAACGAAAGGACGTCATGGGAAACTCCCTGTTACGTGTCTGTGGTGATCCGGTCGGGACAGTCCGCGTCTGCTGGCCTGCTGTCAGGTCGGTGCGGGCGTTCCTAGAGCATAGCGAGGCCGATCACGCCCGGCACACCGGCGAATCCATCACCGAGATCGACCGCCAGTACTGAGCGCAGCCCTGAAACGCCGACACCCGCCTATTGGCGGGTGTCGGCGTGTGGCGTGGCCGTGGGTCGCCTCAGCGGCGCTGGCTGTAGGGCAGCGCCATGTGGCGGTTGACGTCCTTGTAGAGCAGGTAGCGGAAGGGCCCCGGGCCGCCCGCGTAGCAGGCCTGCGGGCAGAAGGCGCGCAGCCACATGTAGTCGCCGGCCTCGACCTCGACCCACTGCTGGTTGAGGTGGTAGACCGCCTTGCCCTCGAGCACGTAGAGGCCGTGCTCCATGACGTGGGTCTCGTCGAAGGGGATCACGCCGCCGGGCTGGAAGGTGACGATGGTCACGTGCATGTCGTGGCGCAGGTCGTCCGGGTCGACGAAGCGGGTGGTCGCCCACACCTCGTTGCAGTCCGGCATCACCGAGGGCGCGATGTCGTTCTCGTTGACCACGAAGGCCTCGGGCACGTCGATGCCGTCGACGTATTCGTAGGCCTTGCGGATCCAGTGGAAGCGCACCGGGGCGTCGGCCTCGTTGCGCAGCTGCCAGTCGCTGCCGGGCGGCAGGAAGGCGTAGCCGCCAGGCACCATGCGGTGCTTCTCGCCTTCGATGGTCAGCGTCATCTCGCCGTCCACCACGAACAGCACGCCCTCGGCGCCGGCGTCGGTCTCGGGACGCTCGCTGCCGCCGCCCGGGGAGACCTCCATGATGTACTGGGAGAAGGTCTCGGCGAAGCCGGACAGCGGACGCGACAGCACCCACAGCCGGGTCTTCTCCCAGTGGGGCAGCTTGCTGGTGACGATGTCGCGATACACGCCCTTGGGAATCACCGCGAAGGCCTCGGTGAACATGGCGCGGTCGGTGGTCATCACCTTCTGGCTCGGGTGACCGCCCGTTGGCGCGTAGTACTGACGCGGCTGACTCATGAAGTGGACTCCTGTTCGCTACTGGTCGGCGCGACGGCCTCGCCTTGCGGCAGGGTCACGCGGATGTCGATGGGGTGCTCGTCGCAGTTGTTGCCTTCGCCGCCGCGGTCGACCACCAGGAACTCGCCCTCGCGCTCGAGCACCGACTGGATGGCGTGCCAGGTGCCGGCGCGGTAGTTGACGCCCTGGCGACCGTCGGTGACGAAGGCGCGCACGTCACTCGGCTCGATGGTCTCGCCGGGCGGCGCCACCACCACGATGAAGCGCTCCTCATGCATCGGCACGAAGGCCTGGCTGCCCTGGGGATGGCGCTCGAGAAACGGCAGCTCGAGGGGCGCCTGGACCGGCTGGCTGACGAAGATGCTGATCAACGTATGGGCCTGCTCGCCGAGGGTCTCGACCCGGGCCAGGTCGTGGTAGCGCCGGGTGCGGCCGGCGTTGATATGGAAGTAGTCGGACGTGCGCGTATCGATCACGTCGCCGAAGGGCGCGAAGGCCTCCGGGGTGAGGGGCTGGGCCTCGAGTTCAAGCATGACGGCTCCTGAAGAATGCGGGGCGGGACGGGCGGCGCACCGCCCGGCTCGGTATATGACGCCGACTCAGGGCGCCGGGTGGTGCTCGGCCCAGTGGCGGGCGATGTCCACGCGGCGGGTGACCCAGACGCGATCGTGGGCCTCGATGTGATCCAGGAAGCGCTGCAGGGCGCGGAAGCGTCCGGGACGGCCGAGCAGCCGGCAGTGCATGCCCACGGAGAGCATCTTCGGGGTGTCCTCACCTTCCGCGTAAAGCACGTCGAAGGCATCCCGCAGGTAGGTGAAGAAGTGATCCGCGGTGTTGAAGCCCTGAGGGGCGGCGAAGCGCATGTCGTTGGTGTCCAGGGTGTAGGGCACCACCAGATGTGACTGCTCGCGTCCCTGGCTGTCCGCCTCGCGGGTCCAGAATGGCAGGTCATCGCCGTAGTAGTCGCTGTCGTAGAGGAAGTTGCCCTCATCGAGCACCAGCCGGCGCGTGTTGGGGCTGTCGCGGCCGGTGTACCAGCCCAGCGGCTTCTCGCCGTAGAGCGACTGGAAGATCTCGATCGCCTTGCGCATGTGCTCGCGCTCGAGCTTTTCCGGGACGTTCTGGTAGTGGATCCAGCGATAGCCGTGGCAGGCGATCTCGTGACCCAGCTCCTTGAAGGCGTGGGCCACCTCGGGGTTGCGCTCCAGCGCCATGGCCACGCCGAACACCGTCAGCGGCAGGCCGCGGCGCTCGAACTCGCGCAGGATCCGCCACACGCCCGTGCGGGAGCCGTACTCGTAGATCGATTCCATGCTCAGGTGGCGATCGGGGAAGGCGGGGGCGCCGATGATCTCCGAGAGGAACTGCTCGGAACACTCGTCCCCATGCAGCACGCAGTTCTCGCCGCCCTCCTCGTAGTTGAGCACGAACTGCACGGCAATGCGTGCCTTGCCGGGCCAGTTGGCCTGGGGCGGCGTGCGGCCATAGCCGATCAGGTCACGCGGATAGTCCCCTCGGGTCGGTGAGGTCATGGCGTAGCTTCCTTCTTGTTAGGGGCTGACTCGATGGCGCATGGCGGCCATTTTGAGCAACACTAAATGTATACAATTAAAGGATAGGGTGTGCCCATTGTCGTTGCAAGATCCTCCCACCCTCAGTCGGCGGTCAGCCGCATCAGCGCCAGGCTCTGGGCCAGGCCGGCGTCCAGGGAGTCGATCAGCCGGGTCCCGGGCGGGGCGGAGAGCGCCGCGGCCAGGCCGGCGAAGGCGGCCCCGCCGACGATGATCGCATCGGGCGCGAGCCGCGCCTGCTGGTCGTCGATGGCCGCCTGGATTCGCTCGCGGGCGGCCTCGCGCTCGGCCGGCAGGACCAGGTCGCCGATCTCCACCGGCGTGATGCCCAGGCAGTGGCGCGCGACGCCCAGGTCGTGCAGCACATCCTCGATCATCCGCGGCCAGCGGCGCCCCGGGGTCACGATCGCGAAGCGCGCGCCAAGCTGCAGCGCCGAGAGCACCGAGGCCTCGAGCAGGCCGACCACCGGCACCGAACTGATCTCGCGTACCGCCGCCAGCCCCGGCTCGCCGAAGCAGGCCAGCAGCACGGCCGCGTGATCCCGTGTCTCGCGTTGCTCGAGGCTCGAGACCACGGCGGCGCCGGCCAGGGCACAGTCGCGTCGCGAGCCGATGTAGGCCACGCCCTGCTCGGCCGTCTCGGCGTCCACCTCGATCGCCTCGCCGAGAAACACCCTGGCCCGCGTGGCCATGGCGGCGGTCATGGCGGCATTGGTGTTGCCGTTAAGCATCAGCAGGCGCATCGCCTCTCCTCCGGTCGAGCTGGGGCGCGTCCCTCAGACTCCATTTTTGTATACAAGAAATCAACCCCCGAGCCAAGGGAAAGCTGCCGAGCCGTCGTGTCCCACCGCGACGGCCCGCGTCGCTGCCCTGCTCGGCGCCGGTGGATCCCGGGAGGGACCCGGGATGGCGGGCAATAAATCGCTACCGCCGCCATTGTATTCATTACACAATTAAAAATGTATGCATTTTGCTAGGAAAAATAGCGACGATCAGCTGTATACATTGAATGGCGGCACAATTTTTTCTCTAATTATTATTTATATTACTGATTTTAAAGGATTTACTGGACACCCCTGCCATCCGATTCGGACTTGATTTGCCGATCTCGGCATCCTATTTTGTGTACAAGAAACAAATTACTTGTTCACAAAAATAACGAGACAGCGAGAGACCCCATGCAGATTCGCGTCATCAACCCCAACACCACCCGCGGCATGACCGACACCATCGGTACCGCCGCCCAGGGCATCGCCGCCCCTGGCACCGTCATCACCGCCACCCAGCCGGCGCACGGGCCGGTCTCCATCGAGAGTCACTTCGACGAGGCCATCAGCGCCGTGGGCGTGCTCGAGGAGGTGATGGCCGGCGAGCGCGACGGCGTGGATGCCTACATCATCGCCTGCTTCGGCGACCCGGGCCTGCTGGCCGCCCGCGAGCTGACCCGGGCCCCGGTGATCGGCATCGCCGAGGCGGCCTTCCACATGGCTACGCTGATCAGCACCCGCTTCTCGGTGGTCACCACCCTGGGCCGCACCGGCATCATCGCCGAGCACCTGCTCGAGCAGTACGGCTTCAGCCATCACTGCCGGCGGGTCCGCGCCGCCGAGATCCCGGTGCTCGACCTGGAAGACGACGGCGACGCCGCGCTCACCCGCATCATCGAGGAGGGCCGCCGCGCCCGGGACGAGGACGGCATCGGCGCCATTGTGCTGGGCTGCGGCGGCATGGCCGACCTCACCGACGAGATCAGCGAGGCCGTCGGCCTGCCGGTGGTCGAGGGCGTGACCGCCGCGGTCAAGCTCAGCGAGGCGCTGGTCGGCCTGGGACTCGGCACCAGCAAGGTGGGCGACCTGGCCTTCCCGCGCGCCAAGGCCTTCACCGGGCGCTTCGAGCACCTGTCCCACGGCGCCGGCCTGCGCTGACGCCGACGCTTCGAGCCGAGCCGCGCATCGCGCAGGCGACCCCGGCCCCTGAACGGGTCGGACAACAACCACAACGACTGCAGCATCTTGCGAGGAGAGCACCATGACCCTCTCGACCTCCCGCGCCGTCCCCGGCGATGATACCCGGGTGAGCCACGACGCTTCCCATGACACCAAGGCCGCCGGCAGCGAATCGCTGGCCCCCCAGAAGACCCGCATCATGGGGCGCACCTCCTACCTGCTGGCCTGGTTCGGCGGCTGCGTCTCGATCGGCACCTTCACCATGGGCTCCAGCGTGGTCGGCACCCTGAACCTGCTTCAGGCGACGCTGGCGATCGCCATCGGCTGCTTCGTGATCGGCATCGCCCTGGCCCTGAACGGCGCCGCCGGCTACAAGTACGGCATCCCCTTCATGGTCCAGGCGCGCAGCGCCTTCGGCTTCGCCGGCACCCGCCTGCCGGGGCTGGTGCGCGCCGTGCCCGCCATCGTCTGGTACGGCTTCCAGAGCTGGATCGGCGCCGGCGCGCTGAACATGGTCTCGGCGACCCTGTTCGGCTTCGACAACCTGATCTTCTTCTTCATCACCTTCCAGTTCCTGCAGATCGCCCTGTCGGTGCTGGGCTTCCAGGGCATCAAGTGGCTGGAGAACATCGGCAGCGCCTTCATCCTGGCCTCGCTGGTCTACATGTTCTATAGCACCGTGCAGCGCTATGGCGACGAGCTCTCGGCGAGCATGCTGACCATGGAAGGCTCCTGGGGCATGCCGTTCTGGGGCGCCACCATGCTGTTTCTGGGCATCTACAGCACCATGATGCTCAACGTCAGCGACTACTCCCGCGAGCACAAGGAGGGCAGCGGTCCGGGGCTTCTGACCACCCTGTACGCCATGTCGATCCTGCCCTGCACCCTGTTCATGGGCCTGATCGGCTACATGGTCTCCGAGGCCACCGGCGTCGCCGACCCGGTCCAGGTGTTTGCCAACGCCGTGGACAACACCCCGCTGCTGATGACCACCCTGCTGTTCATCGCCTTCGCCCAGGTGACCACCAACGTGCTCAACAACGTGGTGCCGCCGACCTACGTGCTGATGGACGCCTTCAAGCTGAAGTTCCGTACCGCCACCGTGATCGTCGGCCTGCTGGCCTTCGCGACCTTCCCCTGGGAGCTGGTGCAGCCGGACTCCGCCGACGGCCTGCAGCTGTTCGTTCAGACCTACTCCGCCTTCCTCGGCCCGATCTTCGCCATCCTGGTGGTCGACTACTACCTGGTGCGCCGCCGCACCCTGGACCTCGGCAAGCTCTACGACGAGCAGGGGCCCTACCGCGGCGTCAACCCGGCGGCCCTGATCGCCACCGTGGTGGGCATCGCCGCTGCCCTCTCCTTCTCCTCGGTTTCCTGGTACGCCAGCCTGATCCCGGCCGGCCTTACCTACTACCTGCTGATGAAGCATTGGGCCCCCTGCCAGCGCTTCTGCCAGTAACTCGCCGACAGCGGGGATAGTCTCTCCTGCTGCCCGGCCCCTTCCCGAGGGAGGGGGCCGGGATCACCACAAGAACACAAGGCCTCTCCCATGACGGACATGACGGACCAAGAGCTGGAGATCCAGCATCGCGACCCGAGCCTCTACAACGAGGACCTGGCCCCGATCAAGAAACGCGACCGCAACTGGGGCTGGTTCGAGATCTTCAACGTCTGGTCGAACGACATCCAGAGCCTGTTCGGCTACACCCTGGCGGCCTCGCTGTTCATCTCCTACGGCCTCAACGGCTGGGCGGTGATGGCGGCGATCATCCTGGCCGGCTTCGTGGTGATGTGGCTGGTCAACCTGACCGGCAAGCCGAGCGTCAAGTACGGCGTCCCCTTCCCGGTGATGATCCGCGCCAGCATGGGGGTACGCGGCGCCAACTTCCCGGCGATGCTGCGCGCCATCATCGGCATCTTCTGGTACGGGGTGCAGACCTACTTCGCCTCCACCGCGATGGCGCTGCTGCTCACCGCGCTGTTCGGCGATCCCGGCGGCGAGTTCCTCGGCATGTCGCTGATCGGCTGGCTCTCCTTCGTGATCGTCTGGGTCTTCCAGATCGCGCTGTTCTGGCAGGGCATCGACAAGATCAAGCACTTCCTCAACTGGGCGGGGCCGCTGGTCTACGTGGTGATGGTGGCGCTGATGATCATCGTCTGGTTCCAGGCCGGCAGCGACCTGCTGCCCGCGGTGGGCACCATCTTCGGTGGCGAGAGCGAGTACCAGGGCAGCGCCATCGGCGCCTTCCTGGCCATCACCGGCACCATGATCGCCTACTTCGCCGCGGTGGTGATCAACTTCGGCGACTTCACCCGCTTCGTCAGGAGCGAGCGCGAGATGAAGCTCGGCAACCTGCTGGGCCTGCCGCTCAACGTCGCCTTCTTCTCGTTCATCGCGCTGATCATCACCGCCGGTACCCTGGCGCTGTTCGGCGAGACCCTGACCAATCCCTCGGACATCATCGAGCGGGTCGACTCGCTGCCGCTGACCATTATCGCCGCGATCACCTTCTTCGCCGCCACCGTGGGCATCAACCTGGTGGCCAACTTCATTCCACCGGCCTATGACCTGGCCAACCTCTTCCCGCGCAAGATCAGCTTTCGTATCGGCGGCCTGATCACCGCCGGAGTGGCCTTCTTCGTCGGCGCACTCTGGGTCTCGGTGATCAGCCAGATTGGTATCGCCGGCTTCGTCAATGCGCTGGGCGCCATCGTGGCCCCCTTCTACGGCATCATCGTGGTCGACTACTACCTGGTGAAGCGCCAACGCCTGAACATCCAGGACATGTTCTCAAGCGACCCCGACGGCGCCTACCACTACGTCAAGGGCTGGAACAAGCGGGCACTCGCCGCCTTCGGCCTGGCCGCGCTGTTCTCGGTCTCTTCGGTATGGGTGCCGGCCCTGGAAGCGCTGGGCGGCTATGCCTGGCTGATCGGGGCCGCCCTGGGCGGCGCCTTCTATTTCCTGCTGATGAAGGGCCAGCGACAGCCGCTCACCGCTCACTCCTGAGGGTCACTTCCCGGGGCAACTCCCGGGAGTCACTCTCAAGGGTATCCTCGAGAATAAAGCGGGCCAAAAAAGGCGCCCCGTACCCGCGGTACGGGGCGCCGTTTTTTCGCCTTTCCTCCCCGGGTTTTCACTCCCCAGGTTTCCACCCTCTCGTCCCGACCTCCCCTGGATCCTCGCGCACTTTCTACAGAAAGCCTCGCCTTCTCTTGCACAGGACATATCGCCTGAAATTCGCACAAAAGTGACTTCTTTATTCCGAAAAACACAGCACCTGACAAGGCCTTGCCTCCGTCACGTCATAGTGGCGCTTCGCTTGTCACCACTTGGCAAGACTCATCATTAAAAGCCTCATCGAAAATAACTACTTATCAATACCACCTATCGACGCATGACGGTCACTAACTGTATACATGTCTCGCCTAATCGACACCAACATCCGCCGAAAAACGGAGGACAACCCTTTCATTTTCTGGCAAAAAACTTACCCATAATTTTTCGTCGATATTATGCATTAACATACGAATTATGGCCGGATAAATCTGGCACCAAAGCCCACAATAAACTGGACCTATTAGCCGTTAATTGCGGAGTGTTAACTGTCACAACGATCCCTATAGGGTCCATGACATACGTCAGATAAAGAGGAAAAAATCACCCATCATCCCACCACCCGAGGAGCCATAAATATCGACAAGAATCGAGAGCAACGGTGGAATCGACAACAACAACTCCTGGGAGTCAACCATGAAGCCAATTGAAAAGACCCTAGCCATGACGCTGCTCGCCACCTGCATGGCGACCGGCGCGGCACACGCGAAGACCATCACCTGGGCGGACACCTCCGACGTCTATTCGATGGATCCCCACGGGCAGGCCATCAGCCCGACGCTGGCCTTCCTGCACCATATCTACGAACCGCTGGTGCGCTACAACAAGGAGCTGGAGATCGAGCCGGCGCTGGCCACCGGCTGGGAAGTGGTGGAACCTGACCTGTGGCGCTTCACCCTCCGCGAGGGGGTGACCTTCCATGACGGCAGTGCCTTCACCGCGGAGGACGTGGTCGCATCGCTGCAGCGGGCCACCCATCCGGACTCCCCCATCCGCGGCAACCTGCCCGCGGTGGCACGCGTCGAGAAGGTCGACGAGCGGACGGTCGACATTCACCTGAACGGCAACTACCCGCTGCTGCTCAACGATCTCACCAACGTCTATGTCCTCGACAAGACGTGGATGGACGAGCACGGCGCGCTGGATCCCGTCGATCCCAGCAAGGGCGAGCAGAGCTACGCCACCACGCACACCAACGGCACCGGCCCCTTCGTGCTGGACACCCGCCGTCCCGACGCCGAGACGGTGCTCACCGTCAACGAGCAGTGGTGGGACGAGGCCCAGCACAACCTGACGCGCATCGAGTTCACCCCCATCGCCTCGGACGCCACACGGGTCTCGGCCCTGCTCTCCGGGCAGATCGACATGATGCTGAGCGTGCCGCTGCAGGATATCTCGCGACTGGAGAACGCCCCGGGGTTCAACATCCTCGAGACGCCGGGACTGCGGACCATCATGCTGGCGCTCAACCAGACACCGGAGACGCTGGGAGACAGCGGTGCCGGCGACAACCCGCTGCGCGACCTGGGCGTGCGCAAGGCGCTCTATCAGGCCATCAACATGGAGCTGATCCGCGACAAGCTGATGCGCGGCAAGTCGCGCAACGCGGCCCTGCCGGTGGCCCCGGCCGTGCCCGGCTACGATGCCTCGCTCGATGAACGCTTCCCCTATGATCCCGAGGCCGCCCGGCAGCTGCTCGCCGAGGCCGGCTACCCCGATGGCTTCAGCATCGGCCTGGACTGCCCCAACGATCGCTATGTCCGCGACGAGGAGATCTGCCAGGCGATCGCCGCCATGTGGGCGCGGGTCGGCGTCGAGACCCGGGTCAATGCGCGCAATGCCAGCAACCACTGGCAGACGGCCTTGAACGGTGGCTCCGACGTCTGGATGTTCGGCTGGGCCACCCTGCCGATGCTCGACTCCTTCAGCATCCTCTCCCAGGTGCTGACCAGCCCGCACGACAAGTACGGCGCCTGGAACCCCGGCGGCTATGAAAACGCCGAGGTCGACACCCTCGTCGAGAAGATTTCCGTCGCCCAGGACGAGCAGGAACGCCTGTCGATGATCGCCGAGGCCTTCGCCATCACCAAGGCCGAGGTCCCGCTGATTCCCCTCCACCAGCAGCCGCTGATCTGGGCCACCAACGACAACATCCAGCTGCCCCAGACGCCGGATAACAAGGTGCGACTCTGGTACGCCACCGTCGAATAAGCCCGCCCTTGCGCTGGCAGGCGACGGCCCGAACCGGGCCGTCGCCCACCCCCTCACCTCCCAACGGGATAGGGCAATATCATGATTGCATTCCTGATTCGCAGGCTACTGCAGGGCGCGCTGGTCATGCTCACGGTCGCCTTCATCGCCTTCAGCATGTTTCGCTTCGTCGGTGATCCGGTCACCAACATGCTGCCCCAGGACGCCACGCTCGAGCAGCGCACCGAACTGCAGGAGCGGCTCGGCCTGAACGACCCGCTGCCCCTCCAGTTCGGCCACTTCGTCACCAACGCCGTGCAGGGTGACTTCGGCATCTCCTATCGCAACCAGCGGCCGGTCTCGGACCTGATCGCCGAGCGGCTTCCGGCCACCATGGAGATGGTCTTCGCCGCGGTGGTGCTGTCGCTGGTGATCGGCATTCCCATGGGCGTCTACACCGCCCTGCGGCGCGACAGCTGGCTCAGCCACCTGTTACAGGGCGTCTCGCTGGCCGGGATTTCCGTGCCGACCTTCGTCACCGGCATCCTGCTGATCCTGGTGTTCTCGGTGTGGCTCAACTGGCTGCCCTCCTTCGGCCGCGGCGAGGTCGTGGAGATCGGCGGCTGGAGCACCGGCCTGCTGACCGTCAGCGGCATCAAGGCGCTGATCATGCCGGTGATCACCCTGTCGCTGTTCCAGATCACCCTGATCATGCGACTGGTCAGAGCGGAGATGCTGGAGGTCCTCAAGACCGACTACATCCGCTTCGCCCGGGCGCGCGGGCTGACCAACCGAGCCGTGCATTTCGGCCATGCCCTGCGCAATACCCTGATGCCGGTGATCACCATTACCGGCCTGCAGATCGGCGCCCTGATCGCCTTCGCCATCATCACCGAGACCGTCTTCCAGTGGCCGGGCATGGGACTGCTGTTCATGCAGGCGGTGAGCTTCGTGGATATCCCGGTGATGTCCGCCTACCTGGTCATGGTGTCGCTGATCTTCGTGGTCATTAACACCATCGTCGACATGCTCTATTTCGTGGTCGATCCGCGCCTGCGCGTCGATGCGGGCAAGAACACCACCGGCGCCTGAGGAGCCTAGTTATGAGCACCGTAACGCAACGACTCAACGACGACTGGCGCAGGTTCATCGACAGTGACCTGTTCTACAGCTTTCGTCGCTCACCGATCACCATCGTCGCCTTCGTGGTGGTGGTCACCCTGATCCTGGCGGCAATCTTCGCCCCCTGGATCGCGCCCCACGATCCCTTCGATGTCAGCACGCTGAGCCTGCTCAACAGCGAGCTGCCCCCCGCCTGGGTCGCGGGCGGCGACCCGGCCTTCCTGCTGGGCACCGACGGCCAGGGACGCGACGTGCTGTCGGCGCTGCTCTACGGCGCCCGCATCTCGATCCTGGTGGGCCTGGCGAGCGTCGCCTTCGCCATGACGCTGGGGGTCTGTCTGGGCCTGCTGGCCGCCTACGTGGGCGGCACCGTCGACGCGCTGATCATGCGCATCGCCGACGTCATGATCAGCTTCCCGCCGATCCTGGTGGCCCTGCTGATCAACGGCGTCGCCCGCGGCGTCCTGCCGCCCGAGATGCAGCACGACGCCGTGATCTTCGTGCTGATACTGGCCATCGGCCTGACCACCTGGGTGCAGTATGCGCGCACCGTGCGCGGCTCCACGCTGGTCGAGAAGAACCGCGAATACGTGCTGGCCGCCCGCGTCATCGGCCTGCGCTCGCGCTCGATCATGGCCAAGCACATCCTGCCCAACGTGATCGGACCGATCCTGGTGGTGGCCACGGTGAACCTGGCGATCGCCATCCTGATCGAGGCCGCCCTCTCCTTCCTGGGCGTAGGCATGCCGCCCACCGAGCCCTCACTCGGCACGCTGATTCGCATCGGCAACGAGTTCCTGTTCTCGGGCGTCTGGTGGGTCGTGATCTTCCCCTCCGCCGTACTGGTGCTGCTGGTGCTGTCGGTGAATCTGCTGGGCGACTGGCTCCGCGATGCCCTCAACCCCAAACTGCGCTGAGCGAGGCAATCATGAGCACACACAACAACACCTCCCCCGTGCTGGATGTGAATGATCTGCACATCGAATTCGATACCCGCCACGGCGCCCTGAAGGCCATCGACGGCATCTCGCTGCAGATCGCCCCGGGCGAGATCCTCGGTGTGGTCGGCGAATCCGGCGCCGGCAAGTCGCTGACCGGTACCGCGATCACCGGCCTGCTGGAGAGCCCCGGTCGCATATCCGGCGGCGAGATTCGCCTGGAAGGCCAGCGCATCGACAACCTCTCCCAGGACGAGATGCGCCGGCTGCGCGGTCGGCGCATCGGCGCCATCTTCCAGGACCCGCTGACCAGCCTGAACCCGCTCTACACGGTCGGCCGCCAGCTCATCGAGACCATCCGCACCCACCTGCCGATGAACAGGGCCCAGGCGCGCCAGCGCGCCATCGAGCTGTTGGCCGAGGTCGGCCTGCCGGCGCCGGAGACGCGCATCGACCAGTACCCGCACCAGTTCTCCGGGGGCATGCGCCAGCGCGTGGTCATCGCCCTGGCACTGTGCGCCGACCCGAAGCTGGTGATCGCCGACGAGCCGACCACCGCCCTGGACGTCTCGGTGCAGGCGCAGATCATCACGGTGCTCAAGCGGCTGTGTCGCGAGCATGGCACCGCCGTGATGCTGGTGACCCACGACATGGGGGTGATCGCCGAGGCCGCCGATCGCGTGGCGGTGATGTACGCCGGGCGGCTGGTCGAGGTCGGCCCCGTTGCCGACGTCATCAAGCATGCCAAGCACCCCTACACCCAGGGCTTGATGAACTCCATTCCCACCATCCTCCATGATGTCGAACGCCTCGAGCAGATCGAGGGCTCCATGCCGCGACTGACCGCCATTCCCGAAGGCTGCACCTTCAACCCGCGCTGTCCGCATGCCTTCGAACGTTGTCGAGCCGAACGCCCCGACCTGATCGCCGTCGACGAGGGCGCGGCCGCCTGCTGGCTCGTCGAGGAGGGCGCCGCTCCGGCATCGCCCGCGCGAGCCACCGCCGACACGCTGGTCGAGCACCATGACTAAGGAGGCAGGGACCATGAACATGACCGAAACCATGTCAGCAAGCATGCGCGAGGCCGCGCCGCTGGCGGCCTCGCAGAACGCCGGGGCGAGCGTCGACTCGTCCGCGGAGCAACCGGTGTTTCGCATCACCAACCTGAAACGCCATTTCGACGTCTCACCGCCGCTGCTCAACCGCCTGCTGGAGCGCAAGGGCAGGCAGATCGTCAAGGCCGTGGATGGCGTCGACTTCGAGATCTACCGCGGCGAGACCTTCAGCCTGGTCGGCGAGTCCGGCTGCGGGAAATCGACCATCGCCAAGCTGGTCGTGGGGCTGAATGGCACCACGGACGGCAGTATCGAGTTCGAGGGGCAGGATATCGCCCGCCACAGCCGGCGGGACATGGACGCCGTGCGCCACCGGCTGCAGATGATCTTCCAGGACCCCTATGCCAGCCTCAACCCGCGCTGGCGGGTGGGCGAGATCATCGCCGAGCCGATCCGGACCTTCGGCCTGCTCGAGGGCAAGGCCGAGATCAAGCAGCGCGTCAAGGAGCTGCTCGAGGGGGTCGGCCTAAACGCCCAGGACAGCGAGAAGTATCCCCACGAGTTCTCGGGGGGCCAGCGCCAGCGCATCTCCATCGCCCGGGCGCTGGCCAGCAACCCCGAGTTCATCGTCTGCGACGAGCCGACCTCGGCGCTGGACGTCTCGGTGCAGGCGCAGATCCTCAACCTGATGAAGGAGCTGCAGCAGCAGCACGACCTGACCTACCTGTTCATCAGCCACGACCTCTCGGTGGTCTACCACATCTCCGACCGGGTGGGCGTCATGTACCTGGGGCGGCTCGTCGAGGTCGGCGAGAAGCACGAGCTGTTCCGCCGGCCCCAGCACCCCTACACGCGCATGCTGCTCGACTCCATACCCGACCTGGAGATGACCGGCCGCGCGCGCACGCCGGTGGGCGGCGAGGTGCCGAGCCCGCTGGATCCCCCCAGCGGCTGCGCCTTCCATCCGCGCTGCCCGCACGCCACGGCGCGCTGCCAGCAGGAGGTGCCCCTGCCGATCCACAACGTCGAACGCGGCTTCGTCGCCTGCCACGCGGTCGAGGAAGGGCGACTCATCGCCACCGACTGAGTCGCGCTCGATCACCGACAAAGGAACCACTCATGGACTTCGATTTCAGCCAGCTGACCAAGCAGGAGCGCTACAAGCTGCTGGTCAGTTTCATCGTCCCGCGGCCCATCGCCCTGGTCACCACCGTCGATGCCGACGGGGTGTCCAACGCCGGGCCGATGAGCTTCTTCAACGTGTTCGGCGACGAGCCGCCGATCCTGATCCTGGGCATCCAGCACCGCCCGGATGGACGCTTCAAGGACACCACCCGCAACATCCACGACAGCGGGGAGTTCGTGGTGAACCTGGTCAATGAGCGCATCGCGCCGCACATGATCACCACCTCCCTGGACTTCGCCCCCGAGGAGGACGAGGCCTCGGCCGCGGGGCTGACCCTGGTGACCAGCCGCCACCTGCGCGCCGGGCGTATCCTCGAGGCGCCGGTGTCCCTGGAGTGTCGCAAGACCGAATCCCTGGAGTATCCCAACCGCTCGGTGATCGTCGGCGAGGTGCTGCACATGCACGTGCAGGACGAGTACATCGACCCGGCCACGCTGCGGGTCCGCCCCGAGGCCTACCATCCCCTGGCACGCCTGCACGCCGACGCCTACCTCTACGCCGAGACGCAGTTCGAGCTGCCGCGGCCGAGCCTCGAGGAGTGGCGGGCCACCCAGGAGACCGTGGCGGAGCACGGCGCCGCCGCAGCGTGCGCTACCCCCGTCATGAGCCATGACATCGACCAGACGGTCGACTAGAGCATCGACACAACAAGGAGGCGTGCATGTCGAATCCCCTGCTGCTGCGCAACGTTCGTCCGCTCGAGGGCGAGGCCCAGGACGTGCTGATCCGCGATGGCCACATCAGCCGCGTCGGCCCGGCCCTCGAGGCGCCCGAGGCGCGCGTCGTGGACGGCCGAGGCGGCATCCTGCTCCCCGGCCTGGTGGATGCCCACACCCACCTGGACAAGACCCACTGGGGCCAGCCGTGGCACCGCCACAGCGCCGGCCCGACCATCGCCGAGCGCATCGCCAACGAACGCGAGGTCAGGCGCCGGCTCGGCTACTCGCCGGCCGAGCAGTCGGCCAACCAGGTGCGCCAGGCCATCGCCATGGGCACCACCCATATCCGCACTCACGTCGATATCGATACCGACGTCGGCCTGGCCCATCTCGAGGGCGTGCTGGCGACCCGGGAGCGCTTCCGCGACGCCCTGACCATGCAGATCGTCGCCTTTCCCCAGAGCGGGCTGCTGGTGCGCCCCGGCACCCGGGAGCTGATGGCCGAGGCGCTGCGCGCCGGCGCCGACCTGGTGGGCGGCATCGACCCCTCGAGCATGGACCGGGATCCGGTCGGGCACCTCGACAGCATCTTCGCCCTTGCCGACCAGCAGGGACGCGGCGTGGACATCCACCTGCACGAACCCGGCATGCTGGGCGCCTTCGCCCTCGAGCTGATCGCCGAGCGCACCGCGGCGCTGGGCATGCAGGGACGGGTCACGGTGAGCCACGCCTTCTGCCTGGGCATGGTCGACGACGCCTACCTCGAGCAGCTGACGACGCTGCTGATCGACAACCGCGTCGCCATCATGACCCACGGCCCCGGCCACATCGAGTTCCCCCCGGTGCGCCGTCTGCTCGACGCCGGCGTCACCCTGTGTTGCGGCTCCGACGGCATCCGCGACTCCTGGGGACCCTACGGCAACGCCGACATGCTGGAGCGCGCCATGCTGGTGGGCTTTCGCAGCGGCTTTCGGCGCGACGAGGACCTCGAGGACACCCTCGGCATCGTCACCCAGGGCGGCGCAACGGTCATGGAGGCCGAGGCCTACGGGGTGGCGCCAGGCTGCCGGGCCGACCTCGTCGTGGTGGCGGGCGAGACCCGCGTCGAGGCGATGATGAATCGTGCCCCGCGCATCGCCGTGATCAACAACGGCCGCCTGGTGGCCGCCAACGGCGACTGCCTGATCTGAGACCGACCGATCCCATACAGGAGGCCTCGATGACGAGGACACTGATTACCGGCCGCTACGTCGTCGGCTACGACGGCCAGGGCCATGTCATCCTCCCCGACGGGGAGGTCGTCTATGAGGGCGACACCATCATCCACGTCGGCTACGGCTACGCGGGGCCGGTGGACGAGCGCATCGACGCCGGCAACGCCGTGGTCGGCCCCGGCTTCATCGACCTGGACGCCCTGGCGGATCTCGACTCCACGGTGCTCGGTTTCGACAACGCGCCGGGATGGCGCCACGGCCGGGTCTGGGCCAGCTCCTACGTCGAGCGCGGCCCGCGCGAGGCCTACACGAGAGAAGAGGAGGATGCCAAGAAGGAGTACGCCTTCACGCAGCTGCTGCTCAACGGCGTGACCACGGCGCTGCCCATCACCTCCCTGCTCTACCGGGAGTGGGACGAGACCTACACGGAGTTCGCCAGCGCCGCGGCGATCGGCGCCGAGCTCGGCATCCGCCTCTACCTGGGGCCGGCCTACCGCACCGGGGCCTCGGTGATCCACCCCGACGGGCGCTTCGACATCCACTGGGACGAGGCGCGGGGCCGACGTGGCCTCGAGGCCGCCATCGAATTCATCAAGGATTACGAGGGCTACGCCGACGGCCTGGTGCGCGGCATGCTGGCGCCCGATCGCATCGAATGCTGCACCCGGGACCTGCTGGAGCAGACGGCCGAGGCCGCCCGCGCCCTCGACTGCCCCGTGCGCCTGCACTGCTGCCAGTCGCCGCTGGAGGTCGAGACCATGCAGGCGCGCTTCGGCCGCTCCTCCATCGGCCTGCTGGACGAGATCGGCTTCCTGGACCGCCGCGCCCTGCTGCCCCACGGCATCCGCCTCGGCGGCCAGCAGCCGACCCCCGCGACTATCGAGCGGGACCTCGACGCCCTGGCGGCCGCCGACGCCACCCTGGTGCAGTGTCCGCTGGTGAGCGCGCGCATGGGGCACTTCATGGATTCGTTTGCCAAGATGCAGCGCCGCGGCATCAACGTCGGCCTGGGCACGGACACCTTTCCCCCGGACGTCATCACCAACCTGCACACGGGCATCATGGCGACCCGGCTGATGGAGGGCGACGAGTCGGCCTGCTCGGCGGCCGACTACTACACGGCCGCCACCCTGGCCGGGGCCAAGGCCCTGAACCGTCCCGACCTGGGCCGGCTCGCGCCGGGGGCCAAGGCCGATATCACGGTCTTCGACCTGAGTGGCTTCCACCTCGGCCAGCTCATCGATCCCATCCAGACCATGATCATGAGCGGCTCCGGGCGGGACTTCACGCGGGTCATCGTCAACGGCAGGACGATCGTCCACGATCGGCAGATCAAGGGCATCGACCTCACTCGACTGGCCGATCAGGCGCAGCGTCAGTTCGATCGCCTGCGCGCCTCCTATCCGGAACGCACCCACCTCCACCCGCCGGAACACGAGATCTTTCCCGGCGCCTTTCCGCTCCGCCGCACCTCTCTGTAACGCCGACCCCGGCGGCCGAGAGGCGGCCCACAACGCGACGCGCCCCGTGCCAGTGGCACGGGGCGCGTCGTCGTTCGGGCGCTGAGATGGGAGAGGAGACGAGAGGAAAGGCGCTAGCCGGAGAAGATCTCGAACAGGTCCGGCGCCTCGTCCTCCTCGACATGGATCGACAGCGAGGCCTCGATGGCCTTCAGGTGGCGGCCCATGAAGGCCTCGGCGCGCTCGCCGTTGCCGGCCTCCAGATAGCCGATCAGGTCGTCGTGGTCGTGGGACTCGCAGCCGAGATGGCCCGCGTTGCCGTAGACCGCGAGGATCAGCGAGGAGCGCGAGCAGAGCCGCTCGACGAAGTCGGCCAGGGTGGCGTTGCCCGAGATGCTCGCCAGGCGCGTATGGAAGTCCGCCGAGAGCCGGATCGCCGTGCTCTGCTCGCCGGACCTCAGGGCCTGTCGCTCGCGCGTGGCCATGTCGCGCAGCGCGGCCAGGTCCTCGGCGGTGATGCGCCTGGCGATCTCGGGCATCAGGCCGCACTCGACCATCAGCCGCGCATCGAAGACGTCCTTGGCCTCGTCGGCGGTGGGCCGCGTCACGCTGGCCCCGCGGCGCGGCGTCAGGGTCACCAGCTGCTCCAGGGCCAGGCGCTGCAGGATCTTGCGGATCCCGGTGCGGCTGACGCCGAACACCTCGGCCAGGGCATCCTCGCGCAGGCGCGCCCCGGGCTTGAGGCGATGCTCGATGATCGCATCGCTGATCGACTGGTAGATCGCCTCGTGACGCTTGGGGCCGTCGCCGTTCTTGCCGGGGCGACCGCCGCCGTCGCTGGACTTGCCCTCGGCAACGAACTGACGCTGGTTCATGGACGCTACGCCTCCCTGAAAAAACCCGATATGCCGATCATTGTATACGCTTTCAGACCCCCAACACGACAGCCGCCCGCCAAAAAGGCGGGCGGCTGTCAACGACGTGATGGCGCGACCTCAGCTCAGGGGGTCCAGGCGGCCACCACGGCACGCTCCTCGTCGGTCATCTTGGTGATGTTGCCCAGCGGCATGTAGCCGCTCGCCACGACCTGCCGGACCTGATCGATCTGGCGCAACAGCTGCTCCTCGGTCTCGAGGATCACCCCGGCCGGGGCCGCCGCGAAGCCGGCATGCTCGGGCGACTGGGCATGGCAGCTCACGCAGCGCTGCTCGATGATCGCGTGCACCTCGCTGAGCGAGCCCGAGGCGGTCTGCACCTGTTTCTCGTCACTCACCGAGGACGACACGGCGGCGGTGGCCACGTTGTCGTCGGCGCTCGGCGCCCCGACCCAGATCGCCACCAGGATCAGCGCGACGCCCGCCGCCGGGTAGGCCGGCTGGAGGGAACCCGCGTGCATCAGCACGAAGAACTGGCGGATCAGCGCGCCGGCGAAGATGAACAGCGCCATGATCACCCAGGAGAGCTCGTGGGTGTAGGTGAAGGAGTAGTGGTTACTGAGCATCAGCAGCACCACCGGCAGCGTGAAGTAGGTGTTGTGCACCGAACGCTGCTTGCCGCGCTTGCCGTCGATCGGGTTCGGCGTCTCGCCGGCCTTCATCGCCTTCACCATGCGGCGCTGGCCCGGGATGATCCAGAAGAAGACGTTGGCCGACATGGCCGTGGCCATCACCGCGCCGGTGAGCAGGAAGGCGGCGCGGCCGGCGAAGATCTGGGTGCTCAGGTAGGCGACCACCACCATCATCACCGCCACGGCCAGGCTCAGGATGCCGTCGCGTTCCATGTTGGGGCTGATGCGCTTGCACAGCTCGTTGTAGACCACCCAGCCCGACAGCAGGAAGAGCACCGCCACCGCGTTGGCCTGCCAGCCGGTCAGCTCGGCGGCCCAGGCCCAGTCGCTGCCCGGGTTGACCAGATAGAAGCCGGGGTTGGTCATGTAGAGCAGCACGAACAGGCCGAAACCGGAGAGCCAGGTGGTATAGGCCTTCCAGAACGACCAGTGCAGGTCCGCGGGCAGCTTGGCCGGGGCGCTGGCGTACTTCTGGTTGTGGTAGAAGCCGCCGCCGTGCACGGCCCACATCTCGCCGAACACGCCCTTCTGCTTGTCCTCGTCGGCCTTGGGCGGTCGCAGGCCGTTGTCCAGCATCACGAAGTAGATGGACTCGCCGATCCAGGCGACGGCGGCGATCACATGCAACCACCGCAACAGGAGGTTGGCAAAGTCCAGTAGATACGCTTGCATGAGTCAGCTCTCGTCTTGTGCGTTGTTAGTCATCGCCCGGGCAGGGGGAGACCCGGGCAGGCGGCGCCGAGTGGGCTCAGCTGCCGCGATAGGTGGAGTAGCTGTAGGGCGATACGAGCAGCGGCACGTGATAGTGCTGGGAGGCGTCGGCGACGCCGAAGCGCAGCGGGATCACGTCGAGAAAGCGCGGGGTGTCGCCGGCCAGGCCCTGACGATCGAGGTACTCACCGGCGTGGAAGACCAGCTCGTATTCGCCCGTCGTGAGGGCCTCGCCCTCCAGGATCGGCGCATCGCAGCGGCCGTCGTCGTTGGTCACGACCTCGCCGATCCGGTGGCGGCGCTGGCCCTCGAGGCGATAGACCTCGATACGAATGCCCTGCCCCGGCCGGCCCTGTGCCGTGTCCAGCACGTGTGTGGTCAAGCGTCCCATGAGTCTCTCCTCTCCGCGATAGCCGGCTCCCATGGCGCGGGTGGCCGGCGAGCAAGTGTATGGCGACGACCGGGTCGTCCTTCCGGATGTCGATACACACATTTTTAGCTCGAAAGGGAGTACATTTCAAAGCATTTTTTGTATACAGTCGAAGTCTGTCTTGCGAGACACGCATCACCACCCGCAACGGAGGTCACGGCATGAGCGACAACACCCTTTCCCCTCGCCCCAGCGAGCTCGATCAGGCGCGCTTCATCGAGCAGTACGGCGAGATCTACGAGCACTCCCCCTGGGTGGCCGAGCTGGCCTGGCAGCAGGGCCTTGGCAGCGAACAGGACACCCCCCAGGGCCTGGCCGAGGCCATGGGTCGGGTGCTCGCTAGCGCCAGCCCCGAGCGCCAGCTCGAGGTGATCCGCGCCCACCCGGACCTCGCCGGCAAGGCGGCCATCGCCGGAGAGCTCACCGACGACTCCACCCGCGAGCAGGCCGGCGCCGGCCTGGACCAGTGCACCCCCGAGGAGATGGCGCGGTTCGAGCGCCTCAACGCCGCCTACAAGGAGAAGTTCGGCTTCCCCTTCGTGATGGCCGTCAAGGGCAACGATCGTCACGACATCCTGGCCGCCTTCGAGACGCGCCTGGAGAACGACCAGGCCGAGGAGCGCCGCACCGCGGTCGAGCAGATCAACCACATCGCCCGCTTCCGCCTGGAGGCCCGCCTGGGCTGAGCCCCGGCGGATCGGCGTCCTTCGGGGCCCGCCGAGATCGCCTTTGCACATACGAGCCGCCGGCACCCGCCGGCGGCTCGTTTTTCATGTCGACCCACGCATCGCCGTCTCATCCACTCCGCGATGACACCCTCTCCGACACGAAGACGCGGGCGCCCGGCCGATCCTTGGCCGGGCGCCCGCGACTTACTCGCGATGAGTCGCGTGTCGCGTCGTTACTTCGTGGTGCCGGGGGTGGCAGCCGAGCGGCCATTGCCGCCATCGATCGACTCGCCAGCCGCCGCGGCGGCCGCCTCGGCATCCGCCTTGGCGATCTCCTCACGCTCTCGCGCCTCGTCCGACAGCGACTTCTTCGGCAGCACGATGTTGAGCACGAAGGCGGTGATCGCCGCCACCACGATGGGCGCACCGCCGATCACGTTCTGCAGCATCGCCGGGAACTGCTCGATGGCCGAGGGCACCGAGGAGATACCCAGGCTCAGCGCCAGCGCCAGACCGACGATGGTCATGTTGCGGGCGGAGAGCTCGTCTTTGATCAGCAGCTGGATGCCGGTCATGGTGATCATGCCGAACACCGTGATGGTGGCCCCGCCCAGCACCGGGTAGGGGATGGTGGTCATGATGGCACCGAACTTGGGACTGAGCCCCGCCGCGATCATGAACAGGCCGGCGATGGCCAGCACCGAGCGGCTGATCACCTTGGTCATGGCCACGATGCCGACGTTCTGGCTGAAGGTGGAAGTCGGCAGGGCGCCGAAGAAGGCGCTGGCCGCGGTGGTCAGGCCGTTGCCCAGCAGGCCACCGGTCAGCTCCTTGGTCTTCAGCTCGCGGTTCATGCCCGCCACGCTGGTGGCCGAGAGATCGCCGATGGTCTGCACCGAGTTGATCACGCAGATCACCACCATGGAGACGATGGCGGCGGTGTGGAACTCCATCTCGAACGGCATCACCTCCGGCACGGCGATCCAACGGGCGTTGGCCACGGCGTCGAAGCTGACCATGCCGAGCGAGAGCGACAGCAGGTAGCCGACCAGGATGCCGACGATGATCGCCGAGAGCTTGACCACGCCGCGCCCGAACTGGGAGGCCGCCAGCACGGTCAGCAGCGTGACGATCCCCACCAGCCAGTTGAGCGGCTCGCCGAAGTTCGGCGCGTTGACGTTGCCGCTGCCGGCCATGTAGCGGATCGAGATGTCGTAGAGCGAGAGGCCGATGACCAGCACCACGGTGCCCGCGACGACCGGCGGAAACAGATGGCGGATGTACTGGATGAAGTAGCCCACCACCATCATGGTGATGCCGCCCACCAACTGGGCGCCGAGGATGCCCTCGATGCCGAACTGGCCACCCACGGCGATCAGGGTCGGCACGTAGGCGAAGCCCACGCCGAAGATGGCCGGCAGGCGGGCACCGAACTTCCAGACGCCATAGAGGTGGAACAGGGTGCAGATCCCCGAGGCCAGCACGGCGATCTGGATCAGCAGCAGCTTCTCTCCCGGGGTCGCCCCCACCACGCCGGCGATGATGATCGGCGGGGTGATGACGCCGGCGATCATCGCCAGCACGTGCTGCAGGGAGAGCGGCAGGGCCTTCGCGAAGGGTGGCCTGCCGTGGAAATCGAAGATCGAGGTATTCCTGGGATTGGTTGGCATGGTTGGACCACAGCCTTTGTTATGAGGGGAGGGAGCGATAATTGTTGTATGCCAGCAAAGCTGCCACATTGTCGTACGATTTGAAATGCAACTAAATACAAAGTCGTACACAGTGACGGTAGGCAAACGTATACATTTATCGTCGACAGCAGGTCGCGATGGCCCGCAGGCCTCGCCTGCGCGTGTTAGAGGTGCCACTCCAGCTGGAGCATCAGGGCATCGGTATCCACGCCCGGCTTGTCCTGATTGCCGAACTTGTTGCGCCAGTACTCATAGCCGGCGCCGACCCAGAGGGTGTTCTCCCCCATGCCGCCGAGCTGCCCCACGTCGAGCATCAGCGAGGTGCGCATCAGCTGCTCGGCCGCGGTCTCGGCACCGAAGTAGTCGTCGCCCTTCTCGCCGTTGAGGTTGTAGAAGCCCTGAAACTTCATCGGCAGCGCCCCCGCCTCGAACGGCAGGCCCCAGGCCAGGTTGAGCTGGTAGTAGGGGTCGAAGCTGATGTCGGTCTCGTTGCCCGGCGCCGCGCAGGCGTCGAGGCCGCAGTGGTTCCACTCGTAGGAGTAGAAGAGGCTCACGTCGAGAAAGCCCCGGGGCACGTCGAACTTCAGGGTCGGCCCTACCACTACCTGCCGCTTGCGCGGCGCGAAGGCGGTGTTCTTGGTGTTGAGATCGAAGCCGCCGCTCAGCGCCACGTCCTTCACCGGCCCGAAGGCCAGCGGCACGCCGAACACCTTGCCGACGTGCAGCTGGTGGCGATAGACCAGATAGGCCTCGGTCGCCCCCTCGTCGCTGTTGCGGGCGGGATCGGCGCTGTCGGACTGCAGCAGATCGAGGTTGAAGAAGTTCTGGCCCAGCGAATAGCCGCTCGCGTGGGTGAGCTGCAGAACGTGCTTGGCAACGTCATCGGAATTGCCGGGTTCCTGGAACTGGGTGCCGTAGCGATAGCCGATGGCGGTATCGCTCCAGGTGGCGGCCTGAGCCGTGACGGACGCGACGGCGAGGCACAGGGCCGCACCCGCGGCCAGCGGCAGGGAGGAGCTGTGGGACATGGAAAGCATCTCCGGTTGTTGGTGTTATACCGAGACCGTTCCGCGCCGATGTGCATCCAAGGGATGTCGCCACCGGACGGATAACATGTCCAACCCTACCGAACAATTTTGTATACTGGAAATGATTTCCGTTAAATACATAAACGGGACACATTCCCGCAGCAGGGCGGCCGGCAGACGCCCGCCAAGCACCCACCCGGCGGGGCGAGAAGCGCGGCAAGAAGGGGCGACTGCTGGGAGCGAGGGCCTACACTGAGAGAACACCTGCCTGCCGGGAGCCCGCCATGTTTCGTGATCGCCGCGAGGCGGCCGAGCACCTCATCGACCGCCTCGCCTACCTGAAGACCGAGAACCCGCTGATCCTGGCCATCCCCCGCGGCGCGGTGCCCATGGGACGCTGGATGGCCGATGCCCTGAACGGCGAGCTGGACGTGGTGCTGGTGCGCAAGGTGGGCGCGCCGGGCAACCCGGAGTACGCCATCGGCGCGGTCGACGAGAACGGCCGCGTGGCACTCGAGCCCGCCGCCGCCTACTACCGCGAGGATGCGGTGAATCGAGAGGTGGAGCACCAGCAGGCCCTGATCGAGGAGCGCCGCCGGCGCTATACCCCGGTGCGCTCGGCCATCGACCCCAAGGGGCGCATCGTGGTGGTGGTGGACGACGGCAGCGCCACCGGGGCGACCATGGCGGCCGCCCTCACCGCCCTGCGGGCCCGGGGCCCGCGGCGACTGATCGCCGCCCTGGGGGCGGCGCCGCCCGAGACCGTGGCACGGCTCGAGTCGCTGGCCGATGAGGTGGTCTGCCTGGAGGCCTCCCCCCACTTCCGGGCCGTTGGGCAGTTCTTCGCCGACTTCGGCCAGGTGGAAGACGAGGAGGTGATCGCGCTGCTGGGACGCAAGCACGGCTGAAGACCAGAAGGAGGATCAAACCGGGAGGAGGGTCAAAAAAGAACACGGGCGCCACCCGAAGGTGACGACCCGTGAAGACCGGCGATGCCGGTGCTTGCCATGCTCGGTGGCGAGAGCCTTACTTGGCGGCCGGGGTGGCGGCCTTGAGGCCGTCCTCGGCGAGCTTCTGGCTCTCGCGAACGTATTCCTGGTTCAGGTTCATGATCTTCTCGGCGTCGCCGCGCAGGCGCTCGCCCATGTCCTGACTGGCCTTCTGCTGGGCGTCCACGGCCTTCTTGAGACCCTCGGCGTCACGCACGTCGAGCCAACCGCGGGCCTGGGAGAGCCCCAGGTCGGTCAGGGCCCGCACGGCGTCGAACTGGGCGGCGACCAGCTTCTCGGTGTAGTCGAGGTTGAGGGCGCCGAGACGGCGAGCGGGTGCCACGAACGTGGACTCGAGCTGTTCGGTCGCTTGCTGTGTGGTTGCCTTGCTCATGTAACACCTCCATCGGTAGTGGACAGCGGGGGATTCGGCCCCGTGCTGCAATGCAACATAGCAGTCAGTTTTGTGCAGCGCAATATCCCAGGATGCTCGATGCTTCACGTCCCTGAACGGCACAGAACGACAACGCCCGGCCGAGGCCGGGCGTTGCGAGGGGCGAGAGCCTTCAGCATGTGACACAAGCGCCCTCAACGGGAGACAAGCGCTCTCCGCAGAGCAAGACCCGCCCCTCAGCGATAGGCGCCTTCGATGTCGGTGACGCGCAGGGCCCGGCGCCCGAGGCCGTCGTGCTGGTCGAGCATGCGCTCGAGCCAGCCGTGCACCGGGTCGGCGTTGGAGACCAGGTCGGCGCTGGAGACGCAGCGCGCCCACATGAAGTTGCCGAAGACCAGGTAGTCGGCGCCGGCCGGGGCATCGCCGTCGAGGAAGTCGCTATCCGCGAGCTGGGCGCGCAGCGGCTCCAGGGCGGCATCCAGCTGGGCCAGCCCCTTGGCCGGGGAGTGGAACTCCTCGAGGGTGCGGCCGAAGCGCTTCTCGCGGGTCTCGCGGAAATAGGCGCGGTCGTCGGGATGAATGGCGTTGAGCAGGTCCATGATGATGGTGCGCAGCATGGCCGGGGCTATCACCCGCTCGGCGTAGTGCTTGAAGAAGCGTCCCCGCGCCTCGGCCAACCCCTCGCCGAGCAGCGGCGCCTCGGGATAGGCGCGATCCAGGTAGCGCAGGATCTCGTAGCTGTCGGTGATCACCTCCTCGCCGTCGACCAGTACCGGCACCTTGTCGTGATCGGCGAAGGCCAAGGCTTCGGTGTCGTTGAAGCGCCAGGGCCGGGTCTGCACCTCGAGGCCCTTGTGGGCCAGGGCGTAGCGCACGCGCCAGCAGAAGGGCGAGAAACGCAGCCCCTCGTCGATGCCGCAGAGATCATAGAGCACCCGTGTCATGCCGCCTCCTCAGTGTCGGGTTCAGGGATCCTCGATAGTGCCAGCCTTTGCGGCCGCCGCCAAACGCCGCGCGCACGCGGTAATCCGGCGACAGCGACTTGCCCATTAGTCTAATGCTCCGCGCTCCTCGCGGCCTCAGCGAGGCGCCCATGCGCAAGACAAGCTATTGAATAGGCAATCATTTCACGTGCCGACAACGAGGCAACCGAGGCCATCCCCATTGGTCATACCAATGTCCCAGCAGTGGTCAAGGCCGCGGCTTGCGCTTAAGGTCGCCCGCTCACCATGCCCTGAGCGGGCACGCCAACGCTCCACCGTTCCCACGCGAAAGGAACTTCTTCATGAACGAAACCACACTCGCGCTGCTCGCCTTCGTGCCTCTGGTGCTGGCCGGGGTGCTGCTGATCGGCCTGCGCATGGCCGCCCGGGTCGCCATGCCGATCGTCTTCGTGGTCACCGCGCTCATCGGCCTGCTCGCCTGGCAGATGAGCTTCACTCGGGTCTTGGCCTCGACCCTGCAGGGGCTGATGCTGACCGTGGCGATCCTGTGGATCATCTTCGGCGCCATCCTGCTGCTCAACACCCTCAAGCACTCCGGGGGGATCACCGCCATCCGCAACGGCTTCTCGGGCATCAGCCCGGACCGCCGGGTGCAGGCGATCATCGTCGCCTGGCTGTTCGGCTGCTTCATCGAGGGCGCCTCGGGGTTCGGCACCCCGGCCGCCGTGGCCGCGCCGCTGATGGTGGCGCTCGGCTTCCCGGCGCTGGCCGCCGTGGTGGTGGGCATGATGATCCAGTCGACGCCGGTCTCCTTCGGCGCGGTGGGCACGCCGATCGTGGTCGGTGTCACCGGTGGCCTGGACCGCGCCGGCATCACCGAGGCCCTGGACGCCGGCGGCCAGAGCTGGCTTGCGTACTTTCACCTGATCGCCGGTGAGGTCGCGGTGATTCACGCCATCGTCGGCGTGCTGATGCCGCTGATCATGGTAGTGATCATGGTGCGCTTCTTCGGCGCCAACCGCTCCTGGAAGGAGGGGCTCTCCATCACCCCCTTCGCGCTCTTCGCCGGCATCTGCTTCGTGGTGCCCTACGCGCTGGCCGGCGTGCTGCTGGGGCCGGAATTCCCGTCGATGATCGGCGCCATGGTGGGCCTCGCCATCGTCGTGCCGGCGGCCCGTCGCGGCTTCCTGCTCCCCAAGGACACCTGGGACTTCCCACCCTCCTCCGCCTGGCCGGACCAGTGGATCGGCAAGCTGGTGATCAAGACCGATGACGTGGTGGGCAAGACCCCGATCACTACCGTCATGGGCTGGGTGCCCTACGTGCTGCTGGCCGTGTTCCTGGTGGCCTCGCGCACCATCGAGCCGCTCAAGAGTGCGCTCACCTCGTTCGCCTTCGGCTGGAGCGACATCCTGGGCGAGGCCGGCGTCTCCGGCAGCATCCAGCCGCTCTACCTGCCCGGCGGCATCCTGCTGGCGGTGGTGCTGGTCACCGCCGTGCTGCATCGCATGCGTCTGGGTGAGCTCAAGGCAGCCTTCGGCGAGTCCAGCCGCACCCTGCTGGGCGCCGGCTTCGTGCTGATCTTCACCATCCCCATGGTACGGATCCTGATCAACTCGGGCGTCAACGGCGCCGACCTGGTCTCCATGCCGGTGGCCATGGCGCAGCTCGTCGCCGACGGGGTGGGCGATGTCTATCCGCTCTTCGCGCCGGCCGTGGGCGCCCTGGGGGCCTTCATCGCCGGGTCGAACACCGTCTCGAACCTGATGCTCTCCGACTTCCAGTTCAACGTCGCCCAGCAGCTCGGCGTCTCCACCGCCATGATGGTCGCCCTGCAGGCCGTGGGCGCCGCGGCGGGCAACATGATCGCCATCCACAACGTGGTCGCGGCCTCCGCCACCGTGGGCCTGCTCGGCCGCGAGGGCGAGACCATCCGCAAGACCATCCTGCCGACGCTCTACTACCTCGTCGCCGCCGGCGCGATCGGCCTGGTGGCCTTCTACGTGCTGGGCATCGGCGACCCGCTGCTGGGTCTCGGCTGATCGGCCCTGTCCTGGCATGAGCCTGGCCCGAGGCCAGGCGAGCCCACAACGACGCACCGCCCCCACGGCCTGGCCGGGGGGGGCGGTGCGTTTTCGCAGGCGCTGCAGGCGCTCGGCGCAGGACCACTACTCCCAGCCCTCGAGGCGCATGGCCGAGCGCTCGAGGCGCTGCTCCTCCGCCTCGATCTCGCCCAGCTGCTCGCCGATGCTCGAGAGGTGCTCCAGGGCGGCGCGGCGGGCGAGCTCGGGCTCGCCCTCGACCACCGCGCGATAGAGCCGGGCGTGCTGGCGATTGATCATCTCGCGGGACCGAGGTCGGTGATAGAGGTTCTTAACCGAGGCGAACACCGAGCTCAGCAGCAGGTCGGTCAGGCTCTGCAGGGTGTGGACCAGCACCGGGTTATGGGAGGCCTGGCAGATGGCCAGGTGGAAGCCGTGATCGAGGCGCGCCAGGCGCTCGGCATCGATCGTCTCGGCGGCCTCCACGTAGTCGACCATCTCCTGGTAGCGGCGGGTGATCAGCACCCGGTCCGAGGCCGTGCCGCGGCTGGCCGCCAGGCTGGCCGACTCCCCCTCGAGCAGCGCGCGCACCTCCAGCAGGTCGAAAAGGGTCCGCGGGTGGTCGCGAAAGAGGTACATCAGCGGGGAGTCCAGGGGCCTCGCCACCAGCGGGGCGACCACCGAGCCCCGACCCTGTCGGGTCTCGATCACGCCCTTGCTGCGCAGCGTCCGCAGCCCCTCGCGCAGGGAGGCGCGCGACACCTGCAGGCGCTCGCTGAGCCGCCGCTCGGAGGGCAGCAGCTGGCCCGGGCGGAACACGCCGTCGAGGATCAGCTCCTCGAGCCGGGCCGCGATGGCGTCGGGCGTGCGCGAGGTGATCCGCAGCTCTTCATGATATCGGGGCATGATCGTGCTCTCCGGGGATGCCAGGGCGAGCCTCAAGGGTGTATTGTGGAAAAACTTTCCACAATGCTACCAACGACTGGTCTGACCAGCGAACCAGAGGCTGGACACGCCCACCATTAAGGCACAGATTGGTGCTACACAGGTCATGTGCCCGGCCCGGGTGGGCGATGGGCACGCAAGCGAGGAAGCCCCATGAACATCCTCTACGACGAGCGGCTCGACGGCGAGCTGGCCCACACCGACAAGGCCGAGGTCCTGGCCGACCTGCAGCAGGCGGCGCCCGGCCTCACGCTGCTGCACCGCGAGGAGGACCTGCGCCCCTTCGAGTGCGACGGCCTCGCGGCCTATCGGGTGCTGCCGATGCTGGTGGCGCTGCCCGAGACTCTCGAGCAGGTCGAGACGCTGATGAAGCGCTGCCGGGCGATGGGCGTGCCGGTGGTGACCCGCGGCGCCGGCACCGGCCTCTCCGGCGGTGCCCTGCCGCTGGAGCAGGGCGTGCTGCTTGTCATGTCGCGCTTCAATCGCATCCTCGACGTCGACCCGGATGCCCGCATCGCTCGCCTCCAGCCGGGCGTGCGTAATCTGGCCATCTCCGAGGCGGCGGCGCCCTACGGCCTCTACTACGCCCCCGATCCCTCGTCGCAGATCGCCTGCTCGATCGGCGGCAACGTCGCCGAGAACGCCGGCGGCGTACACTGCCTGAAGTACGGGCTGACCGTGCACAACGTGATGAAGGTGGAGGTGATCACCATCGAGGGCGAGCGCATGACGCTCGGCAGCGAGGCGCTGGACGCCGCGGGCCTCGACCTGCTGGCGCTGTTCACCGGCTCCGAGGGCATGCTCGGCGTGGTCACCGAGATCACCGTCAAGCTGCTGCCCAAGCCCGAGACCGCCAAGGTGCTGATGGCGAGCTTCGACGACGTCGAGAAGGCCGGCCGCGCGGTCGGCGACATCATCGCCGCGGGCATCATTCCCGGCGGGCTCGAGATGATGGACAAGCTCGCCATCCGCGCCGCCGAGGATTTCGTCAAGGCCGGCTACCCCGTCGAGGCCGAGGCCATCCTGCTCTGCGAGCTCGACGGCGTGGAGGCCGACGTCGACGACGACTGCGCCACGGTGCGCGCGGTGCTCGAGAAGGCCGGCGCCACCGATATCCAGCAGGCCCGCGACGAGGCCGAGCGCGCGCTGTTCTGGGCCGGGCGCAAGAACGCCTTCCCGGCGGTGGGGCGCATGTCGCCGGACTACTACTGCATGGACGGCACCATCCCCCGCCGGGAGCTGCCGCGGGTGCTCAAGGGCATCGCCGAGCTCTCCGAGGCGTATGGCCTGCGCGTCGCCAACGTCTTCCACGCCGGCGACGGCAACATGCACCCGCTGATCCTCTTCGATGCCAACCGTCCCGGCGAGCTCGAGCAGGCCGAGGCCTTTGGCGGCAAGATCCTCGAGCTGTGCGTCGAGGCCGGCGGCTCGATCACCGGCGAGCACGGGGTGGGCCGCGAGAAGATCAACCAGATGTGCGCCCAGTTCGCGCCGAGCGAGCTGACCGTCTTCCATGCGGTGAAGGCCGCCTTCGATCCCGGCCGCCTGCTCAACCCGGGCAAGAACATCCCGACGCTGGCCCGCTGCGCCGAGTTCGGCGCCATGCACGTCCACAACAACGAGCTCCCGCACCCCGAGCTGCCCCGATTCTGAGGATTTTCCATGGCCGAGACACGCCCCACATCGACCGACCAGGACATCAGCGAGGCGCTCGGCGAGCGCGTGCGTCGGGCCGCCGAGGCGGGCACCCCGCTGCGCATCGCCGGCGGTGACACCAAGGCCTTCTATGGCCGCCCCGTCGAGGGCGAGACGCTCTCGACCCGCGAGCACCGCGGCATCAGCTCCTACGACCCGGTGGAGCTGATCGTCTCGGTGCGCGCCGGCACGCCGCTGACCGAGCTCGAGGCGACCCTGGCCGAGCAGGGCCAGATGCTCGGCTGCGAGCCGCCCCACTTCGGCGCGGACGCCACCGTCGGCGGCATGGTCGCCACCGGCCTCTCCGGCCCGCGCCGCCCCTGGGCCGGCAGCGTGCGCGACTTCGTGCTGGGCATCCGCCTGATCACCCAGGACGGGCAGCAGCAGCGCTTCGGCGGCGAGGTGATGAAGAACGTCGCCGGCTACGACCTGTCGCGGCTGATGGTCGGTGCCCAGGGCACCCTGGGGCTGGTCACCGAGGTCTCGCTCAAGGTGCTGCCGCGCCCCGGCGCCCGCCACAGCCTGCGCCTGGAGATGTCGCTGGCCGAGGCCATGGCCAGGCTGGCCGAGTGGGGCCGCTCGCCGCTGCCCCTCACCGCCGCCGCCTGGCACGACGGCGCCCTGCACCTGCGCCTGGAGGGCGGGCCGAGCTCGGTGGCCGCCACCCGCGAGCGGCTGGGGGGCGACGACCTGGACAACGGCTTCTGGGAGGCGCTGCGCGAGCAGCGCCTGGATTTCTTCTCCCGCGAGGACGCGCGTCCCCTCTGGCGCCTCTCGCTGCCACACAACACCCCGTCGCTGCGCCTGCCCGGCGTTGAGGAGGCGGACCTGCTCTACGACTGGGCCGGCACCCAGCGCTGGCTGCGCAGCGACCTCGACGCGGCCACTCTGCGCGAGGCCTGCGCCCGCGCCGGCGGCCACGCGACCTGCCTGGGAGCCCGCGAGGGCCGTGGCCAGGCCGACCCCTTCATGCCGCTGGAACCCGTGGTGGAGAAGTACCATCGCAATCTGAAGGCCCAGCTGGACCCGAAGGGCATCTTCAATCCTGGCCGACTCTACGCGGCGATCTGAGACACTAGGGGGAACAGCCGAGATGCAGACGCACTTTACCGAGGAAGACCTCCAGAAACCCCATATCCGCGAGGCCGACCGGGTCCTGCGCACCTGCGTTCACTGCGGCTTCTGCAACGCCACCTGCCCGACCTACCAGCTGCTGGGCGACGAGCGCGACGGCCCCCGCGGACGCATCTACCTGATGAAGGAGATGCTCGAGAGTCCGGAAGACGACACCCAGGTCACCGAGGAGACTCGGCTGCACCTCGACCGCTGCCTCACCTGCCTCAACTGCGAGACCACCTGCCCCTCCGGGGTGGAGTACCACAAGCTCCTCAACATCGGCCGCGCCGAGATCGAGCGGCGGGTGCCGCGCAAGCCCGCCGACCGTGCCCTGCGCTTCGGACTGCGCAAGGCGCTGGTCGAGCCCGCGCGCTTCAAGGCACTGCTCAAGCTGGGTCAGACCTTCCGCCCACTGGTGCCCGGCGCGCTGGCCAACAAGATGCCCCCGACGCCGGTGGATGCCGGAGCCCGTCCCGAGGGCAAGCGCCATGCGCGGCAGATGCTGATCCTCGAGGGGTGCGTGCAGCCCGGGCTCTCGCCCAACACCAATGCCGCCACCGCGCGGGTGCTCGACCGGCTCGGCATCGGCCTGACCCCGGCCCCCGAGGCCGGCTGCTGCGGCGCCGTCGACTTCCATCTCAATGCCCAGGCGGCCGGGCGGGCCCGCATGCGCGCCAACATCGATGCCTGGTGGCCGCATATCGCACCGGCAAGCGGGGCCGGCGTGGAAGCCATCGTGCAGACCGCCAGCGGCTGCGGCGCCTTCGTCAAGGAGTACGCCGAGATGCTCGCCGACGACCCCGACTATGCCGAGAAGGCCGAACGCGTCAGCGCGCTGGCCAGGGACCTGGTGGAGGTGCTGCGCGACGAGGACCTCTCGGCCCTCGAGGCCAAGGAGAGTCGCCGCCTCGCCTTCCACTGCCCCTGCACCCTGCAGCATGCCCAGAAGCTCAGCGGCGCCGTGGAACAGGTGCTGCGGGGTTTCGGCTTCACCCTGACCCCGGTCCAGGACGCCCACCTCTGCTGCGGCTCGGCCGGCACCTACTCCGTCACCCAGCCGGCGCTCGCCACCGAGCTGCGCGACAACAAGCTCGATGCGCTGGAGGCCGGCAACCCGGAGGTGATCGTCACCGCCAACATCGGTTGCCAGACCCACCTCGCCGGCGCCAACCGCACCCCGGTGCGACACTGGATCGAGATCGTCGACGAGGCACTGGCATGACGGATCGTCACCGCGCTCAATCATTCAGCTGCCAGACTCCCCTCGCCGGCGCCAACCGCACCCCGGTGCGACACTGGATCGAGATCGTCGACGAGGCACTGGCCTGATGCTCGCCTCGCACTCATAACGAGGGGCGTCGGTGGCAAGCAGAGGGGGAGGTCCTACGCCAGGGATGGCGTCGGTAGCGTACAAGGATGTATTCATAGCGCCTCCCCGCTGGCTTGCCGCCGAAGCAGCTCCGAGTCACCTGCAATTCGTAGTAGCTTTCCATCAAACCAAGGAGTTTCTCCGATGAAAACCAAACCCATGCTGACCCTGGACGACGTCAACGCCCTGCTCGACGCCGGCCAGAAGGAAGCCGAGGCCAACGGCTGGGCCGTGACCATCGCCGTGGCCGACGACGGCGGCCACCTGCTCGGCCTGCGTCGTCTCGACGGCGCGCCGCCCTTCAGCGCCAACGTGGCCACCGAGAAGGCGCGCAACGCCGCCATCGGCCGCAAGGAGACCCAGGTCTTCGAGGACATGATCAACAACGGCCGCACCGCCTTCGTCACCGCGCCGATGCAGGCACTGCTGGCCGGCGGCGTGCCGGTGATCGTCGAGGGCCAGGTGACCGGTAGCGTCGGCATCTCCGGCGTCACGCCGCCCCAGGACGTCCAGGTGGCCAAGGCCGCGGTCGCCGCCCTCGGCTGAGCGCCGACCGCCCTGCCCTTCTCGAGGCCCCGCCATGGCGGGGCCTTTTGGTGCCGGCCACCCTGGGCCGGCAGGACATGGAACTCATCCCGGGCGTGGTCCAGACTGAGGCCATGTCCGCGCGGGTCGACGCCTCAAGCGTCTCGGAGGAGCTCATGGCAGGTGGATGGTCGAAGGATGGTGCCGTCCAGGAGCAGATCGACAGCACCGTCGAGGATGCCCTGGCACGTTCGCGGCAACAGTTGCCGGACGGCGAGAGCGCCGAGCACTGCGAGGAGTGCGGGGAACCGATCCCCCAGGCCCGCCGCGACGCAATACGGGGAGTGCGCTTCTGTATCAGGTGCCAGGCCGAACGGGACAAGCGACAAGGCCCAGCCGCCGGATACAACCGCCGCGGCAGCAAGGACAGCCAGCTGCGCTGACGCGCCACTACTCTCGCCGCCCCGCTTCCGGCCGGAAGCGGGGCGGCGTTCTGTGCAGGGCGCCGGCGGGACTCACGCCTTTCGTGCTGCCCTTAGCCTGGGGCCGTCGCGCCGCCAGGGCTGGCTACACTGAAGGGCATCGGCCGAGAGGCCCCGCCAGCCCGAGGTGAACCGCCATGATCGAACCCGACAGCCAGGCCAAGGCGAGCGATACCGGCCCGAGCCTCGAGGAGACGGGCCTTGCCGAGAGCACCGATCGGCTGATGCGGGCCTCGCTATCGAGGCTGACGTTCGGCCTCTCGCCGGCGGCGATGATCCTCAGCTACGTCGACTGGCTGACCAGCGTGGCGGTGTCGCCGGGCAAGCAGGCGGTCCTGGTCCACAAGGCGCTGAAGAAACAGCTGCGCCTGGCGCTATGGGCCAGCCAGTCGGCGCTCGATCCCGAGGCCGCTCCCTGCATCGAACCGCTGCCCCAGGATCGACGCTTCCGCGATCCGGCCTGGCGCCGCTTCCCCTTCAACCTGCTCTACCAGTCGTTCCTGCTGCAGCAGCAGTGGTGGTACAACGCCACCACGGGGCTCGCCGGCCTGTCGCCGCACCACGAACAGGCGCTGGAGTTCGGCGCGCGCCAGCTGCTCGACACCGTCTCCCCCGCCAACTTCCTGCTCACCAACCCGCGGGTGCTGGACAAGACCCTGGCGACCGGTGGCGCCAACCTGAGGTGGGGCGCCGAGCAGTTCGCCGACGACTGGCAGCGCCAGCTGCGGGGCGAGAAGCCGGCCGGGGCCGAACAGTTCGTGCCCGGCGAGGCGGTCGCCGTGACGCCCGGCCAGGTGGTCTACCGCAACCACCTGATCGAGCTGATCCAGTACGCCCCGGCCACCGACCAGGTGCACCCCGAACCGGTGCTGATCGTGCCGGCCTGGATCATGAAGTACTACATCCTCGATCTCTCGCCGGATAACTCCCTGGTGCGCCACCTGGTCGGACAGGGCCATACGGTGTTCATGATCTCCTGGCGCAACCCCACCGGAGAGGATCGGGATATCGGGCTCGACGACTACCGACGCCTGGGCATCATGGAGAGCCTCGCGATGATCGAGTCGATCTGCCCCGGCGCGCCGGTGCACGGCGTCGGCTACTGCCTGGGCGGCACCCTGCTGGCCATCGCCGGCGCCACCCTGGCCCGCGATGGCGATCCTCGCCTGGCCTCGATGACGCTGCTCGCCGCCCAGACCGACTTCCGCGAGGCCGGCGAACTGATGCTGTTCATCGACGACAAGCAGCTCTCCTTCCTCGAGGACACCATGTGGGCCCAGGGGGTGCTCGACACCAAGCAGATGGCCGGTGCCTTCCAGCTGCTGCGCTCCAACGACCTGATCTGGTCGCGCCTGATCAGCGAATACCTGCTGGGCGAGCATCGCCCGCTCAACGACCTGATGGCCTGGAACGCAGATGCCACCCGCATGCCCTACCGCATGCACAGCGAGTACCTGCGCCGGCTGTTCCTCGACAACGACCTCGCCGAGGGCCGCTTCCAGGTCGAGGGTCGACCGGTGACGGTCAGCGACATCCGGGTGCCGATCTTCGCGGTGGGCACCGAGTGGGACCACGTGGCACCCTGGCGTTCGACCTACAAGATTCACCTGCTTGCCGACACGCCAACGCTCACCTTCCTGCTGACCAGCGGCGGTCACAACGTCGGCATCGTCTGCCCGCCCACCGACGCCAAGCGCCACTACCGCATGGCCACCACCACTGAGGGCGAGGCCTATGTCGATCCCGACACCTGGCTTGCCCGCACGCCGCAGAATGCGGGTTCCTGGTGGCCCGCCTGGCAGGGCTGGCTGGCCGCGCACTCCGGTGGCCTACAGCCGCCGCCGGCGATGGGCTCGGCCGACTACCCGCCGCTTTACGAGGCGCCCGGACGCTATGTCTTGATGGACTAGCGGTTGATGGACTGACGATCGCTGGATCAGGCGCCGATCACGCGGCAGACGATGGCATCGACGTGGCCGGAAACGTCCCGCTGGCCCGTCACGAGCCGCCGCGGCGTTGCATCATGCGCGGCTCGACCCCATGGTAGACTGCAACCATTTATTAGGCGGGAGCCCCGGCACACATGTCCCTCGACGACCTGCACCTCAACCTGCGCAACCTGACCCCGGACGACTACCCGCAGCTCAAGGCCCTGATGGACCGGGTCTACCACGACATCGGCGGCGCCTGGCCCGAGGCCACCATCGACAAGCTGATCACGGAGTTCCCCGACGGCCAGATCCTCATCGAGGACGACGAGACCATCGTCGGCGTGGCCCTGACCGTGCTGGTCGACTACGACACCTTCTCCAACCCGCACCGCTACGACGACCTGATCGGCAAGCGCGAGACCATCCTCAACGATGCGGATGGCGACGCCATGTACGGCCTCGACGTGCTGATCCACCCGGACTATCGCGGCTACCGTTTGGGCAGGCGCCTCTACGAGGCGCGCAAGGAGTTATGCCGCTCCATGAACCTGCGCTCGATACTCGCCGGCGGGCGCATCCCCCACTACTACCAGCACGCCCACGAGCTCTCCCCGGCCGAGTACCTCGACAAGGTGGCCCGCAAGGAGATCCACGACCCGATCCTCTCCTTCCAGCTGGCCAACGACTTCCAGGTCAAGCGGCTGCTGCGCAAGTACCTGCCGGAGGACGAGAAGTCCCAGGGCTACGCGACCCTGCTGGAGTGGAACAACATCCTCTTCGAGCCGGCCGAGCGGGTGTTGGAGAATCGCCCGACCCAGGTGCGCGTGGGCGCGGTGCAGTGGCAGATGCGCGAGTTCTCATCGGTGGAGTCGGTGCTGCAGCAGGTCGAGTACTTCGTCGATGCGCTCTCCGACTACCAGAGCGACTTCGCCGTCTTCCCCGAGCTCTTCAACGCGCCGCTGATGGGGCTGCAGGACCGCGCCGCCCAGCAGGACCAGATGGCCGCCATCCGCTTCCTCGCCGGCTTCACCGAGCAGTTCAAGACCGAGCTCTCGCGCATGGCGATCTCCTGCAACATCAACATCATCGCCGGGTCGATGATCGAGGAGCACGAGGATGGCCGGCTCTACAACGTCTCCTACCTGTTCCATCGCGACGGCAGCGTGGATGCCCAGTCCAAGCTGCACATCACCCCCCAGGAGCGCCGCGACTGGGTGATCGAGGGCGGTGACGAGCTCAAGGTCTTCGACACCGACGCCGGTCGCGTGGGCATCCTGATCTGCTACGACGTCGAGTTCCCCGAGCTCTCGCGCCTGCTCGCCGACCAGGACATGGACATCCTCTTCGTGCCCTTCTGGACCGACACCAAGAACGGCTACCTGCGGGTGCGTCACTGCGCCCAGGCCCGGGCCATCGAGAACGAGTGCTACGTGGTGCTGTGCGGCAGCGTCGGCAACGTGCCCTCCATCGAGAACATGGAAATCCAGTACGCCCAGTCGTCGGTCTTCTCGCCCTCTGACTTCGCCTTCCCCCACGACGCCGTGCTCTCCGAGACCACGCCCAACACCGAGATGATCATGTTCTCGGATCTGGACCTGACTCGGCTGACCGTGGTGCGCGCCGAGGGCTCGGTGACCAACCTCAAGGATCGGCGCAAGGATCTGTTCGACCTGCGCTGGCGCGACTGGTCCTGGAAGTCCGGGGCCAACCTGGAGGAGAGCTGACGCCATGCTCGGCCGGCTGCTGCGCCTGGGGAGCCGGCGCTTCGAGGCGCGCCACCCCTTCCCCGCCGCCGAGTGGGCCGAGGCCCGGGAGCGGGTGGCATTGCTCGCCGCCCTGCCCGACGACCAGGCCGAGCGGCTGGGTCAGCGAGCCTGGGCGTTCGTGCATGCCAAGCGGCTGAGCCTGCACCCGGAGCTCGCCGGGACGGTCACCTTCGACGCCCCGGCCCGGCTCGCCCTGGCCGGCCAGGCCTGCCTGCTGACCCTGGGCTGGTGCGACAGCGAACACCTTGATGCCTTCGCCAACGTCCACGAGATCCTGATCCTGCCCGACGCCTTCCAGCGCCGCGTGGAGGAGATGGACGAGTTCGGCGTGGTGCACGAGTACGACGACGAGCGCGCCGGCGAGACCTCCCTGCAGGGCCCGGTGGTGGTCGCCTGGCCCGACCTGATGGCGAGCGGCGGGCTCGACGGCTTCAACGTGCTGATCCACGAGCTGGCCCACAAGCTCGACCTCGGCAACTCCCTGGACGTCGACGGCTTCCCGCCGCTACCGAGAGAGATCGACCCGCGGGAGTGGTATCGCATCTTCATGGGGGTCTGGGAGGATCTCCAGGCGCGCCTCGCCCGCGGCGAGCCGACGCCCATCGACGACTACGCCGCGAGCCACCCCGGCGAGTGCTTCGCGGTCTGCTGCGAGCACTTCTTCAGCGATCCCGCCCGTCTCCACCGGGCCTACCCGGCGCTCTACGGCCTGCTCTCGCGCTATTTCCATCAGGACCCGCTGGCGCGCCTCCCGGCCGACGCCGGTGCCCTGCGCCCCTGGTAGACCCGCGCCGGCCTCGATGGATCAGCCTCCCGAGGCCAAGCGCCACGGACCCCAACGCCCGTCACCGCAAGGAAGCCCCCATGATCGATCTGCGCAGCGATACCGTCACCCGCCCCAGCGCCGCCATGCGCGACGCCATGCATGCCGCCCCGGTGGGCGATGACGTCTGGGGCGATGACCCCAGCGTGGCCCGCTTCGAGGCCGCCGTGGCCAGGCGTGCCGGCAAGGCCGCCGCCCTGCTCTTTCCCAGCGGCACCCAGAGCAACCTGGCCGCCCTGCTCGCCCACTGCCAACGTGGCGATGAGTACATCGCCGGCCAGCAGGCCCACACCTACAAGTACGAGGCCGGCGGCGCGGCGGTGCTGGGCGGCATCCAGCCACAGCCGGTGGAGCACGCCGCCGATGGCTCGCTGCCGCTGGAGCGCATTCGGGCCGCCATCAAGCCCGACGACTTCCACTTCGCCCGTACCCGCCTGCTGGCGCTGGAGAACACCATCGGCGGACGCGTGATCGACGCCGACTACCTGCACCAGGCCACCGACCTGGCCCGGCAGCACGGCCTGGCGACTCACCTGGACGGCGCCCGACTGTTCAACGCCGCGGTGGCCACCGACACCTCGCTGGCCAGGCTCTGTGCGCCCTTCGACACGGTCTCCCTGTGCTTCTCCAAGGGGCTGGGCGCGCCGATGGGCTCGGCACTCGCGGGCTCGCAGGCGCTGATCGACGCGGCGCGCCGCTGGCGCAAGATGCTGGGTGGCGGCATGCGCCAGTCCGGCATCATCGCCGCCGCCTGTCACTACGCGCTGGACCACCAGGTGGCGGATCTCGCCCAGGACCATCGCCGCGCCGAGCATCTGGCCGAGGGCCTGCGCACGCTGCCGGAGATCGAGGTGATCTCCCAGGCCACCAACATGGTGTTCCTGCGGATGCCGGAGCGGCACATTACCCCGCTGCGGGCCTGGTTGGCCGAGCGCGAGATCCTGATCGACGTGCTCTACGACACACGCCTGGTGGTGCACCGCGACCTGGATGATGCCGCCATCGACGCGACCCTGGCGGCCTTCAGGGGCTATCTGGCGGGGTAGCGCCCTGGCCCGGGGCGCCAGCGGCCGGTGGCCTCCTCAAGCGTCCAGGGCCAGACGCTCCCTCAGCCAGTCCCAGAGCATCGCCGCCTCCGGCCGGGCGGGCGCGCGTGCCGGGCGTACCAGCCAGAACGCCTCATCGCTATCGACCGGCCAATCGAGCGCCGCCACCAGATCGTCGCGGTTTTCCACCAGACGGCGATGGGTCAGGGCGACGCCCTCGCCCAGCGCCGCGAGCGACAGCGTCATGGTCTGGGTATCGCAGGTCAGCGGCGCGCAGCGCGAGGCCAGCGTCGGCACCCCCACAGCCTCCAGCCAGGTGGGCCAGCCCACCTCGAACCCCACGGCGTGCAGCAGGGTGTGTTCCGCCAGGTCCGCCGGCTCGGTGATGCGCTCGGCCAGCGCCGGGGCACACACCGGCAGCATCGTCTCCCTGCCGAGGGAGACCGCCTCCATGCCTGGCCAGTTGCCCTGACCGTAGCGGATCTCCAGATCCGCGCCTTCGGGACCGAAGTCATCCGGCCAGATGGCACTGACGAGCCTCAGCGCCACCTCGGGATGCTCGCGGCGAAAGGCGCACAGGCGCGGCGCCAGCCAGTTCTGCTGCACCACCGGCGTGGTGCGCAGGGTGACCGGCGCGTCCCCGCCGCCGCCGAAGACCTCCTCGGTGCCCTCGGCCAGGCGCGTGAAGCCATCCTGCAGGCACGGCAACCAGGCCTGCCCCGCCGGGGTCAGACCGAGGCTGCGCGGATGACGCACGAAGAGCTTCTGGCCCAGGCGATCCTCGAGCAGGCGCACCCGCTGGCTGATCGCCGCCTGGGTCACGCCCAGCTCCTGGCCGGCAGCGGTGAAACTCAGGGTGCGCGCCGCCGTCTCGAAGGCCTGCAGCCACAGCAGGGGAGGAAGCCGATTCATGAATAACCTACACATAAGCTGAATGGGGTCATAGGGGCCAGATTAATCGTTTGTCGGCGTACCGACCAGCCGCCACCATGAGCGCCTTCGATAAGGGAGGAGCCGATCATGACCGATACGCCGATTGCCGAGGCACGTGCCGTGCTGCCCATGGGCGAACTTGCCCCGCACGCCGAGGGGCCGGAGCTCATCGAGGCCACGGAGGCCGGACGACAGCTGGCCCTGCGCTGGCGCAACGGCGACCGGGCCCGGTTTCCGCTGACCTGGCTGCGCGACCACTGCGCCTGCGCCGAGTGCCGCCACCCGATGACCCGCGAGCGCCTCTACATGGCCCTCGAGGTGCCGGAACAGGCGCCGGCCACGGGGCTCGAGGACGGCAACCTGATCCTGACCTGGGCCGACGGCCACGTCAGCCACTTCGACGCCGTCTGGCTGCATCAGCGCCGCCCGGGCCAGGCGCGAGAGGATGCCGTGCCGGCTCGCCGCCCCTGGGCCCCGGACTATCGCCCGACCCGCGTCGACCACGCCGACTTCGTGGCCGGCGCCGAGGGCGAGCGCGCCTGGCTCACCGCCCTGTTGCGCGATGGCTTGGTGCTGCTCGAGAACGGCCCGCTGGCCGACGAGGAGGTCAGCCGCCTGGCGGGCCGCATCGGGCCGCTGCGCGCCACCAACTTCGGAGCCCGCTTCGACGTGCAGTCCAAGCCCAACCCGAACAACGCCGCCTACACCACCATCGGCCTGGCGCTGCACACCGACCTGCCCAACTGGCGCCATCCGCCGGACATCCAGCTGCTCTACTGCCTGGAGAACGACGCCGAGGGCGGCGAGTCCACCTTCTTCGACGGCTTCGCCGCGGCCGAGGCCCTGCGTCGCCAGGACCCAGAGGCGTTCCGCCGGCTCAGCGAGACCGAGATCGACTTCCGCTTCCAGGACGAGGCGCATGACCTGGTGTGGAGCGCACCGCTGCTCTCCCTCGACGAGCAGGGCCGGGTCGTCGAGGTCCGGCTCAACAACTGGATCCGCGACACCCTGCGCCTCCCCCTAGAGGAGATCGATGCCTGGTACGACGCCTACCGCGCCTTCTGGGCGCTGGCACAGGATCCCGAGAACCGGCTCGAGTTCTCCCTGGCCCCGGGCGAGATGGTCGCCTTCGATAACCGCCGGGTGATGCACGGGCGCAACGCCTTCGACCCGAGCACCGGCCGGCGCCATCTGCAGGGCACCTACCTCGACCTCGACATGTGCGAGTCCCGCCTGCGGGTGCTGGCCCGCCGGAACTGACGACACGCCCGGAGGAAGGCGGCGAGGCGCCCCGCTTTGGCGCTCGCCCGCGCTGCCGTATGCTTGGGGGCCCCGCCTCCACGGAACCGCGCGCCATGAGCCACCGCCTCGTCCTCGTCACCGGCCTGCTGGTCGCCCTGCTGGCCCTCGGCCTGCTCTGGCAGTGGCTCGCCATGCACGACCTGCTGACGGTGGAGACCCTGATGACGCTGGTGACGGGGGCGGTGGCCTGGCGCGACGCGCCCTGGGCGGTGCTGGTGGTGATGGGGATCTACGCCGGCGCCTCGCTGGTGATGTTCCCGCTCAGCCTGCTGGTGGCACTGACCGGCCTGCTGTTCGGTCCCTGGTGGGGCTTTGGCTACGCGCTGGCCGGCACCCTGGCCGCCTCGATGCTGACCTGGTGGGTCGGGCGCCGGCTCGGTCGCGAGGCGCTGATGCGCCACGGCGGCCGGCGCCTGCACGGCCTGTCGCGCTACCTCTCGGGGCGCGGCATCCGCACCATGACCCTGGTCAACCTGCTGCCGCTGGCGCCCTTCACCCTGACCAACATGATGGCCGGGGCCTTCCGCCTGCGCTTTCGCGACTACATGATCGGCTCGCTGCTGGGCATCGCCCCGGGGCTCGCCGGCGTCACCCTGCTCGGCAGCCAGCTGGGCCAGCTGGCCACCGCCGACAGCCGCAGCGAGCTTTACTGGGCGGTCGGCGGCCTGCTGGTCGGGGTGGCCCTGCTGGTCGGGCTGAAACGCTGGTCGGACCGCCGACGCCGCGCCCGCTGAGGCGCGCTACTCCCGCGGCGCCTCGGTCTCGTCCTCCTCGCGGTGGCCGGGCCACCAGGCGGGACGCTCCTGCTCCCACTCCTCCTGCACCAGGTGACGCAGCAGGCGACCGCGGTGGCGCAGCATCTGCCACTCGGCGCCCAGCCGATGGCGGATCCGCTCCCAGCCCCCCTCGTCGGCATGGGTGAAGGGCCCGCCCCGGGCGATCGCCTGGCGATAGACGGCCAGGCAGCGCGCGGCGCAGCACGCCTCGTCATAGCCGGCGGCCGTGGCGAGGGCCGCCTCGGCCAGCGGCAAGCGCGTCTCACGCACGGCCAGCGCGGCGAGCGCCTGGGCCATGGCGTCGAGGTCATCACCGGCAATCAGCCGGCCGTTGCGGCCCTCGACCACCACCTCGCGCACCCCGGGGGCGTCGACGGCCACCACCGGCAATCCGGCCGCCATGGCCTCGGCCACCACCATACCCTGGGTCTCGCTGTGGGAGGCGAAGGCGAAGACGTCCATGGCGTGGTAGGCGTCGATCAGCGCCTGGCCCTGGAGGCGGCCGGTGAAGTGCAGGCGATCCGCCACGCCGCGTGCCGCCATCACCGCCTCGATGTCGCGCCGCGCCTCGCCCTCGCCCACCACCAGGCAGTGCGCCTCGGGCCGCGCCACCAGCGCCCCGGCCAGCGCCTCGGCCAGGAACGCCAGGTTCTTCTCCCGCGCCAGCCGCCCCAGGTGGCCCATCACGTAGGCCGCCTCGGGGATGCCCAGCCGTGCGCGCCAGGCGCGGCCATCGCCCAGGGCGAAGCGCGCGGTGTCCACTCCGCTCGGCACCACGCTGATGGCGGGGTTGGCCTCGCGCCGGCGCAGCAGGTCGCGGATGCTCTCGCTGGGGGCGATCACCTCGTCGCACAGCCAGGTGTACTGGGTGGCCAGCGCCACGGCGAAGCGCTGCATGCGCGGCGAATCGCCGGGCACGTAGTGGGTGTAGTGCTCGTAGAGGGTGTGGTGGGTGAAGATCAGCGGCAGGCCGTAGGTCTCGGCCGCCCGGGCGGCGGTATCGCCGAGCAGGAAGGGGTGGTGGGCGTGGACGATGTCCGGCTCGAAGGCCTCGATCGCCTCGTGGAGCTGGCCGGGAATCGGCACCGGCAGCGAGAAGTCGCTGCCGTTGAAGTGCTGCATGGCCACCACCCGCACCACGTCATCCTCGTCGCGGGGCTGTCCCTCCAGGCGCGGCGCCACCACCAGCACCCGGTGGCCGGCGGCCTGCAGCTGGCGCTTGAGTCGCTGAACCGACTCGCTGACCCCGCCGACGATGGGCAGGTAGGTGTTGGTGAACATCAGCACATTCACGGGGACGTGGCTCCTCGACTGGCAGTGGCGACATTCTGAAGGCAAGGCACGCGGCTGACCATCTCCTGTTCAAGATAGGCGACGGGGGCCCGGATGCCCGTCGGACCCTGGCGCTTGAGCCCAATCGCTGCGCAAGGACGATGGCTCACAAGAACAAGGGCGTTGACGTCCGACGGGATGGGCTTTGCCGCACGAGGCAGTAGACTGGCGAGATCATCCATGGAGCCAGGAGCAGATTCATGACCCACCGCATCGCGGTCATCCCCGGTGACGGCATCGGCAAGGAGGTGATGCCAGAGGGGCTGCGCGCCCTCGAGGCCGCCGCCGCGCGTTTCGGCATCGACCTCGCCCTCGAGCCCTTCGACTTCGCCAGCTGCGACTACTACCTCGAGCACGGCCAGATGCTGCCCGACGACTGGTTCGAGACGCTCAAGGACCATGACGCCATCTTCTACGGCGCGGTGGGCTGGCCGGAGATGGTGCCCGACCACATCTCGCTATGGGGCTCGCTGCTGCAGTTCCGCCGCCGCTTCGACCAGTACGTCAACCTGCGCCCCTGCAAGCTGCTGCCGGGGGTGAAGAGCCCGCTGGCCGGCCGTGAGCCCGGCGATATCGACTTCTACGTGGTGCGCGAGAACACCGAGGGCGAGTACTCCAGCGTCGGCGGCCGGATGTTCGAGGGCACCGAGCGCGAGGTGGTGATCCAGGAGACGGTGATGACCCGCACCGGGGTCGACCGGGTGTTGAAGTACGCCTATGAACTCGCGGCCAGCCGCCCCAGGAAGCAGCTCACCTCGGCCACCAAGTCCAATGGTATCGCCATCACCATGCCCTGGTGGGACGAGCGGGTGAAGGCGGTGGGTGAGCGCTACCCCGAGGTATCGGTGCAGGCGTTCCACATCGATATCCTGGCGGCCAACTTCGTCATGCACCCCGACTGGTTCGACGTGGTGGTGGCGAGCAACCTGTTCGGCGACATCCTCTCCGACCTGGGGCCGGCCTGCACCGGCACCATCGGCGTGGCGCCCTCGGCCAACATCAACCCGGACGGCAGCTTCCCGAGCCTCTTCGAGCCGGTGCACGGCAGCGCCCCGGACATCGCCGGGCGCGGCATCGCCAACCCCATCGGTCAGGTCTGGTCGGCCGCCATGATGCTCGAGCACCTGGGCCACCCGGACGCCGGCCGGGCCATCGTCGACGCCTTCGAGGCGGTGCTCAGCGAGGGTGACCCGGCGGTGCTGACGCCGGACGTCGGCGGCCAGGGCACCACCGAGACCCTCGGCCGCGCCATCGCCGCGCGCATCGCCGGCTGACGACCGGACGCCGTCGCCAACGGGCAGGCCGGTGGGACCGGCCCGTGGATCGAGGCTCGGCCAGGCCTCAGGCCTTGCGCCACACCCCTTCCAGGATGCGAACCCGATCGGCGGCCAGGTTGTCGCGCAGGTTGCGCCCCATTGCCGCGAAGGCCTCGCCGAAGATCAGCGACGGCCCCGGCAGGGCGGGCGCCTGAGGTGAGGCCCCCGGGGCCGCCTCGACCGCCTCCCGGCGGCTGTGCTTGCGCCGCCAGCCAAGCGCCGCCTCGGTGACGTCGTGCACCGCCACCGGGGCGAAGCCGCCCTCGGCGAGCAGCGCCGCAAGGGCCTCGCGGGTACGCAGGTGGCTGGTCGCGGCATCGCGTGCCCAGGGCACCGGCAGCCGCAGGGGCGAGTCCTCCTCGCCGGCCACCACCTCATGCAGCAGCACCCGGCCGCCCGGCACCAGCAGCCGGTGCCATTCGGCCAGCACCGCCGCCGCGTCGGGCATGTTCATCAGCGCGTGCTGGCACCAGACGACCTCCAGACTGGCTTCCGGCAGCGGCACCCGCGCGGCATCGGCGCACAGGAAGCGCGTGCGCTCAGCGAGCCCGGTGGCGCGGCTCAGCCAGGCGGCCACCTCGACGAAGGCGGGGGTGATGTCGAGCCCCGTCACCTCACAGCCGACCTCCGCGGCCAGCAGGCGGCTCGCCCCGCCGGTGCCGCACCCCACGTCGAGCACCCGCTCGCCGGGCGCGAGCTCGCCCAGGGCCGCCAGCGAGCGGCTGGCCCGCCGCCCGCCCAGATGCAGCTGATCGATGCCGGCGATCTCGTCGAGAGTCAGCCGCTTTGGATCGCACCCCGCCGCGCGAAAGGCCTCGCGCAGCCGGGCCGGCAGGCTTTGCCCGCCGGCGGCGTGGGGCGCATCATAATGGGCAACGAGGGGGCGGGCGGCGAAGCGATCCACGGGGTCGATCATGGCGGCGTCCTGGCAAGTAGGGGCGGTGCCAGTCTATCCGCCAAGGGCCCTAGCCCCCCATCGTGCAAAGGTCACAGCCGTCGCCGTGGCCGGCACCACTCGACCATGTCTCGACAAGGAGTCACCCGCGATGTCCCGACCGCTGCTAACCACGGCCCTGCTGGGGCTCGGCCTCGCCGGCTGCACCGGCCTGCCCGAGGGCACCCGCGCCGTCAGCGGCTTCGAGCTCGACCGCTACCTCGGCCAGTGGTACGAGATCGCCCGCCTGGATCACTCCTTCGAGGAGGGGCTGGACTGCGTGACCGCCGACTACTCGCGGCGCGAGGAGAGCGGCGTGCGGGTGATCAACCGCGGCGTGGATCTCGCCGCCGGCGAGGTGAGCGTTGCCGAGGGCAAGGCCTACCCGATCGGCGAGCCGGGTCAGGGCCGGCTGAAGGTGAGCTTCTTCGGCCCCTTCTACGCCGGCTACAACGTGCTCGCGCTGGACGAGGCATACGACTGGGCCCTGGTGGCCGGCCCCGATCGCGACTACCTTTGGATCCTCTCGCGCACGCCCGAGCTCGAGCCCGCCGCCTACCAGACGCTGGTCGAACGCGCCCGGGACCTCGACTTCCCGGTGGGGGCGCTGATCGAGGTGGAACAGGGCGAAGCCTGCGCCGCCTGGCGCTGACGGAAATTTCACTCTGGGCCCCGCCACTTTCATCCGACCGACGCGGGGCCTTGAGTCCATGGGGCGCGGACGGGAAGGTGTCGACCATCACCATCATGCCAACAACAGGTGCCTGAATGCCCTCCGAGATGAGCCTCGAGCAGTTCTTCGCCCGCCTCTGGGACGACTATACCGCCATGACGCCCCAGGCGAGCCGCATCCACGATGCCCTGGTCGCCGACGGCGAGACCATCGTCAACGACCACGTGGCCTTTCGCACCTTCGACCGCGGGCCGATCCGCCTGGCCGACCTGGAGCCCCATTTGCTGGCGCTGGGCTACACGCGCCTGGAGCCCTACGACTTCGAGGCCAAGAAGCTGCGCGCCTGGGGCTACCTGCCGCCCCGCGACGACCAGCCGCGCGTCTTCCTCTCGGAGCTAAAGTGCGATGAGCTCTCCGCCCCCGCCCAGGCGATCATCGATGACCTGGTGGCCCAGATCGACCCCGCCCGGATCGCCTCGCCCGAGGTAATGTGGGCCGGCCGCCTCTGGGAGGCGCCGAGCTGGGAGGCCTACAACACCCTGGCCGAGGAGAGCGAGTACGCCGCCTGGCTGTCGATCATCGGGCTGCGGGCCAACCACTTCACCATCAGCGTCAACCAGCTGCGCCACACCCCCACCCTGGCGTCGCTGCTGGAGAAGGTCGAGTCGCTGGGGCTTTCCATCAACACCTCCGGCGGGCGCATCAAGGGCTCATCCGAGGTGCTGCTGGAGCAGTCCTCGACGCTGGCCGACCGCATGCCCTTCACCTTCGCCGGTGGCCGGGTCGAGGAGATCCCCACCTGCTACTACGAGTTCGCCCGCCGCTATCCCGACGCCGAAGGCCGTCTCTACCAGGGCTTCGTCGCCGCCAGCGCCGACCGGATCTTCGAATCCACCGACGTGCGCCGCGAACATGCTGTCTGAGTGGCTGGACCAGGCGCTGGACGGGCGCGCCTCCGCCCCGCGCGAGGGGCGCCTGCCCGGCGGACGCTTCCGGCTGCTCGCACCCGGGGTGCTCGAGCTGGTCCCGGACGTCTGCGCCGCCGACGCCCGGGCCGGCGTGCTCTCGGTGGGCATCCACGGCAACGAGACCGCGCCCATCGAGCTGCTGGGGGCGGTGCTCGCGCGCCTCGAAGCGGGCCTGTTGCGCCTCGGCGCGCCGCTACTGGTGATGCTCGGTAACCCGGCGGCGATCCGGCGCGGCGAACGTTTCGTCACGACCAACCTCAACCGGCTGTTCCGGCGCGACCTCGACGAGGCGGGTGACGAGCCCGACCGGGCCCGGGCGCTGATGGCCGAGGTGGACGCCTTCTATGGCCGTCATGGGTCGCTTTCCCCGCTGCACTACGACCTGCACACGGCGATCCGCGATAGCCGCTTCCCGCGCTTCGTGGTCGAGCCCTTCGGCGAGACGCCGACGCCGCCGGCGCAGTGGCGCTGGCTGGCCGGTGCCGACATCCAGGCGGTGCTCCACCAGCATCGGCACAGCTGGACCTTCTCGCACTACTCGAAGCACTACCACGGCGCGGCGGCCTTCACCCTGGAGCTGGGGCGCGCCCTGCCCTTCGGCGCCAACGACCTGGCCCCGCTGGCGCCCATGGGCCGGCTGCTCGAGGCGCTGGTCGAGGGCCGAGCCCCCGCCGGCGGCGATCCGGCCGGCATGGCCTTCTTCCGCGCCGAGCACGAGCTGATGCGCCGCGACCCGGACTTCCGGCTCTGCTTCCCCGACGACACGCCGAACTTCACCGAATTCGCGCCGGGCACTCGGCTCGCCGAGGATGCCAGCGCCGGCGCCTTCGACGTCGGCGAGACGCCACTGTCGGTGGTCTTCCCCAATGCCGACGTCGAGATCGGCGCCCGGGCGGCGCTGCTGGTGGTCCCGAGCCCGCCGCCGACCTGATGGCAAGGCCCCGATCGGGGGCCATGCCCGACCCTCATCACGGACAATAACAACAGACAGGAGACGCCCCCATGACCCATGCCCCGTGCACCCAGGATCACGCCAGACTCGCCGAGACGTCATGGCCCCCTTCCGGAATGGCTCCGGCCTGTTAGAATCGCCCCCTTTTTGATCGCAGACCCGTTGATCGCAGACCCAGGTAGATCACGGACCTACGTTGATCACAGGCCCAGCTGGATCACGGACCTGCGTTGATCAAGGACCTATGTTGATCACGGAAGTATGCTGGTCATAGACCTACGTTGATCGCAGCCCCGCGCCGGCCGACCCTCGATGCGGCGGACCACCCACGATCTGGAGCCCGTTTCATGGCCGATACCCCGATTCCGCTGGAAGTGCGCAATATCACCAAGCGCTTCGGCGATACCGAAGTCCTCAAGGGCCTCTCCCTGAAGGCCCACAAGGGCGATGTGATCACCCTGATCGGAGCCTCCGGCTCCGGCAAGAGTACCTTCCTGCGCTGCATGAACCTGCTCGAGCAGCCCAACGAGGGCGACCTGATCGTCCACGGCGAGCAGATCCGCTTCAAGGAGACCAAGCATGGCCGCGAGCCGGCCGACTGGAAGCAGGTCGTCAACATGCGGGCCAAGCTCTCCATGGTCTTCCAGAGCTTCAACCTCTGGGCCCACATGACCCTGCTCGAGAACATCATCGAGGCACCGGTCCACGTGCTCGGCAAGTCCAAGAAGGAAGCGATCGCCCACGCCCGCGAGCTGCTCGAGCGCGTGGGCCTGGCCGAGCGCGCCGACTACTACCCGGCCCAGATGTCCGGTGGCCAGCAGCAGCGCGGCGCCATCGCCCGGGCGCTGGCCATGGACCCGGAGGTGATGCTGTTCGACGAGCCCACCTCGGCGCTGGACCCGGAGCTGGTCGGCGACGTCCTCAAGGTGATGCGCGACCTCGCCCAGGAGGGGCGCACCATGATCGTGGTCACCCACGAGATGGCCTTCGCCCGCGACGTCTCCACCCAGGTGATCTACCTGCACCAGGGGCAGGTCGAGGAGGCCGGGCCGCCCGACGAGGTGCTCGGCAATCCCACCTCCGAGCGCCTCAAGCAGTTCCTGGCGCCCAAGCACTGATGGGCCGGCCCGGGACAAGGAGAGAGACATGATCGACCTGCATGGCTACGGCCCGCGCCTCCTGGAAGGCGCCCTGATCACCCTGCAGCTGGGGGTGCTGTCGCTGATCCTGTCGGTGATACTCGGCCTGCTGACCGCCAGCGCCAAGATGTCGCGCAGCTGGGTGGCCCACCGCATCGGCACCCTCTACACCACCATCATCCGCGGCGTGCCCGACCTGGTGCTGATGATGCTGCTGTTCTTCGGTGGCCAGATCGGCATCAACCAGATCACCGATGCCCTCTACAACCACTTCGGCATCGACATCTTCATCAACGTCAACGAGTTCGTGGCGGGGGTGATCACCATCGGCCTGATCTTCGGCGCCTACATGGGCGAGACGTTCCGCGGCGCCTTCCTGGCCGTGGACAGCGGCCAGATCGAGGCGGGCCGCGCCTACGGCATGAACCACTGGCTGGTGTTCCGGCGCATCCGCTTCCCGCAGATGATGCGTCATGCCATCCCGGGGCTCTCCAACAACTGGATGGTGCTGCTCAAGACCACCGCCCTGGTCTCGGTGATCGGCCTCTCGGACATGGTCCGCGTGGCCGCCGAGGCCTCCAAGGCGACCCGCGAGCCGTTCACCTTCATGATCATCGTGGCCGCCATCTACCTGCTGATCGCCAGCGTCTCGGAGTGGGGCTTCGCGCGGCTGCAGAAACGCTATAACGTCGGCTACCGGGAGGCAGACTGATGGACGCCCTGATGACCTGGCTGGAGGCCCAGCTGGCCGACAACAGCATCTTCACCCTGCAGACCCTCGGCTACTATGGCGAGGGCCTGGTCACCACCGTGCAGCTGGTGGTGCTGTCGCTGATCATCGGCCTGGTGCTGGCGGTGCCGCTGGCCATCGGCCGCGGTTCGAAGCACCGCTGGTTGAGCCTGCCGATCTTCCTCTACTGCTACGTGTTTCGCGGCACGCCGCTGCTGGTGCAGCTCTACCTGATCTACTACGGCGTGGTCTTCGTCGACGGCATCCAGGAGACCTGGCTGTGGGTGATCCTCGAGAAGCCCTTCGTGCCGGCGCTGATCGCCTTCACCCTCAACACCGCGGCCTATACCACCGAGATCTTCCGCGGCGCCATCAAGTCCACGGATCGCGGCGAGATCGAGGCGGCGCGGGCCTACGGCATGTCCAAGGGGCTGATGCTCCGGCGCATCGTGCTGCCCAGCGCCTTTCGTCGGGCCCTGCCGGCCTACGGCAACGAGGTGATCTTCATGCTCCACGCCAGCGCCATAGCAAGCGTGGTCACCATCATGGACCTCACCGGCGCGGCGCGCTTCGTCTACGCGCGCTTCTACGCGCCCTTCGATGCCTTCCTGTTCGTGGCGGCGATCTATCTCTGCCTCACCTTCGCGATCCTCTACCTGTTCCGCTACCTGGAAAGGCGGCTGCTGGCGCACCTCAAGCCGGCCAGCGGCTGACCGTCGACGACAAGGAGCGTCAAACAAGCGTTGGAAGCGAGCGCTCGAATCCAGCGCTCGCCCCTTCCGATGGACTCGATCATCGAATATCGTGATCGAGTCAGCACCCACAAGGTGAACGCACCAACAACAGGGACAACCCCCATGAAAATGAACCACCTCCTGAGTCTCGGCGTCATCGGCGCCACCCTGGTCGCCGGCAGCGCCAACGCCGAGGTCCGCGACATCCGCATCGGCGTCGACGTGCCCTACGAGCCCATGGAGTTCCGCACGCCCGAGGGCGAGCTGACCGGCTTCGACATCGACCTGGGCAACGCCCTGTGTGCCGAGATCGGCATCCAGTGCGAGTGGGTCGTGCAGGGCTGGGACGGCATCATCCCCGGCCTGCAGGCGCGCAAGTACGACGCCATCATGTCCTCCATGACCATCAACGAGCAGCGTCGCGAGCAGGTGCTGTTCTCCGACCCCTACATCACCCCGCCGTCGGCCTGGTTCGCCCCCAGCGACGTCGAGATCGGCACCCCGTCCGACGAGACCCTCGAGGGCCTGACCCTCGGCGTGCAACGCGGCACCCTGCAGGACAACTACGTCACCGACATGTACGGCGACGTGGCCGACGTGAACCGCTACGCCACCGCCGACGACATGGTGCTGGACATGGATTCGGGTCGCCTCGACGCCGCCTTCCTCGACTTCCCGATCGGCAAGTCCACCCTGCTCGAGAGCGGAGCCGGCGACTACAAGGTGGTCGGCGAGAAGATCACCGAGCCCAAGGAGTACTTCGGCGAAGGCTTCGGCATCGCCTTCCGTCAGCGCGACAAGGAGCTGGCCGCCGCCTTCAACGAGGCGCTGGCGACGCTCAAGTCCGACGGCACCTACGACGAGATCCACGCGACCTATTTTGGCGCGGAGTGAGCCCGCTGGCGTCGGGCGCGTCGCTTGAGGCGGCATGAAGCGCTGACGCCACACTCGCCACGATCGACCGTCAGCAAGCGACCGGGGCCCTCAGGGGCCCCGGTCGTGTGTGTGGAAAGGAGGTTTGGTCGGGCACGCTGGAGCCGGTCGTGGATGCCAACAGCGCCACGGCTCTCGGGCAGGCGTCACTGGCGCATCGCGATCGCCCGGCGCACGAAGGCCAGGATCCAGCGCACCATCAATGTATCGTCCACCGCGGCCGAGAGGGACGCCTCGCCCCGGCGCACCCGAGAGTGGCCGACCAGGTCGGCGCGCAGGGCCATCAGGTCCCGGGAGTAGGCCTTGGTAAACTCGGGGTGGCCCTGCACGCCGAGGAAGTGCTCGCCGAGCTGCATCAGGTAGCAGGGGCAGAAGTCGCTGCCGCCCAGCACCCGCGCCGCGGGGGGCAGTCGCTCCACCTGATCCTGATGGCTGACCAGCAGGTCGAGGCCGGGCTGCCAGGGCACCATCCAGTCGGCGCGCTGGGTGATCCGGTTGAACGAGAGACCCACGCCCCAGCCCCGGTCGCTCTTCGCCACCTCGCCGCCCAGAGCCTTCGCCATCAGCTGGTGGCCGAAGCAGATGCCGATCAGCGGCTTTCCCGCCGCCCAAAGTTCGCGCACGAAGGTCTCCAGCGCGGCGATCCAGGGCCGGTCGTCGTTGACGCCGAACTTCGATCCCGTGGTCATCCAGGCATCCACCGCCTCGAGGTCATCGGGGATCTCGCCATCGAGGCAGCGCCAGACGCGAAACTCGAGGGTCGGGTCGACCCGCTGGAAGAGTCGCGCGAACATCTCGGGATAGTTGCCGTGGGCCTCGCGCAGCTCGGGTGCCACGTCGTCACACTGCAGCAGTCCGATCACCATCTCCTGCCTTCCTCCTTCACCGCGGCGGCGTTGCGGGGCGACCGCCATCCGTTACCGTTCGTCGTCGGCAACGCTGCAGAGGCCGCGCCTGTCGCCGAATCGCGACCCGGAACTCCTCCGCGCGCCGCCGGTCCATGCGTTCCACATCGTCACTTTGTGAGGTTCCGATGCCCCTGCAGGTAACCCCTCCCGTCGATGCCACGGGAGGCCTGGCTCGCCCCTCGTCCACCTGGACCGGCTGGGGCCAGTGGCTGGCCCTGGTCACCATGACGGTGGACCATCTGTCACGTTACGTGGTGCCGGACAGCTGGGGGCTGGGCTGGGCCGACTCCTCCATCGGCCGCATCGCCTTCCCCCTGTTCGCGGCCATGGTGGCCTGGCACGGGCTCTTCAACACCCGCAACCCGCTGCGCTATGCCCGGCGCATCCTGGTGATCGGCCTGGTGGCCCAGCTGCCCTACATGCTGATGCCCCGCGCAGCGGATGGCCTGATCCTCAATATCTGCTTCACGCTCTCCCTCGGCCTGACCGGCGGTGCCTGGCTGCAGGCCCTGAGCGAGCGCCTCGAGCGCGGCGCGCTCGGCGTCCCCCGCCTGGTCGCCGAGGTCGGCCTAGCCATCGCCGTCTGGGCCACGGCCGGTCTCTGGGTCGAGTATAGCCATCTGGGCCTGCTGATGATCCCGCTCTACATGGTCGCCCTGCAGGCCCTCCACGGCGCCGGTGAGGGTCTCGGTGAGCGCCTCGCGGCCACCGCCATGGCCCTGCCGGTGCTCATCGTGGCCGGCCTGATGAACAGCTCCGACATGGCCAAGTCGTTCACCGTCGCCACCTGCCTTTCGATCCTGCTGCTGGCCGCCGGCGCCCACCGCCTGATGCCGAGCGTGCCGCTTGGCATGCCGCGACGGCTGTGGCTCGGCTGGTACCCCGGGCACTTCGCCGCCATCGCCCTGTGGCTATGGCTCGCCGGCGGTCTGGCCTGAGGTTCGGGCCTCGATGAGAAACACCTTGAAGGCCTGCCACAGCGGGCTGCGATAGCGCTGCGGGTGCCACACCAGCGAGAAGGTGCGGCGCAGCCGCAGCGGCGTGTTTAGAGCGATGAGCTCGCCGCGCTTGAGCTCGCCGGCCACGCTCAGCCGCGACAGGCAGCCAAGCCCCAGGCCTGCCCGCACCGCCTGCTTGATGGCCTCGTGCTGGCCAAGCTCCATGCGCACCTTGGGCGGCGCGCCGCGGGCGCGCATGGCCTGTTCGAAGACGCTGCGGGTGCCCGAGCCGGTCTCGCGCAGGATCCAGTCCGCCTCGGCCAGCGCCGCCTCGTCGAGCCGCCCGCGCCGGGCCAGTGCATGGCTGGGTGCGGCCACCACCACCATGCGATCCTCGCACCAGGGTTCGCTGGCCAGTGCCGGCTCGCGACACTCCCCCTCGATCAGCCCCAGGTCCGCCTCCAGGCGCAGCACGTCGGTAATCACCTCGAAGGTGTTGCGCAGCTTGAGCCGCAGGTCCGCCGCCGGGTGCGCCTCGCTGAAGCGGCCGGCCAGGGCCGGCAGCAGGTAGGTGCCCACGGTGGCGCTGGCCGACACGCTGAGCACGCCCTGCAAGCGCCCCTCGGGCTCGGTGGCCTCGGCTACGAAGCCGGCGACGCCGTCCAGCAGCTCCTCGGCCCGGGGCAGCAGCCGGCGTCCCAGGTCGTTGAGGTGCAGGCGGCGCCCCAGCCGCTCGAAGAGCGCGATACCCAGGTGCCGCTCGAGGTCCGAGAGCGCCTGGCTGGTCGCCGACTGGGAGAGGCTGAGCTCGACGGCGGCCGCGCTCACCGTGCCGAGGCGCGCCACCGCGGCGAAGACCTGCAGCTGTCGAAAACTCACCGTGGGTGTCATATCGGTTTTTCCGAATAGCCAGTTCGTTATTAACTGATAACCATACGAGCTGAGCCGCGCCTAGGATAGTCCCGCGAACCCCGTCGAGAGGACATCATCATGTGGCAAGGCCTGGTCGTCTGCATCACCCTGACCGCCGCCGGCTTCGGTCTGGCGCAACTCCCCCCGCTGGCCAACGCCGGCATCAGCCCGCTGGTGGTGGCGCTGCTGCTGGGCATTGCGGTCGGCAATACCCGGCTGGCCGGCCGCCTGCGCCACACCGCGCCCGGACTCAAGTTCGCCACTCGCTGGCTGCTGCGCAGCGGCATCGTGCTGTTCGGCCTCTCGCTGACCCTGCAGCAGGTCGCCGCGCTGGGCCCCAGGGTGCTGCTGCTCGACGTGCTGATCATCGCAAGCGTACTGATCGCCGGCTATTTCATCGGCACCCGGGTGCTGGGCATGGACCGCGAGACCACCCTGCTGACCAGCGCCGGCAGCGCCATCTGCGGCGCCGCCGCGGTGCTGGCCACCGAATCGACCATCCGCTCGCGCCCGGCGGCCACCTCGATGGCGGTGGCCACGGTGGTGCTGTTCGGCTCGCTGGCGATGCTGGTCTATCCTCTGCTCTATCCGCTGCTGGGCATGGACGAGGGCCTCTACGGCATCTATATCGGCGCTACCGTCCATGAGGTCGCCCAGGTGGTGGCCGCCGGCGAGGCGGTGGGCCCGGACGCCCTGGCCAACGCGGTGATCGTCAAGCTGGTGCGGGTGATGCTGCTGGTGCCCTTCCTGCTGATCGTCGGCCAGTGGTGGATGCGCCGTGGTGAGGGCGGCGAGGCACAGGCGGCCGGCGGCGGCCTGGTGATCCCCTGGTTCGCCTTCGGCTTCATGGCCATGGTGGTCGTCAACAGCCTGGTCAGCCTGCCCGCCCCCCTGCATGACGGCCTGGTGCTGGTCGGCCAGCTGGCGCTGACCATGGCCATGGCGGCGCTGGGCTACGAGACTCGGCTGGAGAAGCTGAAAAGCCTCGGCCTGCGGCCCTTCATCCTGGCCCTGACGCTGTTCGTGATGCTGCTCACCGGGGGCTTCCTGGCCAGCCGCCTGCTGATGGGCTGAGCGACTCGGCCATAAACGATGACGCCGCGCCCCAGGGGGCGCGGCGTCATCCGAGTCGAACTGAACGTTTCGATGTAGCTCACTCCACTACGAATTCAGGACCCTCATAGTCGGTGTGGACCTCGATACGCCCGGCCGCAATATCCTCGGTCAGGGTGGCGACTCGCTCACGCACCTCGGCCGAGACCGAGGGCGCGAGGGACAGACGCACGGCATCGGGGTTCTCGAGCCCGATACTGACGATTTCGCCGGGCTGCCAGCTACCGTCCTGCATGGCCTTCGCGGCCAGGAAGCCCGCCATGCTGACATCGGCGACGGCTGAGCCGACGAATACGTCGGGATACTCTTCATGCCATTCCCGCACGTTACCAAATTGATGAACGTCGCCGCGCGCCTGCATCGCCTCGATCGCCCCCTGACGACCCGCATTGAGCATGGTGAAGATCAGATCGGCACCCGCCTCTGCCTCGGCGTCGGTCACCCGACGGGCCAATTCGGTATCGTCCTGGTCGCCGGCGAAGATGGTCAGAAACTCGGCCTCGGGGTTGGTATGCATCAGCCCGTGGTAGAAGCCACCTCGACCCTTCAGCCCCGGCGTCACGCGGATACCCGAGATGTGTCCCACCACGTTGCTCTCGGTCATCAGTCCCGCAGCGGCCCCGGCCAGCCAGGCCGACTCCTCCTGGAGTACCTCATAGCTCGATACGTTATCGGCAGTCACGCCTCCCTGAGTGACGGAGAACTGGACATCAGGGTAATCATCGGCGACGGCCAGCACTGCCTCCGCATTCTGCCCCCCATGGGCGATGATCAGGTCGGGGCCTTCGGCGGCGAGCGCTGCCAGGGCCTGTTCAAGGGCCTGGGACTCAGGCGGCACTCGGTCACGATAGGTGATCGTCGCTCCCAGCTCGCTCTCGATTTGAAGCAGACCCTCATAACCGGCTTCCATGAAACCGTTATCGTCAATCTCGCCAGGAATCAGCATGGCGACGTCCAGGCTATCGTCGCTCGCCATGATACCGGCGGAGCCCAGCAGCAGTGGTGACACGGTGGCAACGGCCAGCGCGGTTCTCGTCCATTCGGGAAGATGCATAGGAATCGGGCCTCGAGTTGTTGTCGATTGTGGTATTTCAGGGGAACTGCATGTAAAAGCTAGCAACTGTATACAACAGTGGTCAATCAGGGCATGCATCATGCGACATAGATAAATACAAAAAACTACACTAATGTATACTATGGAAACAGGGGCGAGCATCGCCCGCCCCACCTGACGAAACATTGACGAGGTCATCCGACCACTCTTCCAGGCGAAGAGCGAGGAGGGTCATGAAGCTAGCCACTTCCTGGCCAGCCGCCGCCTGCTGATGGGCTGAGCGACTCGGCCGCGGGCTTGGCCTGTCGCAGACCGAAACGGCCGACACGCGTGTCGGCCGTTTTCGTGTGCGTCACGTCAGCACCCGCCGGACCAGCACGGGCCCGAGGATCTCGAAGACCACCGTCGAGCCCACCACCGCGGAGAGCAGCAGGGTCCCGTGGGCGGGAAACTGCTCGGCGGCGAGCAGCGCCATGCCCATCGCCACCCCCGCCTGGGGCGTCAGGGCCAGGCCGATGTTGCGCGGCAGCTCCGCCTGACGCTCCCGCGCCAGGCGCACCCCCAGCATCCCGCCCAGGTAGCGCCCCAGCAGGCGCAGCAGGATGTAGGCCAGGGTCAGGCCGAGGGCGTCGTCCAGGTGGTAGAGATCGACGCTGGCCCCGGAGAGCACGAAGAAGAACACCAGGAAGGGCCACTCGATGTGCTCGATCTCGTTGAAGGAGCGGGTGTGGTGGGTGGAGAGGTTGGCGACCAGCGCCCCGGTGATCATCGCCGCCAGCAGCGACGAGACCCCGAGCCACGCCGAGAGCCCGGCCAGCAGCAGGATCAGCGCCAGGGCCTCGACCTGGGTCGGCTCGCCGGGCCGTAGCCGTCCGGTCAGCCAGGCGGCGGGCAGGCCCACCGCGGCGCCCAGCAGCAGCGCGCCACCGAGCTCCCAGCCGGCCTCCAGCAGGGCCCGCTCGCCACCCCCGGCGCCGGAGAGCCCCCAGCCCAGCCCCGCCATGGCCAGGCCGAAGACCACGATGCCCCAGCCGTCGTCGATGGCCACGATTCCCAACAGCAGCCGCGCGCGCAGCCGGCTGTCGCCGCTGGCGTGCACCGTCTCCTGGACGGCCGCCGGATCGGTGGCCACCGAGATCGCCGCCAGCGACACCGCCACCACCAGCGGGAAGCCCAGCGCCAGCAGGCCGACGCCGACGGCCAGGGCGCCCACCCCGATCACCGAGAGCGACAGGATCAGCAGCAGCGGGCCGATGCTCTGCAGGCGCTCGCGGGTCAGCTCGCCGCCGAGCAGGAAGGCCACCATCACCAGCGCCACCTGGATCAGCGGCTCGCCGAGGCCGTCCAGGGGGCGAGGCTCCGGCGCCCCGAGCACCCACTGCTGGATGACGGCCACGCCCACGCCGACCATCACCAGCAGCGAGATGCGCGGCAGCCGGGTGCGCCGCGCCACGGCGTCGGCGAAGATGCTCGAGGAGAGGATCACCCCCAGCAGGATCAGCGCCGTCGCACTGGGCGATATCGCCACCGGCAGCCAGGCCTGCACGCCGCTCTCCATTTCCATCACCCTCTCCCGCTCCCCGTGGCCGTCTCGCCCGCTGACGTCGCCGCCTAGCATGCCACGGCGGGGACGCTCGCTGCGACGGCCGTGCCTCCGCCCGGCGATTGCTTGACCTGCATCAATCCCTCTCGGCGATCCCGGTCCACACTGAGGGTGGGCCGCATCGGTCCTTACCGCCGATTCAGGAGGTCATATGGCGCGTCACGACAAGGCAGTCACGCCCTGGCTGGTCCTGGGACTCCCCGCCGCCCTAGGGCTCGCGTGGGTCACCCAGGGCAGCGGCGTGGTCGGCAACGACCCCGAGCGCAACATCGTCATTCCCGACACGCTGACCATGCCGCTGCAGGTCCAGGCCGCGTACAACGACGAGCGGATCTTCTTCCGCTATCGCTGGCCCGCCGAGCAGGCCCATGTCTATCACGACATGCTGCGCTACGAGGACGGCGAGTGGATCCGCCACGGCAGATCCATCCCGGGCCCCAGCCCCGACGGCACCTACGAGGATCGGGTCGCCATGCTGGTGGACGACGGCGGCGTGCCCGAGTTCGGTCGCTACGGCGGCTACATCACCGCCGGCGACCGGATGCGCTTCTTCAGCGACTCGGCAAGCCCCGCCGAGGTCGCCGAGCATCCCCGGCTCGGCCAGGAGATGGGCAAGAGCGACGTGCGCAAGTACCTGCCGGCCACCCGCCGCGACCAGAACGACTGGCGCAGCGTCGAAGATGCCGAGGTGCTCGCCGCGCAGCGCGAGGCCGGCTACTTCCTGGATCTCTGGCACTGGCGCGCCGGGCGCTCCAACCCCATCGGCGCCTCCGACGACCAGTGGGTCGGCGAGTATCGCAACAGCGATGCCGGCACGGGCCCCTACACCACCAACTGGGACAAGGATAACGACCGCCCGCAGTGGATGCTCGATCCCGAGCAGGTCGGTCAGCGGGCCCTGCGCTGGGAGGACGTGGTGTCCGGCGAAGTCGACTTCGACGGCGTCTACTACCTCTCCGAGGACAACCGCACCGCGTTCGATCCCGACCACGACTGGCAGAACGGCGACGTGATCCCCCGGCGCCTGCTGCGCACCCCCGATGGCTCGCGGGGCAGCATCGCCGTGCACGGCCAGGCCCGATGGGAGGACGGCTACTGGGACGTGACCCTGGTGCGCGACCTGGACACCGACAGCCCGCTGGATGACAAGATCCTCGAGGACCAGGGGGTCTACGACGTCGGCATCGCCGTGTATCGCAACGCCACCGGCAGCCGCTGGCACTATGTCTCCCTCCCCTACAGTCTGGGGCTGGGCCGGGAGGCGGACTTCCAGGCCACCGCCTTCACCGGCAGCGCCCCCGAGTGGGACGACGCCTGGTTCGACATCACCCTGTTCTACCCCGGTCAGGTGGACTGGCCGCTGCTGATCAGCCAGGCCCACGCCGGCGCCGAGGACATCGCCCAGGGCACCCCGGTGCGCGCCCGTCACAGCGAGGAGCAACTGGCGCGCTACGGGGTGGAAATGGAATTCAACGACGCCATCACCACGCGCTGGTGGATGATCCTGGTGGCCGGTCTGATCGCCATGCTCGGCGTGACCCTGGCCCTGCTCCCCGGCTTCCGCTCGACTCGTCAAGGAGACCGCTCATGACCGGCATTCACCATATGCTCGTGCACTTCCCCCTGGGATTCTGGGCCCTCGCGACCCTGATGATCCTGGTCGGTGCCCTGCTCCCCGGGCGGATGGCCGAACTGAGCCGCGCCGCCCTGCTGCCGGTGCTGATCCTCGGCCTGCTCGGCGGCCTGGCCGCCGTTGTCTCGGGGTTCCTGGTCTGGCCGCTGGCGGCCCATACCCACAGCCCCCTGGGACGCAACCACCTGCTGATGTCGCTGTGGTCGCTGGGCATCTTCACCATGCTCAGCGTGCTCGTCTGGCGAGCCGGGGCCGCCGCCTTCGACGGCGCGCGGCGCTGGGTGCTGGTGCTCCTCGCCTTGATCGGCGGGCTCTTCTTCGCCGCCGCCGGCACCCTGGGCGGCCACCTGGTCGGCGCGCCGACGGCATTCTCCGAGATGCTCGGGCTGATGGGCTGGGAGGTCTACACCACCTTCTACAGCCCGCTGTGGGTGATCGCCGTGATGGTGCTCATCGGGGCGGCCTGCGCGGCCCTTGGGCTCAAGGGGCGCCGCGCGGCCGGCTGATTCTCCATCCGACACCCCCTGAACGACAGAAGGCCCCGCACATGCGGGGCCTTATGCGTTGTTGGCGGGAGTGGCCTGACTACTCGAAGCTGAAGCGAGGCTCAGGCGCGTCGGGCAACAGGGCCGCGCAGGCCCGAACCCGCTCGAGCAGCGCCTCGTGGGTCGGCGCCAGCAGGTTGACGTGGGCCAGCTTGCGCCCGGGCCGCTCGGCCTTGTCGTAGCGGTGCAGGTGGACATCCGGCAGGGCGAGAAGCTTGGCCGCCTCCCCTTCCCGACCGATCACGTTGACCATGCAGGTGGGCATGCGCGCCGCGGTGTCGCCCAGCGGCAGGCCCTGGATGGCGCGCAGGTGGTTCTCGAACTGGCTGGTCACCGCGCCGTCCATGGTCCAGTGGCCGGAGTTGTGCACCCTGGGGGCCATCTCGTTGGCCAGCAGCGCGCCGTCGCGGGCCTGGAACAGCTCCAGGGTCAGCACGCCCACGTAGTCGAGCTCATCGAGCAGCGCACGGATATAGCCGTCGGCGGTCTGCTGCACGCTGTCGTCCAGATCCGGCATGGGCGCGATGGAGTAGCGCAGGATGCCGTCCACGTGCTGGTTCTCGGCCATCGGGTAGAAGGCCACCTCGCCGTCGCGGCCGCGCACGGCGATGATCGACACCTCGCGCACGAAGTCGACGAAGGCCTCGACGATCAGCCGCGGGTGGTTGATCGTGCGCCAGGCCTCGACGGCCTCGCTCGGGTCCTTCAGCACCGCCTGGCCCTTGCCGTCGTAGCCCTCGGTGACCGACTTGGCGACCACCGGCGTGCCCAGCTCCCGGGCCGCCGCCTCGAGTTCCTCGGCGCTCTCCACCAGGCGATAGGCCGGCGTGGGGATCGCCAGGCGGTCGAACAGCGCCTTCTCCTCGGCGCGATTCTGGCAGACCCGGATCGCCTCGCTGGAGGGGTGTACCGGCCGGTGCTCCTCGATGGCCTGGACCAGCGGCACCGGCAGGTGCTCGAACTCGTAGGTGACCAGATCCACCTGCTCGAGAAAGCTCGCCAGGTGCTTCTGATCCGTATCGATAATCACCTCGCCGATCCCGGCACTGGGATGGCCGGTGGTGTCGAGGAAGGTGAAGCGGTTGGCCAGCGGGTAGCCCGCCAGGGCGAGCATGCGCCCCAGCTGGCCGGCTCCCAGTACGCCGATGTTCATGGGGTGTCTCCTGTCACTCGGTCGCGGGGCGCGGGTCGGGGTTGTCGAGCACGGTCTGCGTCTGCTCGGCGCGGAAGGCCTCGACGGCGCCGCGCACCTCGGCATCCTGCAGGCCGACGACCTGGGCGGCCAGCAGCCCGGCGTTGGTCGCGCCGGCCTTGCCGATGGCCAGCGTGCCCACGGCCACGCCGCCGGGCATCTGCACGATGGAGAGCAGCGAATCCAGGCCCTTGAGCGCCTTGGACTCCACCGGCACGCCGAACACCGGCAGCGCCGTCTGGGAGGCCACCATGCCGGGCAGGTGGGCGGCGCCGCCGGCACCGGCGATGATCACCGAGAGGCCGCGCCCGGCGGCCTCCTTGGCGTAGTCGAATAGCAGGTCCGGGGTGCGGTGGGCGGAGACCACGCGGGTCTCACAGGGCACGCCCAGGCGCTCGAGCATCGCCACGGCATGCTCCATGACGGGCCAGTCCGACTTCGACCCCATGATCACGCCGACCTTCGGCGACTGCTTCGATGACGACATCTGCGACTCCTGGCAAAAACGAACGACGAAAGGGCCACGGGGCAGGCACCACGCAGCACGGTCAAGAATGGAAGGCCGCTATTCTAGCAGAGCACGGCGCGGGCTTCCTCACCCGAGACGCGGCCGTCGCCACCGCGCGACAACACTTTCACCCTGAGTGCCAGATTGGCTGCTAGGGTCAATGGGTGAGGAGCGAAAGGACCACGTTCCAGCGGATTCACCCAACGACGGAGAGACCCATGAAACAGCCACTGATCCTGATCGCGGCCCTGGCCGGTACCCTGATGCTCGCCGGCTGCGACGACGGCAGCGACACCGCCGCCGAAGAGGCCGCCGAGACCGAGGCGCAGATCGAGCAGGAGATGCAGGAGGCCGCCGAGGAGACGGGCGAGGCCATGGACGACGCCGCCGCGGAGGCCGAGCAGGCCGCCGAGGACACGGCTGACACCGTGGACGCCGCCGCCGAGGAGGCCGCGAGCGAGGCCGGAGACGCCATGGAGGCCGCCGGAGAGGCCACCGAGGAAGCGGCCGACGAGGCGATGAACGAGGTCGAGGACGCCATGGACGCCACCGAAGAGGCGGCCGATGAGGCGATGAATGAGGCCGAAGAGGCCGTCGACGCCGAGAACGACACGACCTACTGATCCGTGACCTCACGCTCAAGGCCCCGCCCGAGTCGCCTCGGGCGGGGCCTCTTGCGTCAGGCCGGCACGCTGGAGCGCCGGCTGACCAGCCAGTTGCCGACCAGGACGAGCACCATGAGCGTCGCCCCGACGGCCTCCACCGCGAGATTCGGATAGAAGACCGCGACGATCCCCGGCAGCAGCAGCGCTCGCGAGGGCCAGCCCATGCGCGTGAACAGATACCCCTCCAGGGCCGCGGCGAAGGCGCCCAGCGCCAGGAAGCCGGTGAAGGCGGTCCACACCAGCAGCGGCACGGGTCCCCCCATGATGATCTCCGGGTTGTAGACCATGAACAGCGGGATCAGGTAGAGCCCCTTGGCGAACTTCCAGGCCTGGAAGCCGGTATCCATGGGCTTGGCCCCGGCGATCGCCGCCCCGGCGAAGCCGGCCAGGGCGATCGGCGGCGTGACGTTGGAGTCCTGGGAGTACCAGAACACCACCAGGTGGGCGATCAGCAGCGGCACGCCGAACTCGGCGGTCAGCGCCGGGCCCACCAGCACGATCAGCACGATGTAGCTGGCGGTCACCGGCAGGCCCATGCCCAGCACCAGGCTTGCCAGCAGCACCATGACCAGCGCCAGCAGCAGGTTGCCGCCGGAGAAGGCCATCATCATCGAGGAGAACTTCAGGCCCAGGCCCGTCAGCCCCACCACGCCGACGATGATCCCGGCCACGGCGCAGGCCATGGAGACCGCCACGGCGTTGCGGGCCCCCAGTTCCAGGCCGCCGACCAGCTTGAGCAGCCCGCGCTTCACCGCCTCCGTGAGGGTGGCGGCGGTCACCTTGTCGCCCTCGCGCGGGGCGATGAACAGGAACCACACCGCGAAGCGCGCCACCGCTACCACCAGCATGGTGAGGATGGCGTAGTAGCCCACCCGCATCGGCGACATGTTCATCACCAGCAGCCACACCAGCACCGCCAGCGGCAGCAGGAAGTGCCAGCCGGCGCCCATGACGTCGCGCAGCTGCGGCAGCTCGCTCTTGGCCATGCCCTGCATCCCCTGCTTCAGCGCGATGATGTGCACGAAGAGGTAGACGGTGGCGAAGTACATGATCGCCGGCAGGATGCTCACCTTGACCACGTCGAGGTAGGGCATGCGCGTGTACTCGGCGATCAGGAAGGCCCCGGCGCCCATCAGCGGCGGCATGATCTGCCCGCCGGTGGAGGCCGCCGCCTCGATGCCGCCCGCCTGGTGGGGCTTGTAGCCCAGGCGCTTCATCAGCGGGATGGTGAAGGCGCCGGTGGTGACCACGTTGGCGATGGCGCTGCCGGAGATCGAGCCCATGCCCGCCGAGGCAATCACCGCCGCCTTGGCCGGCCCGCCGCGCTGGCGGCCGGTGGCGGCGTAGGCCAGGTCGATGAAGAACTTGCCGGCGCCGGTGATCTCGAGGAAGGCGCCGAACAGCACGAAGATGAAGATGTAGGTGGCCGCCACGCCCATCGGCAGGCCGAAGATGCCCTCCTGCCCCAGGTAGAGCTGGCCGACCAGGCGATCCAGGTTGTAGCCGCGGTGCTCGAGGATGCCGGGCAGGAACTGGCCGAGCCAAGGCAGCTCGCCGCGAGGACCGGCGAAGGCGTAGAGGATGGCGATCAGGCCGATGATCGTCATGCCGAGCCCCACCGCTCGCCGGGCCGCCTCCAGCACGGTGACGGTGGCGATACAGCCGACGACGATATCGGTCTGGCTCCAGAAGCCGGCGCGATTGATGATGTCATCAAGATACACCACCAGGTAGCCGCCGGTGATCAGCGCCCCGCCGAGAAAGACCGCATCGACCAGGCCGCTGAGAAGCCCGCGATCATGCCTGGCCCCCAGCAGGGGGAACATCAGGAAGGCCAGCATCATGATCAGCATCAGGTGGATGCTGCGCTGGTAGAAGAGCCCCAGCGGCTGGATGCCGGCGGAGTAGAGCTGGAACAGCGACAGCCCCACTGCCACCAGGGTGATCAGCCACAGCACCTGGCGCGAATGGTTCGCCTGGCTGCCGGGGATGACGGGGGAGGTGCCCGAATCGCTCATCGTGATCCTCTCGCGGGAGTGTCCGCAGGGTTGTGGTTCAGTCGGGGATGCCGGCCGGCAGCGCCAGCCGGATCGTCACCCGCTCGTTTTCCGCCAGGCGGCTCAGGCTCGTGCGCACGCCGTCGACCACCAGGCGATGGTCGACGCGCATCGCCCCCACCCGCAGCCGATAGGCGTTGCCCGGCACGGGTTCGTCGATCGCCTCGATCCAGTAGCCACCCTCGCCGTCGGAGACCTGACGGCCGCGCCCGGGGATGTGGTCGAGCCCCGCGGCGAAGTCGGGCAGGTGGCTGCGCTCAAGCACCATGCGCCCGTCGCGGTGGCGGTAGCAGTCGAGCACCGCAAAGCCCTCGACCGAGTGGTTCCACTCCAGGCACCAGCCCTCGCCCTCGGGCATGGGCAGGCTCACCAGGCGCTCGCCGTCGGCGTCCAGCACTTCCAGCCGAGGCTTGTCGACCGCGGGAGCGCCGGCCGCCGGAACGCCGGCCGCCAGGCCCACACACAGCAGCAGGGCGGGCAGCCAGGCCCGCCCCGCGATCAGGCGTGATGCGTGCATCGGGCGTCAGGGACGCTGATGATCACTGATCTCGGCGCCCACTTCCTCGTAATAGCGCAGCGCGCCCGGGTGGAAGCCGATCGGCGTGGACTCCACGCTGAACGCGACGGTGGTGTCGTTGGCCGCCGGGTGGATGGCGATCAGCTCGTCGGTGTACTCGAAGAGCACCTTGGTGATCTGGTAGGCCATCTCCTCGTCCATCTCGCTGCTCACGGCGAGCACGTTGGGCACGCCGATGCTCTGCACCGGCTCTTCCATGCCCTCGTAGAGGCCCGCCTTGAGCTGGTAGGCCGCGAACACGGGCTCGGCTTTCTTGGCGTTGGCGATCTCCTCGTCGGTCAGCCCGACCAGGCGGATGTCGCGGGTAGTGGCCAGGTTCATGATCGAGCTGGTCGGCGGGCCCACGCTCCAGAAGCCGGCGTCGATGTCGCCGTCGCGGATGGCATCGGCGGTCTCGTTGAAGTTCAGGCGACGCGCGTCGAGGTCGTCATAGGTGATGCCGTTGGCCTCGAGCAGGGTCTGGGCGTTGATCTCGGTGCCGCTGCCCGGGGCGCCCACGGAGACCGTCTTGCCCTCGAGGTCGGAGAGCGAATCGATGTCGGAATCGGCGAGGGTGACGATCTGCACGGCGTTGGGGTAGATCGAGGCCAGCGCACGGATGTTCTCGAGCTGGCGGCCCTCGAAGTCGCCGGTGCCGTTATAGGCCTGGTAGACGGTGTCGGCCAGCGCCAGGGCCAGGTCGGAGTCGCCGCGCCACACCAGCCCCATGTTCTCCACCGAGGCGCCGGTGACCTCGGCGACGGCATCGGCCCCCTCGATGTGGTTGCCGATCAGCTCGGCAAGACCGCCCCCGTAGGGGTAGTAGGTGCCGCCGGTCCCGCCGGTGGCGATGGAGAGCTGCTGGGCGGCGGCCAGCGGGGCCGTGGCCAGCAGCGTGGCGGTGGCGGCGTACTTCAGGAGTCGCATGGCATTCCTCCGGTCCTGGAACCAGGTTGTCGTGAACGATTGTTATGAATGGTTCGGCGTCGGGTCGCGACGCCTCAGGCAACGCTAGCAGGGGCGAGCGTGAGTCACCATGCCACTATTTCTACGTTCCCTGATATTTTCGGCAATCCCCCTTAGGTCGATGACGGCTCACGCCTCGACCAGCTCCTTCACCTTGTCGACGATATGCGCGCCGATGGGCAGCGCCGAGGTGGCCGCCGGGGACGGGGCGTTGCCGACGTTCACGGTGCGCCGCGTGTTGACGAACAGGAAGTCGTCCACCAGCTTGCCGTCGCGGGTCACCGCCTGGGCGCGCACCCCGGCCGGATAGGGCGTCAGGTCCTCGAGGGTCAGGCTCGGGCAGTACTTGCGCACCAGCTCCAGGTAGCCGCGCTTGTGCAGCGAGTTCTTCATCTCGACAAGCCCCGGCCGCAGGTTCTTGCCCAGCACCCTGAGGATGCCCGGGTCGCTGAACATCCTCGCCATGTCGCCAAGCGAGACGTCCCTCTTGCGATAGCCCTCGCGGGCCAGCGCCAGCACGGCGTTGGGCCCCACGGTCACGGTGCCGTCGATCATGCGCGTCAGGTGCACACCCAGAAACGGCATGGACGGGTCCGGGATGGGGTAGATCAGGTGGTTGACGATGGCGTTGTGCTGCTCGGGCAGCAGGTAGTACTCACCGCGGAACGGGCAGATGCTGAAGCCGGGGTCGCGGCCGAGCATGCGCACCACGCGATCGGCCATCAGGCCGGAGCACGACACCAGGTAGCGGCCCTGGATCTCGCCCGTGGTGGTGGTGACCACCACCTCCTGGCGCCGCTCCTCCAGGGCGGTGACCTCGGCCCCGTAGCGGATCTCGCCGCCCAGGCGCTCGAATTCGGCGGCCATCGCCCGAGTGACCTCGGCATAGTCGACGATGCCGCTGGAGGGCACGAAGATGCCGGCGATGCCGGTGATGTTCGGCTCGCGCTCGGCGAGCGCCTCACCGGAGAGCCACTCGCGCTCCAGGCCGTTGGCCGCGGTGCGCTCCCACAGCGCCTCCATGCGCTGCTTCTCCTGCGCGTTGGTGGCCACCAGCAGCTTGCCGCAGGTGTCGTAGGCGATGCCGTGGGCGTCGCAGAAGGCCTTGGTGGCCCGGTTGCCCTCCAGGCAGAAGCGCGCCTTGAGGCTGCCCGGGGTGTAGTAGACCCCGGCGTGGATGACCCCGCTGTTATGGCCGGTCTGGTGGCAGGCCGCCTCGCGCTCCTTCTCCACCACCAGCATGCGGCGATCGGGCCAGGCCTGTTGGAGCTGCATGGCGGTGGACATCCCCAGGATGCCGCCGCCGATGATGATGAAATCGTACATGCCGTCCTCGTTCTTCTAATAATGCGACAGCCACGCCAGGGGACGGCGTGGCCTCGTCAGGGTAACGCCTCGATCGCGGCGATGCGCCTCAGCTCACTCTGCTCAAGACTGGCGCGGGTTGCGCAGGGTCTTGGCGTGGGTGAAGTAGCCGCGCTGGCGCATCAGCTCGCGGCGCAGCTCCGGGTGCGGCGTGAAGCGATCCCGGCCGTGCAGCCAGAAGTGGTTGTTGATCAAGAGGAAGCTGCCCACCGGGTTGGGTACCGAGAGGATCGCCGGGCTTTGCTCCAGCGACTCGGACAGGTCGGTCAGCCAGTTGCCCTCCTCGAAGTCCTTGGGCTGCACGAACTGATCGATGTAGGACATGATCGGCAGGCCCTCGGCATCCACGTCGAAGATCGCATGATAGACGTCCCGGGCGACGTTCTTGCTGGGCGGCGCGGTCCAGCGCAGCTCGCGGCGCGCCAGCGGATGGTGGTAGAAGCGCGCAAGCCCTTCCCAGTCGTCCAGGTGCAGCAGCAGCGAGTCGCCGCCCTGCATGTGTTGCTCGTCGATCTTCATCATCAGCACGTAGTCGGTGTCCTGCTCGACGAAGGTGCCGTCGTTGTGCAGCTCCATCACCCGGTGCGGCTGGCGCAGGTAGCTGTCGGACTCGTCGACGTTCTTCACCACGAAGCGCGCGTAGTACTGGCCGCTCATGGCGTCGAAGTTGGAGCGCCCCATCAGGTGCGCCACGGCGGTGGCGAACTTGACCATCTCCTCGGCCTGCTCGACGTCGTCCAGCCCCTCGGGCGTGACCTGCAGGCCGCCGGTGGCGCGATCCACCAGGGTGTTGATCAGCACCGGCTGCAGGGTGTTGTCGCACAGGTCGTCGAGGATCTTTGCCACCCGGAAGCGCAGCATGGACTTGTACTCGAGCGCCTGCACCGGCCACTCGGCGACGGCCTCCAGGAAGGCCGCGACCACCTCGCGGCCGACGGTGAGCTGCAGCAGCCGCGGCGACTGGGCGGAAGGCGCCAGGGTGAAGCCGCGAAGTTCGGCCGGCAGGGGCATGGCGGTCTCGGGCAGCTGGGTCAGTACGGTCATGTCGGGGCTCCATGTCTTGTATTGATATAAAGTAAAAATATCTACATTTTTAATTTTTGTCAAAAATAAAGGACAGCCGTGGACTGTCCTCGTTCGGGCACCCGGCATCGCCGCCCCGCGACACGCGGGGCGGCGATGCCGTTCAGCGACCGGGGTAGGGATCGGCGCCGGCCAGCTCGCGGCGCATCACGGTGTCGCTGTAGGCGACGCCATAGCGGCGGCGTGACCAGGCGTAGAGCGACAGGCCGATCAGCATCCAGCCGGCGAAGATGATCCACTCGATGGTGGAGAGCGCCGAGGGACTGCCCGGCAGGTACATGCCGATCAGCGCCACCGAGAGGATCACCGACAGCGCCCCCACGGTCTTGCCGCGACGGACCCGGAACGGACGCGCCATCTCGGGCTCGTTGCGACGCAGTGCCACGAAGGAGAGCGCCACGAAGAGGTAGGCGATGACGATGCCCAGGCCCCCGGCGACCACCAGCCACACCAGCGCCTGCCGGCCGAAGAAGGGCGCGAGGGAGGAGAGCAGGCCCATCAGCAGGATGGCGTTGGTCGGGGTGCGATGCTTGGGGTGCAGCTTGGCCAGGAAGGCCGGCAACATGCCGGAGTGCGCCAGGGCGTAGATGGCCCGCGAGCCGCCGATGTAGAAGGCGTTCCAGCTGGTGATGATGCCCGCGATGCCGGCCAGGATCATCAGGTTGCCGGCCCAGGGCGCCTGGAAGGCCGCCTGCATGGCATCCGGCACCGCCAGCGAACTCGCGCCCAGCGCCTCGGGGTCGAGCATCAGCGCGGTGCCGAGGATGATGAAGGAGTACCAGAACACCGCCAGGATCACCGAGATCATCAGCACTCGGCCGATCTCCTTGAACGGCAGGTCGATCTCCTCGGCCGCCTGGGGGATCACGTCGAAGCCGACGAACATGAAGGGGACCATGATGATCACCATCATGATGCCGCCCATCACGCCCTCCTCGACGCTGAACAGCGGCTGCATGGTCTCGGTGCTGCCCTGGAAGAGGGCGCCGGTGATGAACATCACGCCGACCGCCAGGATCAGCAGGGTCACGACCTTCTGCACCAGGGCGGCGGTGCGCACGCCGATGTAGTTGATCGCCATCATCAGCACCGAGCCGGCCACGCCGACGGCGACCCAGGTGGCCTTCACGTCCCAGCCGGCGATGTTCCACATCTGGCCCACGGCATAGTTCGGGAAGAGATGCTCCACCACGGTGGGCAGCGCCACGGCCTCGAAGGCCACCACGCTCACGTAGCCCAGGGTGATGGCCCAGGTGCAGAGGAAGGAGGCGAAGTGCCCCATCGCCCGGTAGCTGTAGACGTGCTCGCCCCCGACCTGGGGCATCGCCGAGGCGAGCTCCGCGTAGGTCAGCCCGACCAGCACGATGATCAGCCCGCCGATCAGGAAGGCGGTGATCGCGCCCAGGCTGCCGGCCGACTGGATCCAGCTGCCGGTCAGCACGATCCAGCCCCAGCCGATCATCGCGCCGAAGGCCAGCGCCAGCACGTCCTTGCGCGCCAGCACTCGCTTCAGATGCGTCTCATGCGACGTCTCGTTGTTCATGTCTGCCTCGTCGTCGTTTGTCGTTATGGTAATTTACGATTTTTCCTAAAAACGTCTACAAAGTAGTAAACGATAGAAAAACGTTCAAGGGATATGAAACGCCATCGACCTAGACATTTGTCGCGACCGGCGGCGCCCCGCCACAGGAAGGTCGGGAAGAAAATGGAATAAATCTCTTTAATACAGATGGTTAGAAATTCGCCACACGAAGGAACCGCCGTGCGAGGGGCCAAGCGACGGCCGCCCGGGAACGTTCGATATTCCACACGACCGGCGCCTCGCCGGGTCCTGCCGCCTGGACGCTTTTTCCCCGAAAATTCCCCGAATGGACACTGGCAAAAACGTTCTTCAGCCGCCATAGTGTGCTTGTCGCAATTGCCAACTGGAGCATCATGAGCACGGCACGTCTTCCCGCCTACGCGGAACCGACCGACCCTCCTCGAAGTAGCCCTGGCCTCGATGTCAGGGATCTGGAAAAACGTACGCGTCTCATGCGTATCATCACACGGCTGATCGCCGTGTCTGACCTGGGCAGCCGCGAGATCGCTCGCCGCGCCGGCCTGCCGATGCAGAAGATCAGCGACCTCCTCTCGGGGAAGCTGGAACATCTCTCGGTGGACGAGCTGCGCCTGGTCTATCACAGCATCGACACGAGCGGGACACCCACGCCGCCCTGATCGATGACCGCCTCGGGCTACCGCCCCGGCCACGAACAGCGAACGCTCCGCCCACCGGCGGGGCGTTTTTTGTTGCCTGGACCGCCTGCTTAATCTCTATTTATTTCAACGACCTGCGCCAACATTACGCCAACATTAAGAGCTTGCTAATTAACCCTTGATCGACGTCAAGTGGCGCGCCTCGGGTCACGGGTAGCCTTCCGGAAAGCTCCTTCCGCCAGTGTGCGGAAGATCCCGCCCCATCCAGGCCACCGGAGGCGCCATGGACCCCATTCGCCGCTCCCTTCTCGGCCAGCTGGCCCGCCTCAGCGCGGGCGCCGCCATGGTGCCGCTCTCGAGCGTCGCCCGCGCCGGCATCAACCAGCAGCCGCCCCGCCGTGAAGGCGATCCCAGCAAGCGTTACGGCATGCTCATCGACCTGCGCCAGTGCATCGGCTGCCAGGCCTGCACGGTGTCGTGCCATATCGAGAACGCCGCCCCGCTGGGCAGCTTTCGCACCACCGTCTCCCAGTACGAGGTGGCGCACCAGGAGACCGGCGAGGTCGCCACCTTCATGCTGCCGAGGCTCTGCAACCACTGCGAGAACCCGGCCTGCGTGCCGGTCTGCCCGGTGGAGGCCACCTACCAGCGCCAGGACGGCATCGTGGTGGTGGACAGCGACCGCTGCGTGGGCTGCGCCTACTGCGTCAACGCCTGCCCCTACGATGCCCGCTTCATCAACGAGCGCACCCAGACCGCCGACAAGTGCACCTTCTGCGCCCATCGCCTGGAAGCCGGCCTGCTGCCGGCCTGCGTCGAGAGCTGCGTGGGCGGCGCCCGGATCATCGGCGACATGCGCGACCCGGACAGCCAGATCAGCCGCATGCTCGACGAGCACCACGATGCGCTGATGGTGCTGCAGCCCGAGAAGAACACCCTGCCCCAGGTCTTCTACCTCGGCATGGACGAACGCTTCGTCACGCGTCCCGAGGCCGAGCCGGTGGCCCTGGACGTCCTCGACCCTCACGGCAAGGAGATGGGCTATGAATTCGGCCATTGAGCTGCTCGCCCCGCGCTACGACATCGCCTGGTACCCCTGGGCGGTGCAGTACTTCTTCATGATCGCCCTCTCCTACGCCAGCCTGTGGCTGGCCGCTCCGGCACTGGTGTTCGGCAAGTCGCGCTGGCTGCCCACCGCGCGCCTGGCACTGCTGGCCTGCCTGACCACCACCCTGGTGGCGCCGGTGGCGTTGCTCGCCGATCTCCATCAGCCGCTGCGCTTCTGGCACTTCTACGCCTACGCCAACGGCCACTCCTGGATGTCGGTGGGCAGCCTGATCCTGCCGCTCTACGTGGTCGCCGTGATCGTGCTGACCTGGCTGGCCTGGCGCCCGGCACTGCAGGCAAACCGTCAGGCACCCGGCCTCTCGGGCTTCATCGCCCGCTGGGCATCGCTGGGCGCGTCGCCGACCCCGCGAGCGCTGCCGGTGGTGGTGGGCCTCGTCGCCCTCGCGCTCTCCACCGGCATCATGCTCTACACCGGCGCCGAGGTGGCCATCGTCAAGGCTCGCCCGCTGTGGCATACCGTCTGGCTGCCGCCGATGTTCGTGGCCACCGGCTTCATCGCCGCGGCGGGCCTGCTGCTGGTGCTCAATCGCGCCAGCGGCCTGCGTGACGCCAGCGTGGTCGGCCAGCTGCTCTGGGTGATGCTGGTCGCCTGCCTGGCGGCGGGCCTGGTCGCCGGCAGCTGGTTCCTCGACGGCATCAACGCCCACGTCGGCTCGGTGGCCGCGGCCCTGGAATCGGTGCGCGGCAGCCCCGAGTGGCGGCGCACCGCGCAGTGGGGCGCGCTCACCGGCGTGCTGCTGTTCGGCGCCGTGCTCTTCCTGCTCACCCGTCCCGCCGCGCGACGTCCGGCGCTCTACGCCTGGGCCTGGCTGCTGGGCCTGGTCGCCCTGCACGTCGGCTGGATGTTCCGCTGGGTGGTGCTGATGGACGTGCAGACCGTGGCCCGCCACAGCGCCGGCTTCCACCACTACGGCATCCCCGCCGGCTCCTCCGGCGTGCTCGGCATCGTCGGCACCTTCGGCCTGTGGCTCGCCGCCCTCATGCTGATCGAGCTCTTCGTGCCGTGGCGCCAGGCGTGCCAGGGCGGCCGTGCCGATGATGTCTCCCCCACGCCCGCCAGCGGTTCCTCACCCGACTCCTCTCACGATCATGCCCCCGAAGGAGCGCCCCATCATGGCTAAGTCGTCCGCAGATCCGTCACGCCGTCGCTTCATGAAGGGCGCCGTCGCCGCCGGCGGCGCCGCCACCTTCGCCGCCGGCTACGCCGACCCGCTGCTCAAGATGGGCAAGGGCCTCACCGGCAGCGCCGGCGAGACGCCCGAGCACCGCATCCACGGCAACTCCCTGGCCCCGGAATACAGGGTCGACCCGGCCAGCGGCGAGCTGACCCTGAATCCCGACCAGCGCCTAGCCTTCACCGTCTGCTATGGCTGCACCACCAAGTGCGGCGTGCGGGTGCGGATCGACAACGACAGCGACCAGGTGCTGCGCGTCGCCGGCAACCCCTACCACCCGCTCTCCGCCGACGAGCACCTGCCGATGCGCACGCCGGTGGCGGAGGCCCTGCGCGGCCTCAGCGCCTACGGCGACCAGGGCCAGCAGAACCGCTCCACCGCCTGCGCCCGCGGCAACGCCATGATGAGCCAGATCGACAGCCCCTTCCGGGTGACGCACTGCCTCAAGCGGGTCGGGGGACGCGGCGGCCGCGAGTGGCAGAGGGTGCCCTTCTCCCAGGTGATCGAGGAGATCTGCGAGGGCGGCGACCTGTTCGGCGAGGGCCAGGTGGAGGGCCTGCGCGCCATCCACGACGTCGAGACCCCGATCGACCCGGCGAACCCCGAGTACGGCCCCAAGGCCAACCAGCTGATGCTGATGGAGGCCACCGACTACGGCCGCTCGGCCATCCTCAAGCGCTTCGCCTTCAACGCCTACGGCACCCGCAACTACGGCCATCACGGCTCTTACTGCGGGCTGGCCTTCCGCATGGGCTCCGGTGCCGTGATGAACGACATGAAGAAGTTCGCCCACGTCAAACCGGACATCCAGAACGCGCGCTTCATCATGTACATCGGCTGTGCGCCCAGCCAGGCCGGCAACCCCTTCAAGCGCCAGGGCCGGCTGATCGCCCAGGCACGCGCCGCCGGCACCCTGGAGTACGTGGTGGTTGACCCGGCGCTCAACGCCTCGTCCTCCCACGCCGCCGACCACAACCGCTGGGTGCCGATCCGCCCGGGCACCGACAGCGCCTTCGCCATGGCGCTGATCCGCTGGCTGCTCGATCATGAGGGCTACGCCAGCGAGTTCCTCGAGATGCCCGGCCAGGCCGCCGCCGACGCCGCCGGCGAGGCCACCCACTCCAACGCCACCCATCTGGTGATCGACAGCGAGGGCCACCCGCGCCGCGGCCACTTCCTGCGCGCCAGCGACCTGGGCCGGGCCGAGGCCGAGGCCGGCGCCGAGGACGACGCGCCGCTGGTGATCGCCGACGGCGAGCTGGTCGACGGCGAGTCGGTGATGGCCGCCGAGCTCTTCGTCGACCGCGAGGTGGAGCTCGGCGCCGCCCAGGACGGCAGCGGCGAGCGCGTGCGCGTCAAGAGCAGCCTGACCCTGCTGCGCGAGGCGGCCCACGAGCAGAGCCTCGCCGACTACGCCGCGCACTGCGGCATTCCCGAGGCGACCATCGTCGAGCTGGCCGAGCGCTACGCCCGTCACGGCCGCCGCGCGGTGGTCAACTGCCACGGCGGCATGATGTCCGGCAACGGCTTCTACTCGGCCTTCGCCGTGCAGATGCTCAACCTGCTGGCCGGCAACCACAACCGCAAGGGCGGCAGCGCCCCGGGCGGCGGCCAGTTCAACGGCGTGGGCCAGGGTCCGCGCTACGACCTGGCCAACTTCCCCGGCAAGCGCGGCCCGAAGGGCATCTTCCTCTCCCGCTCGCGCTTCCCCTACGAGAAGTCCTCCGAGTACCGGCGCAAGGTGGCCGCCGGCGAGGCCCCCTACCCGGCCCGGGCGCCGTGGCGCTCGCTGGCGCCGCCCGCCCTCACCGAGCACCTGCCCTCGGCCCTGGACGGCTACCCCTACCCCATCAAGGCGGTGATCGGCTGCATGGCCAACCCCATCTACGGCCAGGCCGGCCTCGAGGGGCTGATCGCCGACAAGCTCAAGGATCCCAAGCGCCTGGGTCTCTACGTGGCGGTGGACGGCTTCATCAACGAGACCAACCGCTACGCCGACTACATCGTGCCGGACTCGGTGATGTACGAGGTGTGGGGCTTCACCGGCGCCTGGCGGGGCACCCTGGGCAAGATGACCACCGCCTGCTGGCCGGTGGTGGAACCGCGCCAGGAGAAGACCGACGAGGGCGAGCCGGTCTCCATGGAGAGCTTCTTCATCGCCGTGGCCAAGCGCCTGGGCCTGCCGGGCTTCGGCGAGGGCGCCATCCCCGCCGCCGACGGCACCCTGCACCCGCTGAATCGCGCCGAGGACTTCTTCCTGCGCGCCGCGGCCAACGTCGCCTTCCAGGGCGAGCCGCTGCCGGCCGCCGAACAGAGCGACATCGACCACGCCGGCCTGGCGCCGCTGATACCCAAGCTCGTGCGCACCCTGCCGCCCGAGGAGCACGGCCCGGTGGCCTACCTCTACGCCCGCGGCGGGCGCTTCGAGGACTTCTCGGATCACTTCAAGGGCGAGAACCTCACCAGCGCCTGGAAGCGCACCCTGTGCGTCTACAACGAGCGGGTCGGCACCAGCATCAACACCCAGACCGGCGTGCCCAACCGCGGCGTGCCCTGCCACGGCCTGCCGTCCCTGGCCGATGGCCGCGCCATGCGCGAGGTGTTCACCGAGGAGGAGTGGCCACTGCTGGCGTTCTCGTTCAAGTCGAACCTGATGAACTCCTACGCCATCGGCCTCGAGCGGCTGCGCATGATCAAGCCCTACAACCCGGTGATGCTGCATCGTGAGGACGCCGAGCGCTTCGGCATCGCTCACGGCGACGTGATTCGCATCGAGAGCCCCGGCGGCAGCGTGACCGCGCTGGCGCTGGTCGGCGAGGGCGTCGCACCGGGAGCGCTGGCCATCGAGCACGGCTACGGCCACCGCGACCTGGGCGCCACGCCCCACGTGATCGACGGTGAGTCCCAGCCGGACCTCGAGTGGCTGCGCGCCGGCATCAACATCAACGACCTGGGCTTCGCCGACCCGACCCGTCGGGTGGCCGGCACCTGGCTCGAGCCCATCAGCGGCGCCGCCGTGCGTCAGGGGCTGCCGATCCGGGTCACCCGCGTCGAGGCCTGAGCGGCCGCCACGCCGACGCGCACCTACGCCCCGCCTTCCCGGCGGGGCGTTTTTTGTGCGGCGACGATAATGGGGATCCGGCGCCAGTGATCGACGAGAGCCGTGATCGGGAAACCTGGATCAGTGATCGACGAGCCGGGGTCAGCGATCGACGAGATAGTGCACGCTGAACAGCGCCTGGTCATCGAGCCAGACGGCGCCGGACCGGTACCCGGCCCGCGCGGCCAGCGCCTGGAACTCCTCCAGGCGGTACTTGCAGGAGTTCTCGGTATGCAGCGTCTCGCCCGCCTCGAAGGCGAAGCGCCGCCCGTCGAGCACGATGGCCTGGCGCCGCCGACTGACCAGGTGCATCTCGATGCGCGAGGCCGCCTCGTTGAAGACGGCGCGGTGGCCGAAGGCCGCGAGATCGACCTCGGCGCCCAGCTCGCGGCGCATGCGTTCGAGCAGATTGAGGTTGAAGGCCGCGGTGACCCCGGCGGCGTCGTTGTAGGCCGCCTCCAGCCGGTCGCGGGACTTTACGAGATCGACGCCGATCAGCACCCCGCTGCCCGGCGGCAGCGCCCGGCGCAGGCGGGCGAGGAAGGCCTCGGCCTCGGCCGGCGTGAAGTTGCCGATGCTCGAGCCCGGGAAGAAGGCCACCGCGCGGCGCCCCGCAAGGCTCGGCGGCAGCCGCACGCTGGCGGAGAAATCGCCCCAGGCGGCATGCACCTCGAGCCAGGGGTAGTCGGCCGCCAGGCGGCGCGTGCTCTGCAGCAGGAAGTCCCGGGAAATGTCCACGCCCAGGTAGCGGCTGGGGCGCAGCGCCTCCAGCAACCGCCGCACCTTGCGGCTGGCGCCGCTGCCGAGCTCGACCAGCAGGGTATTCGGCCCCACCAGCGCCGCGATCTCATCGGCGGCCGCGGCGAGGATGCCCTCCTCGGTGCGGGTCAGGTAGTACTCGGGCTGCGCGCAGATGGCCTCGAAGAGCCGCGAGCCCCGCGCGTCGTAGAAGTGCTTGGGCGAAAGCGCCTTCGGCGCGGCGCGAAGGCCGTCGATGACGTCGTCGCGAAAGGCGTCTGGCGCCTGCCCGACGTGCTGATCGTGGACGTGCACGGCGATGGTCATCGAGATCCCTCACGAACGACGGGCGGCGACGCCGGGGAGATTCCCGCGCCGGAATCCGGCTAGACTGGGCGGCGGCGCGAGCCCTGGATCCCTCGCGCCACCCTCTCACCAATCTAGAGCGAGCCCCCTCATGCAGCAACCGCAGCAGCCCCCGGGGTTACAGGCGTTACGCGATATCGTGCTGGTCGGCGGCGGCCATACCCACGTCGGCGTGCTGAAGCGCTTCGCCATGCGCCCCGAACCGGGCGTGCGGCTCACCCTGATCTGCCGCGACACCCACACCCCCTACTCGGGCATGCTGCCGGGCTACGTTGCCGGGCACTACGGCTATGACGACGTGCATATCGACCTGCGCCGGCTGGCGGAATACGCCGGGGCGCGCTTCTTCGGCGACGAGGCCATCGGCATCGACCACGACGAGCGCAAGGTGCTCTGCCGCTCGCGCCCTCCGGTGCCCTACGACTGGCTGTCGATCAACATCGGCTCGACGCCCCGCGTCGGTACGGTCAGCGGCGCCGACGCCCATGCCGTGCCGGTCAAGCCGATCCACCGCTTCAACGACCGCTGGCTTAAGCTGCTTGCGCGCATCGAGGCGCACCCCGGCACCACCCGGGTGGCGGTGGTCGGCGGCGGCGCCGGCGGGGTCGAGCTGCTGCTGGCCATGCAGTACCGGCTGGGCCGCGAGTTGGCCGCCCGGGGACGCGATCCGGCCGAGCTCGTCTTTACGCTCTTCACCCGCGGCGAGCGGATCCTGCCGACCCATAACGCCCGGGTGCGCCGGCACTTCGAGGCCACGCTGCGCCGCCGGGGCGTCGAGGTGCATACCGGTACCGAGGTGGTCGCCGTCGAGGAGGGCCGGCTGCAGAGCGACGACGGCACCTGGCACGGCGCCGACGAGATCGTCTGGGTGACCAACGCCGGCGGGGCCGACTGGCTCAAGGGCACCCGGCTGGCGCTCGATGACGACGGCTTCATCGAGGTCGGCGAGACCCTGCAGTCGCTCTCGGACCCGCGGGTCTTCGCCGCCGGCGACATCGCCCACCAGGTCGACCACCCCCGCGAGAAGGCCGGGGTCTTCGCCGTGCGCCAGGGCCGTCCGCTGGCCGACAACCTGCGCGCCGCCGTGACCGGCCGACCGCTGTCGCCCTATCGCCCGCAGCGCGACTGGCTGGCGCTGATCAGCACCGGCGACCGCCACGCCGTGGCCTCCCGCGGCGGGCTCTATCTCGCCGGCGACTGGGCCTGGCGCTGGAAGGACTGGATCGACCGGCGCTTCATGTCCCGCTTCAACGACCTGCCGCCCATGACCCAGGACGCCATGAAGGCCCCGGCCCGCAGTCGGGTGGCGCTGGATGAGGAGGAGAGCGCTCAGGCGATCTCGGCGCTCGCCATGCGCTGCGGCGGCTGCGGGGCCAAGGTGGGGGCCACCACCCTCTCCCGGGCGCTCTCGACGCTTGAGCCGGTCGCGCGCGAGGAAGTGCTGGTCGGCCTGCATGCCCCGGACGACGCCGCCGTGGTGCGGGTGCCGCCCGGCAAGGACATGGTGCACACCGTGGACTTCTTCCGCGCCTTCATCGACGACCCCTACGTGTTCGGCAAGATCGCCGCCAACCATGCGCTCGGCGACATCTTCGCCATGGGCGCCGAGGCGCAGACCGCCACCGCCGTGGCCACGGTGCCCCAGGGGCTCGAGGCCAAGGTCGAGGACACTGTCTTCCAGATGATGAGCGGCGCGGTGGAGGTGCTCAACGCCGCCGACTGCGCCCTGGTGGGCGGGCACACCGGCGAGGGCAGCGAGCTGGCGCTGGGCTTCGCCGTCAACGGCCTGATCGACAGCGCAAGCAAGGGAGAAAGACCTGAGGACGACGGCCGCGCCGGCACCGCCCTGATGACCAAGGGCGGCCTGCGCCCCGGCCAGGTGCTGATCCTCACCAAGCCCATCGGCACCGGCACGCTGTTCGCCGCCCACGCGAGGCTCGCCGCCCGGGGGCGCTGGATCGATGCGGCGCTCGCGAGCATGGTCCAGTCCAACCGCGCGGGGGCGGCCTGCCTGCACGAGCACGGCGCCAGCGCCTGCACCGACCTCACCGGCTTCGGCCTGCTCGGGCACCTGGTGGAGATGACGCGCCCCTCGGGGGTGGATGCCGAGCTCGACCTCACGGCCCTGCCGCTGCTCGAGGGCGCCGAGGAGACCGTCGCCGCCGGCATCCTGAGCTCTCTGCAGCCCGCCAACGTGCGCCTGCGCCGCGCCATCCGCGATCAGGCGGCCTGGGTCGAGCACCCCCGCTACCCGCTGCTCTTCGACCCCCAGACCGCCGGGGGGCTGCTCGCCGGGGTGCCCGTCGAGCGCGCCGAGGCGTGCCTCGCGGCCCTGCACGCCCTGGGCTATGCCCACGCCGCGATCATCGGCCGCATCACCCCCGCCGGCGAGGCGCTGGAGCCCATCCATCTCAAGGGATGAAGGCGGTCGAATGAACTTCGCCGGGACCTGCCCCTGCGCCTACTCACCATGCAGAGGTGTCAGGCGTCCAGCCCGCAGGCGGTGATCACCCGGGCCAGCGCCTCGCGCTCGGCCGCGGGCGTGAACCACGGCGCCCGGGCCGATACCTGGCGGCGCAGCGCCTCGACGAAGGCCGGCTGCGCCTCGGCGCGACGCAGCAGGTCACCCAGCGCCGCGGTATCGGCCACCGGGAAATAGCCGGCATAGTCGCGGCCCAGCAGGCCGCGGTTGCCCGGGATAGCCGAGGCCAGCACCGGCAGGCCCGCCACGCAGGCCTCGCTGACCACGTTGGCGCCCCCCTCCATGCGCGAGCTGATCACCATCAGTCGGGCGCGCGCCATCCACTGGCGCACCCGCCAGCGGGGCAGGTCGCCGAGCCAGCGATAGCGCGGATTGACCGCCATCTCCTCAAAGGCCGCCTTGGCCCAGGCCTCGTCATGGGCGCCGCCCAGCTGGATGATCCGCAGCCGCGAGCCCGGCGGCAGGTCACGCACCGCGAGGGCCGCGCGCAGCGGATCCTTCTCCTCGCGCAGGTGGCCCACCACCAGCACATCCAGATGCCGCCGGCCCGGCCGCGGGGCACCGGGCGGCAGCGGCAGCGCCGACTGGTGGACGATGCGCAGGCGCGGCAGCACGGACGCGGGCAGATCCTCGGCCAGGTCATCATGCAGGCCGACCAGGACGTCCGCCGCCGCGAGGCTCTCCCCGAACGTCTCGGGATGGCTGTGCTGGAAGCGATAGACGTCGGTACCGGTCAGCACAACGGCCAGGGGGCATCCGGGAAAGGCCCGGCGGCAGGCGAGGATGGCCGCGTGGCTGCGCCAGGCGTGCAGCGCCATCACCAGGTCGGGGGGCTTGCCGTCGAAACGGCAGCCCTCCGGGGCCTCCTCCGGGCCGACAACCTTCACGCGGCAGCCCAGTTCGCGCAGCAGGCCCGCCCAACGGGTCGCCGTGGCGCGGTTGCCGGCGTGGGAGCCTCGACCCGCCGGGGTGATCAGGGCTAGTGTCAACAACAGGGATTCTCCTCAACGAGGTCGGCATGCACTCCACCACACTCAGCACACCGCCAACGCCACCGCGGGCCGCCTCCGAGCTGGCGGACATGCTGGTCGATACCCGCCAGCGCAGCCTGGCGCTGATGCACGATACCCTCGATATCCGCGAGCTCGGCCCGCGGCTGGCGATCGTCAACCCGCCGCTGTGGGAGCTCGGCCACCTGGGCTTCTTCCACGACCACTTCGCGCTGCGGGGCCTCTTCGGCCTGCCCGACTACCGGCTCGCCGGCGCCGAGCGGCTGTTCGATTCCGGCAGCATCGCCCATGACGACCGTTGGGCGCTACCGCTGCCCACCCGGGACGAGACCCTGGACTACCTGTGGCGGGTGCAGGAGGCGATGCTCGCACGCCTGCCCGTGGGGGAGGCCGGCGCCGCCCAGAGCTATGTCTACCAGCTCACCACCCTGCACGAGGACATGCACGGCGAGGCCTTCCTCTACACCCGCCAGACGCTGGGCGACCCGGCCCCAGCACTCGGCACGCCGCCGCCGGGCCAGGCGCCCGGCGAGGCCGCAACCGGCGCCCTGCCCGGCGACGTCGCCATTCCCGGCGGGCGCCACCGGCTGGGCGGCGAGGAGACCCTGCCCTTCCGCTTCGACAACGAGAAGCCGCCCATGGAGGTCGAGGTGGCGCCCTTCTCGATCGCCCGGGCGCCGGTCACCAACGCCGCGTTCGCCGCCTTCGTCGACGACGGCGGCTACGCACGGCGCGAATGCTGGAGCGAGGCCGGCTGGCAATGGCGAGAGGGTCAGGGACTGGAGGCGCCCGTCTACTGGCGCCGGGACGCCCGGGGCCGCTGGGAGACCCGCCGCTTCGACCGCTGGCAGCCGTTGCCCCCTCACCAGCCGGTGGTGCACGTCAGCTGGCACGAGGCCGAGGCCTGGTGCCGCTGGGCCGGGCGACGCCTGCCCAGCGAAGCGGAATGGGAAGTGGCCGCCAGCCGCGCGCCCAGCAACGACGGACGGTCTCTGGCGCCCGGCAAGCGACGCTTCCCCTGGGGCGAGGCGACGCCGGATGCCGGCCTCGCCAACCTGGACGGCTGGCGGCTGGGCCCTGTTGACGTGGCCGCGCTGCCCGAGGGCGACAGCGCCTTCGGATGTCGCCAGATGCTCGGCAACGTCTGGGAGTGGACGGCCTCGCCCTTCGCCCCCTTCCCGGGCTTCGCGCCCGAGCTCTACCGCGACTACTCCGCCCCCTGGTTCCAGGAGGGGCGCTACGTACTGCGCGGCGGCGCCTGGGCCACTCGCTCGCGGCTGATCCATACCGCCTACCGCAACTTCTTCACCCCGGATCGCCACGACGTGCTGGCCGGCTTTCGCACCTGCGCACGATGAGCGCCGGCCTCGGGTCTGTCACCGCGACTGGCGCAGCGCCTCGAAGCCGATGATGACATCCAGCAGCTCGGTGGTGATGTCATCCTGGCGCACCGATCGAAGCTGGCCCTTCACCTCGTCGAGGCGGTCGTCCACCGACTGTTCGGCCTGCTGCATCAGGGCCAGCCGCGCGGCATTCTCGGTGACCATGGCCTCCGCCGAGGCCCGGAAGACGCTGGCGAAGATATGGCTGCGCAACAGGGCGGCAAACAGCTCGGCGCTGGGCATCGAGTAGTCGGGCAGGGAGCGGGATTGCCACGGCCGGTCGGCCAGTTCCGCCAGGAATTCCCGCCCGAGGGGCAGCAGCGGCACGAGCACCGGCTCGTGCTGCCCTCGTCCGGCGCGCTGGGTGAAGGCCAGCGTGACCTTCCGGTGGTGGGGTTCACTGCCGCCGATGTCGTCCAGCCGGGTGACGATGCTGCCCGCCAGGCGCCCGATGCCATCCGCCGAGGCCGGCGGCAGCAGCGCGCTCTCGGGGCGGAGGCCCTGGCCCGTCAGGGCGTCATTCATCTGGGCGCCGACGCACAGCACCCGAAGGGCGGCGCGCCCGGCCGTGGTCGGCACCAGCTCCGCCTGCACCTTCTCGGCGAGCAGTTCGTTGTAGTTGCCGCACAGGCCATGGTCGGAGCCGAACACCACCACGATGCTCTCGGCCGGCTCCACGGCCGGCATGGCGATGGGGCCGGTTCGGGCGACGAAGGCCTCGAGTCCGCTGCGCACCGTCCGGTGATAGGCCTCGATGGAACGGGCGGCACGATCAAAGGGCACGGCATTGATGGCCGAGATCGTCTTCATGGTGTGCACGATCCCGCGGATACTGGTCAGCGTCTCGTCGCGGCGGGAGAGGGCTTCAAGCGTCTGCGTCACGGCCATCCTCCGGCTTCCCGAGTGCGGTCCGCGCCACTGAGAGGATGGCGGCGCGGTCCTCCTCGTCCAGTGGCTCGTTGCGGGCGATGCGCGTGGCGACGCCCGTCAGGACGTCCCCGACCGACGCCCGGATGGTGTCCATGGCGGCCACCACCTCGGTCTCCGACAGGCCGTCGAACATGCCCTCCATCGCCGCCAGCAGCACCAGCAGCTGCTCCACGGCCGGTACCGGGTCCCGCTCGGGCTGGCGCAATGCCGCCCGGACCGCCGCGCCCCGGTGCAGGCGAGCCCGGGTGGCGTCATCCAGCCGGGTGCCGAAACGGGCAAAGTCCTCCAGCTCCTCGAACTGGGAGAGGGTGACACGCAGGTTGCCGGCGACGTCCCGGAACGCGCGGTGCTGGGCCTTGCCGCCCACCCGCGACACCGACACCCCGAGGTCCACCGCCGGGAACTGGTTCTTGCGCACCAGCCGCGGCGACAGGTAGATCTGGCCGTCGGTGATCGAGATGAGGTTGGTCGGGATATAGGCCGACAGGTTTTCCGCCTGGGTCTCCACCACGGGCAGGGCGGTGATGGACCCGCCCCCGGCGTCCTCGGTGAACTGCCCGGCGCGCTCGAGCAGCCTGGCATGCACGTAGAAGATGTCGCCGGGAAACGCCTCGCGCCCCGGCGGTCGTCGCAGCAGCAGCGAGAGTTCCCGATAGGAGCGGGCATGGTGGGTGAGATCATCGAAGACGACCAGCACGTCCCGGGCCTGGTCGGCGAAGTATTCCGCCATGGTCATCGCCGCGTAGGGCGCGACATAGGCCAGGCCCGGCGGGTCCTCGTCGCCGGCGACGACCACGATGGTGTTGGCCAGCTGCCCGCTCTCCCGGAGCGCCTCGATGACCCTGGCCACGGCATCGCCGCGCTGCCCGATGGCGCAATAGATACTCAGGACCTCCGAGCGGGCCTGGTTGAGGATGGTATCCAGGGCAATGGAGGTCTTGCCGGTCTGGCGGTCGCCGATGATCAGCTCCCGCTGCCCCAGGCCGACCGGCACCGCCGCATCCACTGCCTTGAGGCCTGTCGCCAGCGGGCGCGTGACGGCGCCGCGGCTGAGGATGTCCGGAGCCCGAGCCTCCACCGGCCGTTCGGCCACGGCGGTGACCCGGCCCTTGCCGTCCCGGGGCTGGCCGGTGGCGTCGACCACCCGGCCGACCAGGCCCGGCCCCACCGGCACGCTGATCACCTTGTGGGTGCGCCAGACATCCTCACCGGCGCTCACCCGCTCCGAGGGGCCCAGCAGCACGACCCCGAGCCGGTCCGGCTCGAGGTCCAGCACCACGCCGCGAACCCCCGAGGCGAAGACCAGCAGCTCATCCGACAGGGCCCGCCCGAGCCCGGCGACCACGGCGATGCCGTCGCCCACCGCGGCGACCGTGCCCACCTCGACCAGAACCGGCGAGGGGGCGGGGCTGTCCAGCAGGACGTCGATGAAGTCCTGCACGTCGGGCCGGTGCGACTCATCCGCCATGAGCGTTCACCCTGCCCGATTCGCCGCTGGCCAGGCGCTCCTCCAGCAGCTCGACCAGCTCGTCGGTGTAGCTGTCGACCGTCCAGGCGAGCTGGAGGCTGCCGATGCGCAGGACCAGGCCGGGGGACTGGCTGTCATCGGTGGCAAAGCGCAGGGGAAGGCCGGGCACCCGGGCCTCCAGGGCGGCCTCGACCTCGTGGCGGGCGCCCTCCGGCAACGCGGCATGGGTGGTGGCCACCGCTTCCTCGGCATGCTCGGCCGCCGAGGCCAGCTCGTCCGACAGCGGCTCAAGCTTGCTGATCACATGCAGGGCGATGTGCTCCTCCAGGCGCTCGTCGGCCAGGTCGTGCAGCGCCCGGCCGGCCAGCTGGTAGAGCGTCTCGGCACTCGCCTTGTAGAGCTCCGACGTGAAGCGCTCCCGTTCGCGGGCCAGGTGCGCCAGGGTGTCCTGGCGTTCCTGCTCCATTTTCTCGTGGGCCTCGGCCAGCAGGGCGTCCCGCTGCTGCTTCGCCTGCTCGCGCACCCGTTCCGCCAGGGCGTCCCGGTCGGCCTGCAGCTTCTGCTGCTGTGCCACGAAGTCCGCCTCGGCGGCGGCCGCCTTCTCCTGGGCGCGCCTGGCCTCCCCCATGCGTTCGGCGATCTCGGCCTCGCGGGAATCGATGCCCTTCAGGATCGGCTTGTAGAGGAAGCGCTTCAGCAACCAGACCAGCACCAGGAAGTTGGCGATCTGGGCGAGGACCGTGACCCAGTCAATCGACATGGCTCAGCCTGCCGCCGGTTGGGTGGCTTGCAGGAAGGTGTCGATGAACGGGTTGGCAAACAGCACGATCATCGCCACCACGAAGCAGTAGATCGCCGTGGACTCGATCATGGCCAGGCTCACGAACAGGGTGCGCGACAGGGTGGAGGCCGAGTCCGGCTGCTGGGCGATGGCGGTCAGGGCGGCGGACGCGGCCCGCCCCTCCCCCAGCGCCGGGCCCAGCGCGCCGAAGGACACCGTCAGGCCTGCGGTGAAGATGGAAATGGCCGCAATGAAGGCTGCATCGGTCATCGCTCTTGCTCCTTATTATCGAGATCGCGGTCGAGATTCCGGTCGAGATCGCGGTCGGGCGTCTTGACGGGCTTGTTGACGGGCTTGTTGACGGGTGCCGTGGCCGACGAGATATAGACGGTCGCCAGGATGGCGAAGATGTAGGCCTGGATCAGGCCGGTCAGCAGGCCCAGCACGTCCATCACCACGGGAAAGAAGAACGGCGCCACGCCGAGCAGGATGCCGGCGATGACCGCCCCGCTCATCACGTTGCCGTAGAGGCGGATGGCCAGCGAGATCCCCCGGGAGAATTCGCTGATGATATTGAAGGGCAGCATGACGATGGAGGGCTGGATGTAGGTCTTGAGGTAGCCGCCGATGCCCTGGCGGCTGATGCCGAACAGTGGCACGGCGATCAGCACCGACAGGGCCAGGGCCGCCGTGGTCGACAGCGACGAGGTGGGCGGCGTGAAGCCCGGCACGACCAGCAGCAGGTTGGACAGCGCGATGAACAGGAACAGCGTGCCCGAGAAGTAGAGGACGTGGCGCGACGACTGCGGCGAGATGTCCTCGATCTGTCGCTGAATCCCGGTGACGATCACCTCCAGGGTCGTTCGCCAGCGATTCGGCGGCACGTCCGGCCGCAGCTTCCGGGTCACCAGCATCGAGGCGACGGTCAGCATGGCCATGACGATCCAGGTGTTGACCACGGTCTCGTTGATCCCGAGGCCCCAGAGGGTGAAGACCGTCGTCTGGTCGGGTGTCAGTTGCATCCTGCCTCCTTCGCCCCGGGCGTCCGGGCCATCAGGGTGGCGATGAAGCGCACCAGGAAGAAGGCGAGCGCATAGCCGACGAAGGCCCCGCCCAGGGTGCCCCCGTCGGTCACCCACCAGCCGGCCGCCAGCAGCCCCCCGATCCGCAGCGCGGCGCTGGGCAGCAGGACGACGACGGGCCGGGGCCGTCGCAGCGCCAGCCGGACGCTCAGGGCCAGGCCCAGGAAGTACAGGATACTGACGGCGATACCGGCGCCGAAGCCGGTGATCACGGCGTGCCAGTCAATCGTCATCATGCTCGCTCCCGTTGTCGTTGGCTTCCTTGCTGGCCCAGGCCCAGGCAATGAAGCTGCCCAGCGCCACGCCCCCCAGGATCAGGGCAAGGGTCCAATTGAACGCCTGTGGCAGGTGGCGGTCGAGCCACAGCCCGAGAAAGGCGCCGCCCACGGTGGGCACCGCGATCGACCACCCGATCATGCCGAAGACCCCGAGCCCCCGCAGCGGGCTGCTCCCGGGGTCGTCCCGCGCCTTCTCCCGGCGCCGGGCGCGACGGCCGATGTCCTCCACCGGAGACTTGCGCTTCCGGGTCATGGCGTCTTGGGCCGCTGCAGGTCGGCAAAGCGCCGCACGATGCCCGCCTCCAGGCGAGACAGGGCGGAGCGGGCCACACGCTCGTCCTCATCCATCTCGACGAAGCTCTCCTGCACGGTCTCCCTCAGCGAGGCCAGGTCGCTGCCCTGGACGCCCCGCCGGATGGCGATGTCCACGTCATGCCCCTTCTTCACCAGGATGCCCTCGTCGATGCCGAAGATCCGTTCCTCGCCGTCCGCCAGGGTCAGGATCAGCACGGAGGGCACCAGCGCGGTGACGAAGTCGATATGGTTCGGCAGCATCCCGAAGGCCCCGTTTTCCGCCTCCGCAAACAGCCGGGTCGCCGGGCCCTCGAACAGGGTCCGGGTCGGCAGGCGCAGGGTCACCTGCATCTCGTCCGACAGGCTCATGCCTCCCCCTTCATGTCTCCGCCCTCATGTCTTCCCCTCCAGATCGGAGAGGGCCCCGATCATGTAGTAGTCGCCCTCGTCATGCTCGAATCGGGTCTGGGTCAGGATGGTGTCGCACCCCTCGAGGGTATCGTCGATGGAGACGCGCTTGCCCTCGGTCCCGGTGAACGAGCCCGTGGTGAAGAAGGGCTGGGTCAGGAAGCGTTCCAGCCGGCGGGCGCGGGCGACGGTGGCCCGGTCGGCGGCCGAGAGCTCCTCGATGCCCAGCATGGCGATGATGTCCCGCAGCTCCTCGTACTCGGCCAGGGTGCGGCGCACCTTGCGTGCGATGTCGTAGTGCCGCTGTCCCACCACCGACGGCGTGAGCATGACCGAGGAGGAGGCCAGGGGATCGATGGCCGGGTACAGGCCCTCGCTGGCCCGCTTGCGCGACAGCACGACCGAGCCCGACAGGTGGGAGAAGATATGCGCGGCCGCGGGGTCGGTGAAGTCGTCGGCCGGCACGTAGACGGCCTGGACCGAGGTGATGGCGGCCTGGCGGGTGGAGGTGATGCGCTCCTCCAGCTCCGCCAGCTCGGTGGCCAGCGTCGGCTGGTAGCCCACCCGCGAGGGCATGCGGCCCATCAGCCCGGAGACCTCGGAGCCGGCCTGCACGAAGCGGAAGATGTTGTCGATCAGCAGCAGCACGTCCCGCTGCTGATCGTCGCGGAAGTACTCCGCCATGGTCAGCGCGGTCTTGCCGACCAGGAAGCGCACCCCGGGCACCTCGTTCATCTGGCCGAAGAGCATCACGGTGTTGTCGCGCACGCCGGCCTCGCCCATCTCGCGGTAGAGCTCCTCCGCCTCGCGGGAGCGCTCGCCGATGCCGCAGAAGAGGCTCACGCCCTTGTGCTGCTGCACCGTGTTGTTGATCAGCTCGGTGATCAGCACCGTCTTGCCCACCCCGGCGCCCCCGAACAGGCCGGTCTTGCCGCCCCGCTCGATGGGCGACAGCAGGTCAATGGCCTTGATGCCGGTCTCGAGGATCCGGCTGCGCACGACCCGGTCCTCGAGCCGCGGCGAGGGCTGGTGGATGGAGCGCCGGCCCGCGCTCGCCGGGGCGGGCTTGCGGTCGATCGGCATGCCGAACACGTTGAGCATGCGTCCCAGCACGGCGTCGCCGACCGGCACCATGATCGGCGCGCCGGTGGCCCGCACCGGCATGCCGAGCCCCAGCCCCCTGACCGGCCCCAGCGCCATGCAGCGCACCACCCCACCGTCCGCCAGGCCGGCCACCTCCAGGCCGATCTTCCCGGCGTAGAGCAGCTCCCGGATGCCGGGGACCTGCCCGGCAAACCTGACGTCCACGACGCCACCGCGAATGGCGACGATGGAACCGGTGGCCTGCTCGGCCTCCACATGGGCTTCATGCTGCGTCATCAGCGCGTCCTAGGCGTCGGCCGACACCCGCGTGCCTGCCGTTCCCTCCAGTATGGCGAGGGCATCGACCAGCCGGCCGATGCCGCTGATGCCCTCATTCTCGGCAAAGTCACAGGCGGCCGCCAGCTTCGGCCCCATGGAACCGGCCGGCAGGGCCATCTCCCGGGCCCCGGCCACCGTCAGGGCGTGGACCGGGGTCGCGGCGTCCGTGCCGTAATCGCGGTACACCCCGTCGACATCGGTCAGCAGCAGCAGGGCGTCGGCGCCCAGTTGGCGCGCCAGCAGCGCGCTGGCGGCGTCCTTGTCGATCACCGCCTCCACGCCGATCATGCTGCCATCCTCCCGGCGCAGGACCGGGATCCCGCCGCCCCCGGTGCAGACCACCACCACGTCCTGGGCGAGCAGCAGCTGCAATACCCGCAGGTCGGGGATCTCCAGCGGCGTCGGCGAGGGCACGACCCGACGCCACCTGTCGCCGTCCCGGGCGATGTGCCAGCCGGCCGCCGACGCGCGACGCTCGGCCTCGTCCCGCTCGTAGACCGGCCCGACGAACTTGGTCGGATGGCCGAAGGCCGGGTCCTCGGGATCCACCACCACCTGGGTCAGCAGGGTGGCCACCGGGCGATCGTGATCGAGCGCGTTCTCCAGCTCCTGCTCGATCATGTAGCCGATCATGCCCTCGGTCTCGGCGCCCAGCACGTCCAGCGGGTAGGCCTCGTCCGGCCGATAGGCCGCGCCCTGCAGCGCCAGCAGGCCCACCTGGGGGCCGTTGCCGTGGGTGATCACCAACCGGTGCCCGGCGCGCACGATCTCGGCCAGCGCGCGGACCGCCACCTGCACGTTACCGCGCTGCGCCGCGGCCGTCAGCGGCTCGCCGCGCTTGAGGAGGGCGTTGCCGCCCAGTGCCGCCACCACCAGCATGTCTGCCTCCCAGGCTCGCGACGAGAATCACCTCGATGGATCATGGTGGATGCCGTCGAGCGTCGACGTCAGATCGGATCACGGCGGGTGGGGCAGCTCATGCAGCGCCCGCCGCCGCGCCCCCGGCCCAGCTCGGCACCGGGAATGGCCAGCACCTCGATGCCCGCCGCCGCCAGTGCCGCATTGGTGTCGTCGTTGCGGTCGTAGCCCACGACGACGCCGGGGCTCAGCGCCAGCACGTTGTTGCCGTCGTTCCACTGCTCGCGCGCGCGCTCCTCCGGGGTATCGCCGCCGGTGGGCACCACCTCCAGCGCCCCGACCCCCAGGACCTCGGCGACCAGCTCGAAGAGGTGGCGCGGGTCCCGACGGAAGGCCAGCGTCCTGCCCCCCTCGCCGGGACGTAGGTCATAGCAGGCCACCGCGTCCGCGACCTCCTTGAAGGCGGTCACCACGTTGCCGCCACAGAAGGTGAAGACCGTGTCCAGGTGCATGGCCGTCCGGGTCTTGGGGAGCTGGCAGGCGATCACCCGGTGTACACCGCCCTTCGCGAACCGGGCCTCCTCGAACAGCGCCTTCGCCAGCTGACCGATGGCCTGGGGCGAGGAGCGCTCGCCCATGCCCACCAGCACCGTGCCGTGCCCCACCGGCATGACATCCCCGCCCTCGAGGGTGGCGAGGCCGTGGTCCGCCAGGGGATCCCCCCAGTGCACCTTCACTCGGCCCGCGAAGGCCGGATGAAAGGCATAGATGGCGGCCATCAGCAGGGTTTCCGGCTTGCGGGCGCTACAGAACATCGGGTTGAGGGTGACGCCACCATGGAGCCAGGCGCTGCTGTCGCGGGTGAACAGCAGGTTGGGCAGGGGCGGCAGCACGAACCCGAAGTGGCCGAGATGGTTGCCGAAGAGCCCCACCGGGTCGAAGGGCAGATCTCCCACCTCCAGGCCGCCGATCAGGAACTCGGCCAGGGTCCCGCTCGGCAGCTCATCCATCCAGGCGCGCAGGTCCGACACCATGCCCACCCCGATGTGGTTCCAGGTGATGCGGTGGTCCAGCACCCAGGCGCGGGCTTCGTGGATATCGAGGGTCTCGGCCAGCAGCGCGTTGACGTCGAGCACCTCCACTCCCCTGCCCCGCATCACCTCGGCGAAGACGTCATGATCCTTCTGGGCCTGCTTGACCCAGAAGACGTCATCGAAGAGCAGCGCATCACAGTTGGAGGGGGTCAGCCGCCGATGGGCCAGGCCCGGACGGCAGACGATCACCTGGCGCAGGGTGCCGGTCTCGGAATACACGCCCGGTTCAGACGGCACCTCCCGGGGGGGCTCAGGCATGGTGGACTCCTTGTCGCCGGGCATCGCAGCCGGGCAGCGGCACTGGCCGACCCGAGCTTGCCTTGACGAAGGATAGTCGATGCCGCCGGGCGCGATGCCCGGCGATGCCGCAGGTCAACCGACGACAGGAGAGCACTGCGCGGCGGTGCCGGGGCCGCGCGATGCCTGGCGGGACCCCGCGGCCAGACGACGCAGGCCGCGGGCGGGGAGGCAGCGGAGGCCGGGGTAGGTCACTCCGGCAGGTCGGTGACCGCGCCGGTGGAGGCCGAGCTCACCGTGCGGGCGTACTTCGACAGCACTCCGCGGGTATAGCGCGGGGCCGGCTGGCGCCAGGCGGCGCGGCGGCGCATCAGCTCCTCGTCGGAGAGCGCGACGTCGATGGTGTCGGCCTCGGCATCGATGGTGATCAGGTCGCCGTCTTCCACCAGCGCCAGGGGGCCGCCATCGAAGGCCTCGGGCGTGACGTGGCCGACCACGAAACCGTGACTGCCGCCGGAGAAGCGCCCGTCGGTGATCAGCGCCACATCGCTGCCGAGCCCGCGCCCCATGATCGCCGAGGTGGGCGTGAGCATCTCGCGCATGCCGGGGCCACCCTTGGGCCCCTCGTAGCGGATCACCACCACGTCGCCGACCACCACGGTGCCGTCGTTGATGCGCGCCTGGGCCTCTTCCTCGGAGCCGAACACCCGGGCACTGCCCGAGAAGCGCGTGCCCTCCTTGCCGGTGATCTTGGCCACTGAGCCTTCCGGGGCCAGGTTGCCGAAGAGGATGCGCAGGTGGCTCTCGCTCTTCACGGGCCGGTCCAGCGGGGCGATGATCTGCTGGTCGTCCGGGTAGGGGGCCACCTCGGCCAGGTTCTCGGCGAGGGTGCGGCCGGTGACCGTCAGGCAGTCGCCGTGGAGCAGGCCGGCCTCGAGCAGGGTCTTCATCAGCGGCTGGATGCCGCCGATCGCCACCAGCTCGCTCATCATGTAGTGGCCGCTGGGGCGCAGGTCGGCGACCACCGGCACGCGCTTGCCGATGGCGGTGAAGTCCTCGAGGGAGAGCTCGACGCCGAGGGTGCTGGCCATGCCGATCAGGTGCAGCACGGCGTTGGTGGAGCCGCCCAGCGCGATCACCACGGTGATGGCGTTCTCGAAGGCCTGGCGCGTCATGATGTCCGAGGGCTTGATGTCGCGCTCGAGCAGCTCGAGCACCGCCTCGCCGGCGGCATGGCAGTCGTCGCGCTTGTCACGGGAGACGGCGTTCTGCGCCGAGCTGCCCGGCAGGCTCATGCCCAGCGCCTCGATGGCCGAGGCCATGGTGTTGGCGGTGTACATGCCGCCGCAGGAGCCGGGTCCGGGAATCGCCGTCTCCTCGATCTGCTTCACCTCGATCAGGTCCATGTCACCCCGAGAGTGGGCCCCCATGGCCTCGAACACCGAGACGATGTCGGTGTGGCCCTCGCCCGGCAGGATGGTGCCGCCGTAGACGAAGACGCTGGGGCGATCGAGCCGCGCCAGCCCCATCAGGCAGCCCGGCATGTTCTTGTCGCAGCCGCCGATGGCCACCAGGCCGTCGAAGCCCTCGCAGCCGGCCACCGTCTCGATGGAGTCGGCGATCACCTCCCGCGACACCAGCGAGTACTTCATGCCCTCGGTGCCGTTGGCGATGCCGTCGGAGATGGTGATGGTGTTGAAGATCACCCCCTTGCCGCCGGCCGCATCGGCGCCGTCGCTGGCCCGTCGTGCCAGCTCGTCGATGTGGCTGTTGCAGGGGGTGAGGTTGCTCCAGGTCGAGGCGATGCCCACCTGGGGCTTGGCGAAGTCGGCGTCGGTGAAGCCCACCGCCCGGAGCATGGCGCGGCTGGCGGACTTGCCGACGCCATCCACGACCGGGGCGGAATGGCGGCGGCGGGGATCGTCCGGTGTGTCACTCATGGTCGGGTTTCCTCTTGCAGTGTCGGGGATTCGCCCCGGGGGTGGTCGTCGGGTGCGGCAGTGTCGCTCGTCGCGGCGAAGGACGAGGCCGGCCGTTCGAAGGCCGCCTCGAACAGCCGGGGGTCATCGAAATGGCGTCGGCCCACGAAAACGGTGGCATGGGTCCCCCACTGGCGCATGGCGCCGGGGCTCAGGATGCCCGATGGCCACAGCAGGAATCGCTCGAGGCGCCCAGTATGCGACACCAGACCCTCGGGACCATAGAGGCTGCGTCGTCCGCCACCGGGCAGCGCCAGGGAGCGCCGACCATGGTCGGGCGGTGTGGACACCGCCTCGAGCGCGTAGCGGCGCGCCTCAGCCACGTCGACCCGGGGCTCCGCCACCCCCAGGTTCTCCACGAAATGGCTGACGGCGGCGACGCGCACCGCGAGCCGCTGCCCCGCCACCAGTCGGGGGGCCTCGGTGGGCGTCAGCGGCGCCTCGCGCAGGTCCGCGTCCGCGGCCACCGCGACACGCTCGAGGGGCGGCACGGGAAAAAAGAGGTGGTAGCAACCACAGGGATGGATGCTGTCGTGGATCAGCGGTCGTCCCCGTTCATCGAGGGTGACGCGCCACACCAGGCCGTCGAGGCGACCGCCGAGCAGATCCAGCGCGCCCTGCCGCGTTCGCGCCGGGAACCACAGGGTGTAGACCAGCTGGGCCAGCAGCTCACCCTCGAAGCGCGTATGGCTCAATCGCACGTCGGCCACGGGACGGGTGGTGTCCACCAGCGGCAATGGGCCCTCTGGGCCGGCAAACCAGTAGGGCGCGCCGAACCGGTCGTCGTGCCCCCGGGTCTCGACGAGAAACACCGGGGCATGGTGCGCTGCCAGGCGCAGCAGCGCCTCGCGATCCAGCTCGACGAAGCCGAGTGGGCTGCGCGGCGCCTCGCGCAGCCACCGAGCGGCGACGGCGGCCTCCCGGAGCCGGCCGGGCGGCGCATAGCGGACCAGGGGCGCCTCGGCCGGCATCGTCGCGAATGGTGCCTCGAAGGTCTCCAGATAGCCCGCCTTCCAGCGGTTGTAACCGACCGCCAGGCCAAGGCGGGAAAGGGGATAGAGCCCCAGCGCCCGGCGCCAGGTCAGGTAGTGGTCAGGGGCCTCGACCGCCGCCCGCAGCCGCTCGCGGGCAAGCCCCGTGCCCTGCTCGGCCAGCAGCTCACGCTCCATCAGGCGCGTGGCGCAGGCGTTGACGGCCGCGGCCGCGCCGGAGGGAGGCGACAGCGCGTGCCGGTCGGATGCCGGCAGGTTGGCGGCCTCGATGACGCGCGCCTCGCCGTCCAGCTCACGCATCCGGGTCACCCAGTCGGCGAAGGCCGCGGGGGTGTCGAGCTCGTCATCGAAGCTTGCGAGCAGCCGGTCGACGCGCAGGTAGGGGAAGCCGGCCACCCGCGCCGCCCCGGCATCGCTCACCCCGGCGTCGGCCACTACCGCATCGAAGGCGGTCAGCCGCTCCAGGCAGCGGGCGTTCAACGGGTCGCGGAAGGCCATCTCCGAACGCCAATCGGGGCCGGCGGCACAGCCCGTCAGCAGCCCGAACAGGACGAGCCCCCCTAGGCGCACCGGTGACCAGACTGGCATGGGGCGGTTCCTCGACAACGCGGATCGACCCTCTCAGGGTGGGCGCCCGCCCGCGAAGTGGCAACGTCTCAGGCCGGACGCGCCCGCCGTGCCGGCCGAAGCCCGGCGATCAGCAGGCTGACCAGGCTGGAGAGCAGCAGCGCGCCGAGGAATGGCGGCAGGGTCGGAATGCTGCCGGGGAAGCTCGCCGCCAGCACGCCGGCGGCGAGGCTGCCCTGGGCCACCCAGCCCGGCAGGATGGCGCCGAGCATGCCCGCCACGCCGCCGGCCACCGCGGCGGTGGCACTCATCCGCGACCACAGGCCCAGCAGCACCGGCACCACGATGGCCGCGCAGAGCAGGTCGGCGATCAGGAACAGGCGCAGCACCGAGAGCCCCTGAAGCGCCACGATCACCACCGGCACCATCAGCGCCACGGTGGCCAGGCGCGCCGCGCCGATGGAGAGGCCGCGGCGACCGGACCCCGCCACCACCAGCGAGGCGATGCCGTTCTGCAGGGTATCGACGCTGGAGGCCACCAGGGTGACCGCCAGCACCAGCGCCGGCAGCGCCAGCCAGTCCGGCGCCTCGGAAAGCAGCGCGAAGAAAGGAATCGGCGGCTCGCCAAGCGCCACGCCGGCCATGGCGGCCAGCATGCCGAGCCCGCCGATCACCATCACCACCAGCACGGTGATGCCGCCGCCGAGCCAGGCGCCGCGGCCCAGGGCACGGTCGTCCCGCGCCGCCCAGACCCGCTGCCAGTAGCCCTGATGAAAGAGGTTCGCCGCCGTCACCGCGATCACCAGGGTCAGCGCCACGGAGAGCGCATCGCCCGCCGGGATCGACGGCAGGGCCGCCGCCACCGGCATCTCGGGCAGGCGCGCAAGCGCCACCCCGCCGACCAGGGCCAGCAGGGCGATCAGCAGCCAGGCCTGCCAGCGGTCGGTGGCAAGGCTCGCCCGCAGCCCGCCCACTGCGGTGTAGAGCAGCGTGGAGATCGCCACGCCGATCACCACCAGCGCCGGTGGCACCTCGGAGAGCAGCGCGGTGATGGCCCCGACGGCGGTCAGCTCCGCGGCCAGGAAACAGGCCATGTAGAGCACGGAGACCAGCGACACCCAGCGCCGCACCCCGGCGCCATAGCAGGCCTCGGCGAACTCGCCGATGCTGCGCCCTTCCGGCAGGTGGCGGCGGATCGCCGGGCCATAGAGCCCCAGCACGATGAATGGCAGCGCCGAGCCCACGGCATAGCCGGCCAGCGCCAGCGGGCCGACGAAGGCGCCGATCTCGGGGGGCGCGAAGAGGATCCAGGCGCCCATCCCCGAGGCCAGGAAGGAAAGCCCCAGGGTCGAGGCACTCTGGGAGTTGCGCGCGGTGACGTAGTCGTCGAGGGGGCCATCGGCCCGGCGGGCCTTGAGGCCCAGGAATGCAAAGCACAGCAGCGCCGCGCCGAGCACGGCAGACGTCAGGACAGGCATGTCGCACTTCCTCCGCCGGTATGAACCGGATCAGGTTCCAGGGTCAGCGCCATGCGCTCTCTCAGCCCCGGCCGACGTGTGCGGCAGCGAGACTCCCCTGGCGACAGTGAATGGATTGTGGGATCGCGACTCAAGCCCGCGCCGTAACGGCCGATAGAGACAGGATCAAGGGGCATCATAACGTCGCCCCAGCGTGACGACCACCCGTGCCGGAGCCCCGAGATGCCCTACACCGAAGCCAAGGAACACGCCCCCGGACGCCTGCACGGGATCTTCGTCGATCCCTACAGCGCCTTCGACAACGCCGCCACCGAGCGCCTGCTGCATCTGCGCGTGGCGACCGAGGCGCTGATCCTGGCGCCGATGCACGAGGGTCGGCTGGTGCTGCGCGTCATCCACGGCTGGCAGAACGGCAGCTTCGAGCCCGCCGAGCTCTGCCACAGCGACCATCGGCTGGACTCCTTGGCCGCGCTGCGCCGGGTGGCCGACGACTACCGCCGGGCCTTCGAGGGTGGGCAGCCGCTGCCCTGCGACGGCACCGAGCTGCTCGCCAAGCCCCTGGCCCGGGCCCTCGCCGCCGCCGAGGCCGAAGGCCAGGCCCTCGACGAGGAGACCCGCACCATCCCCGCGCGCTGGCCCGCCTTCCGCCAGGGCCTGACCCTCTACACCTTCTTCAAGGTCTACCACCGTCTCACCTACAGCGAAGATGATGCCTACCGCGCGATTCGCTGCCAGACGCCGCAGGGGCAACGTGAGATCCACGAGTTCCACCTCGAGGAGGGCGAATTCGCCGTGGTGGCGCCCCGCGAGAATGAGAAAGCCGACAGCCTGCTGCTGCTGCACGAGAGCCAGCTGACGCCGGTGCTGCAGCTATTGGAGGAGTGTTAAATCACGAGGACTTGATTAGTATTTGTAGATACTAACTCTGCTTCTCAGGACGCCCCCTTGCTGAATATCGATCTCCGTATTCGACAAGCCGCATTCAAGAGGTTGGAGGCCATATCTCAAGCACCGTCCGGTGATGTGTCCTGGAATGCGATTGCCGAACCGCTGCCCTTCGATGATGGCGCTATCTACCTTGCCAGTCGCGCCATCGGCATCTTTAAGCCCAAACAGATGCCAGACGGCATCTTGAGCATCAAGACGGTCGTGCCCAAACAGGGCCGCACCAACATCTATGCCGATGGGACTAGCGATGAGGGTGGGTTCTGGTACTCGCTAGAGGCTGGCGGTCTGACGAAATCCGCTAATCGTCAGCTGATGATCAGCTACGAGAGAAAAGATCCCATCATTTACCTCATAGGAGTGGCGCCTGGACGCTATTTCCCGTTGTGGCCGTGCATTATCGATAGCGTCGACACCCAACAGGAAATATGTCACGTCAGCATGCATGACCATACTGACGTGTTACGTGATGTCGCTGAGCCAACGGCCGCCTACCGAGTCGATGGGCTGGAAAAACGCCACCTCATCCGAGAGGTCAAAACGCGAGTACACCAGGCGGAATTTCGTGCCCGCGTCATGCAAGCCTATTCCAGCCGCTGTGCCATGACGGGGTTACCTGTCCCTCAGTTGCTGGAGGCTGCCCACATCATCCCCGACAGCCATCAGGCGAGTACCGCGGAGGTCAGCAACGGAGTATTGCTGACGGGCCTCCACCACCGAGCCTACGATGCCGGCTTGGTCGGCATCGACCCAAATTACAGAATCCATGTCGATGACGCGCTACTGGCCACAAAGGACGGTCCCTTGCTTGAAAGCGTGAAGCAACTCCACGGCCAGCAAATCTCACTTCCACGAAACGCAAAGCAAAGGCCCGACAGAGAAGCCCTTGATCTGCGATACCAGAAGTTCCGCGGTAAGTAGCGTGCCTCACTTCTCCCGCGGCACCCGCCCCATCAGGTAGAACTCCTCGTTGGGCGGGGTGCCGGTCAGGGTGACCAGGCGATTGGAGAGCCCGAAGAAGGCGGTAATGGCGCCGATGTCCCAGATGTCATCATGGGTGAAGCCGACCGTTTTCAGGCGCGCCTCCCACTCGTCGGTCAGCTCCCCCACCTCCAGGCCGCAGTAGAGGGCGAAGTCCAGCATCACGCGGTGGCGCTCGCTGATCGGCGCGGTGCGGTGGTTGACGGCCACCTGGTCGGCGAGCAGCGGGTCCTTGCTGTAGATACGTACCAGGGCACCGTGGGCCACCACGCAGTAGAGGCAGCGGTTGCGGGCGCTGGTGGCCACCACGATCATCTCCTTTTCGGCCTTGGTGAGGGTGTCGGACTCCCGCTCCATCAGGGCGTCGTGGTAGGCGAAGAAGGCCCGAAACTCGGCCGGACGGTGGGCCAGCATCAGGAAGACGTTGGGCACGAAGCCGGCCTTTTCCTGCACCGCCAGCATGGTGTCGCGGATGTCGTCGGGCAGATCGTGGATCGATTCGGGGATGGGGAAGCGGCTGATCGGTGCGGACATGGTGATTCCTGACGTTGTGGTTGTTGTTTCGGGCTAACCGACAGTTAACGTCAACGTCAGGTTCTTGGCCATGATCCCTTCGACGTAATCGATCTGCCCCGCTCAGGCCACGGAGAGATAGCGCTCCTGGAGCTCGGGGTTCTCGCGCAGCTCGGCGGTGGTGCCGGCATAGGCGACCTGCCCCTTCTGCAGGATGTAGGCCTTCTGGGCATGGCGCAGGGCGAAGGGCACGCTCTGGTCGGTGAAGAGGATCGTGGTGGTGCTCGCCAGGTCGTCGATCAGCTCGCCGATCTGCTTGACGATGACCGGGGCCAGCCCCTCGTTGGGCTCGTCGAGCAGCAGCAGGCGCGGCTCGGTGACCAGCGCCCGGGCGATCGCCAGCATCTGCTGCTGGCCGCCCGAGAGAGTGGCGCCATCCTGGTGGCGCAGTTCCGCGAGCATCGGGTAGGTGTCGAGCACCCGCTCCGGTGTCCAGCGCCGCTCCCCGGCGTGGCCGGGTTGCATCGCCACCTCCAGGTTCTCGTAGACGCTGAGCCCGGGGAAGATGCGCCGGTCCTCCGGCACCAGGGCGATGCCCAGTCGAGCGATCCGGTGGGCCGGCAGCCCCTGGATGTCCTGCCCCTCGAACATCACCCGCCCCCGCCGCGGCGGTGTGACCCCCATGATGCTCTTGAGTGTCGTGCTCTTGCCGGCGCCGTTTCGCCCGAGCAGGCAGACGACCTCCCCTGCCTCGACCTCCAGACTCACGCCCTGCAGGGCATGACTCTCGCCGTAGTAGGTGTGGATATCCTCGACTGTCAGCATCAGGATGCCGCCTCCTCTTCTTCCTCGCCGAGATAGGCGCGCTTCACCTCGGGGTCGTTGCGGATCTCGTCGGGCGTGCCCTCCGCCAGCCGCTGGCCGCGGTGCATCACCAGGATGCGATCGGCCAGGCCGAACACCACGCTCATGTCGTGCTCGGTGACGAGGAAGGTGTAATCACCGGAGTCGGCCAGCTTGCGGATCAGCTGGGTGACGTGCCGGGTCTCCTCCGGGGTCATGCCCGCCGTGGGCTCGTCGAGCAGCACCAGGTGCGGCCGGGTTGCCAGCACGATGGCGATCTCGAGCAGCCGCTTGTCGCCGTAGCTGAGCACCCCGGCGCGCTGCTCCGCCAGGGCCTCGAGTCCCAGACGCTCGAGCAGGCCATAGGCCTCGTCGATGATCTCGCGATCCCGCGAGGCCAGGCGCAACATCGCGAGTGCCTTGCCGTGGAAAGCGGTCAGCGCGACCTCGACGTTCTGGCGCACCGAGAGCTCCTGGAAGATGTTGGTGATCTGGAAGGAGCGGGAGATGCCGAGCCGGCTGATGCGGTGCGGCGGCAGCCCGGTGATCTCGTCGCCCTCGTAGTGGATGCTCCCCGAGGTCGGCGTCATGCGCCCCGAGATCATGTTGTAGAAGGTCGTCTTGCCCGCACCGTTGGGCCCGATCAGGGCCACGGTCTCCCGCGGCTGCACGTCGAGGGAGACACCGTCGACGGCGTGCACGCCGCCGAAGGTCTTGGTCAGGTCGCGGATCGAGAGCAGCGGTTCGGTCATCGTCTCAGCACCCGGTCGAGCACGGTACCGAGGATACCGCGGCGGAAGAACATCACCATCAGCGCCAGGATGATGCCGAGGAACAGCATCCAGTGGTCGGTGTAGCTAGTGATCCAGGTCTCCAGCAGCACGAACACCATGGCGCCGAAGAAGGGCCCCAGGAAGTAGGCCGACCCGCCGAGGATGGTCATCAGCACGGCCTCCGCGGAGTGACTCCAGTGGATCATGTCGGGGCTCGCCACCCGGTTGAAGGGCGCGAAGAGCCCGCCGGCGAGCCCCGCGAAGAGCCCCGCCACGATGAAGGCGATCAGCCGGAAGCGCCGCTCGTTGAGCCCACAGAAGGCGACCCGTTCCGGATTCTCGCTGATGGCCTTGAGGATCAGGCCGAAGGGCGAGCGCGTGACGAGGTAGAGCAGCGCCGCGGCGAGCACCACCACCACCAGCACCACGTAGTAGTAGACCAGCGGGTTGGCGAGCTGCAGGTCGAGCCCCAGGCCGAACTCGGTGAGGGGAAAGCCGGTGATGCCGTCGCTGCCGTTGGTCACGCTGCGCCACTGGTGGGCCACGGAGAACACCATCATGCCGAACGCCAGGGTCAGCATGGCGAAGTAGACCTCGTTGAGCCGCACGCAGAAGAAGCCGATCACGGCGGCGAGCAGCATCGAGGTCAGCATCGCGGCCAGCAGGGTCCAGACCAGCGGCACCTGCCAGTGGAGCAGCAGCATCGCGGTGGTGTAGGCGCCCATGCCGAAGAAGGCCGCATGCCCGAAGGAGAGCATGCCGGTGTAACCGAACACCAGATTGAAGCTGGCCGCGAACAGACCCATGATCAGGATCTCGGTGGCCACGAAGATGTAGAAGTAGGCGACGCCGTAGGGCAGCAGGACGAGCGCGGCCAGGACCAGCGCCAGCACCCCGAAGATCAACAGTCGTTTAGTCATGCGCTCGCCCCCTTGCCCATCAGCCCCTGGGGCTTGATCAGCAGTACCAGCGCCATGCCGATGTAGGGCAGCACCAGGTTGATTTCGGGCAGGAAGCGCCCGCCGAAGCCGTGGATGAAGCCCAGCACCAGCGCCCCGAGCAGGGTGCCGGGGAAGCTGCCGAGCCCGCCGATCACTACCACGATGAACGACTCGATGATGATCTTCTCGCCCATCGCCGGCCCGATGGCGCGCATGGGCGCGGCCACCACGCCGCCCACGGCGGCGATCCAGGCCCCGAAGGCGAACACGCCGGTGATCACCATGGGCACGTTGATCCCGAGGGTCTGGGCCATCTCCCGGTCCAGCGCCGCGGCACGCACGATGCGCCCCAGGCGGGTGCGGGTGAACAGCAGCCACAGGCCCAGCATCATGGCGACCCCCACGGCGATCACGAACAGGCCATAGACGGGATAGTTGACGCCGAACACGGAGAAGGTGCCGGTAAGCAGCGCCGGCGGGTCCACCACCTGGATGGACGGCCCCCAGATCATGCGCACGGACTCGTCGATGATCAGCAGCAGGGCGAAGGTGAGCAGCAGGCTGTCGGTGATGTGGCGGTCGTAGACCATGCGCAGCATCAGCCGCTCGATGACGATCGCCACCACGGCCACCAGCAGCGGGGCCACCACCAGCGCCACCCAGAACGACAGCCCGAGCAGCCCCATCGCCGTGTAGGCGAAGTAGGCGCCGAGCATGTAGAGAGCCCCGTGGGCGAAGTTGATGACGTTGAGCACGCCGAAGATGATGTTGAGGCCGACAGCGATGACGAAGAGCAGCAAGGCGATGTCGAGGCTGTTCAGCAGTGCGGCAATGAAGCTCTGCATCGTGGACTCCCCGGTGGGTCAGTCGGGCCGGCCGCCCGGGAGGGGCGGCCGGCAGGCGTCGTCAGAGCGAGCAGCCCGTCTCCGACACGTCCGGTGTCACCAGGTCGCCGTCGAAGGTCTTCATCGGCTCGAGCATGCGCACGCCATACTCCTCGCTGAGCGCGGCGGTCTGCCCCCAGGTCGGGCCGACCACGGCCTGGTGGTCACCCGCGCGGAAGGTCAGCTCGCCGTTGGGCGCCGGGAAGGTCAGGCCGGAGAGCGCATCGGTGATCGCCTCGGGGTCGGTGGAACCGGCCTTCTCGATGGCCGCCTTGTAGGCCTGGATGCCGGTGTAGGCGCCCTGGGCGTTGTAGCTCGGCGGCTTGCCGTAGCGATCCATGTAGGCGGAGACGAAGGCGTTGTTGGCCTCGTTGTCATGGGCCGCGAACCAGTAGCGCGTGCCGACCCAGACCCCCTCGGGCATGTCGGTACCGAGCGCCGACATCACCTCGGTGGCGCCGCCCAGGGTCATCAGCACCTCGAAGTCCTGGTCGAAGAAGCCGAGGTTGTTGGCCTGGCGGATGAAGTTGACCAGGTCGCCGCCCCACAGCGAGACCAGCACGCCCTCGGGCTCTGCGTCCATCACGTTGTTGATGAAGGGCGTGAAGTCCTCGTTGCCGAAGCGCGGGAAGGCCGTGCGCTCCATCAGCTCCACCTCGGGATCGAGCTCCTTGAGGTAGTTGCCGAAGAACTCCCAGGACTGGTGGCCGAAGGCGTAGTCCGGCCCGATGGTGGTCCAGCGCTTGGCGCCAGTCTGCTCGGCGATCTCGGCGGCCGCCTTGGTGTTCTGGCTGATGTTGACGCTCAGCCGGTAGGTGTAGCGGTTGCAGAGCTTGCCGGTGACGTCCGGGGTGGCGGCGTGGGTGATGATGAAGGGCCGCTGCAGTTCCGGCACCACCGGGACGACGCCCGTGGCCACGCCGGAGCTATCCAGGCCCATCAGGGCATGCACCTGCTCGGAGTAGACCAGCTTGCGGGCGGCCTGGATGGCGGCATCGGCCTTGATCTGGCTGTCCTCCAGCACGAACTCGACGTCGCGGCCGAGGATGCCCCCCGACTCGTTGATCTCGTCCACGGCGAGCTGCATGCCCTGCTGGGCAAACTGGCCGTAGACCGAGGGGGAACCGGACATGATGTAGATGGCGCCGATGCGGACAGGGTCCTCGGCCTGGGCGTTCGTCGTGACACCGAGCCCCAGCGCCAGGCATACGGCGGTGCACAGCGTCCGGCACCGGGGAAGGGTGCGCGTCTGGTTCAACATGCTCTCCACCTCTTGTCTTGTCGTTGTCGGTCGATTGAGCTTGCCGCCCGGGAGGCGGCAGTTCCTCCATTTAGGGTCGGGGCCAGGAGGCTGTCAAACGGAGCGCCCCGCAGGTTCTCAACGCATTTGCGCCCAACGAGAGCGGCCCCGCCTCTCTCGAGACGGGGCCGACGAGACCTCCGAGCCGGTGAAGTCGAAGCGGTCGCGTGACCCGGGCTCAGTTCCCCTCGGGATGGCAACTGGAGGAGAAACTGCGCAGATAGTTCAGGGTATGCGCCAGGGCGTGACGGGCCGGCTGGCTGTCGCCATAGGCCTTGGTCAGCATCGCACTCCCCTGCTGGGCGGCGAGGACGAGATGGGCCAGGGAGGCCACATCGGCCTCGGCACGCAGCTCGCCGCTCTCCTGCATGGCGGCGAGTGCCTCGCGCAACCGGGCCTCCAGGACGCCGAAACAGTGCCGCACGGCGCCGCGGGCGTCTTCCTCGACATCGTCGAGCCCCGCGGCGATGGTGCCGATCGGACAGCCACGCAGGCAGTGGTCGGCCTCCAGCGCCTCGAGGATCTCGTAGAGCCAGGCCTCGAGGGCATCGAGGCTGTCCAGAGGACGCTCAGGAGCCGTCATGGATTGACTCAGGTTCGCCTCCCACTGCGCCAGCACCGCGCAGACCAGCGCCTCCTTGCTGGGAAAGTGCCGGTAGAACTGGCTCTTGCCGGCGCCGGCCTGGCGCAGGATCTCGTCGAGGCCGGTCCCGTCGACGCCCTTGGCATGGAAGAGATCGGCGGCCACGGTCAGCAGCCGCTGCCGGGTCGCCTCTCCCTTGCTCTGCCGCGGAGCGTGAGGCGTGGTCTGTCGGGAACTCGACCTAGCCGCCCTGGTGGAGCGCGTAGACACCGTTTTTCTCCCTCCACTGATCTTCGTTGGCCAGATTAGCCAGCGGCAAGAGCATCGCAAAGTCGATCTCGCTGAGCGCGTGGCCATGGCGCACTCGCTTCGGCCAGTCGCGGTTGGCGAGCGCCGACTTGCCGATCGCCACGAAGTCAGTCTGGCGGTTGGCGATGAGCCCTTCGGCCTTGGCCGGATCCCCCAGCGAGCCATTGGCGATCACCGGCAGGTCAAGGTCCTCCTTGGCCAGGGCCGCCAGGCTGCCGTCGACCCCCTCGAGGGCCGGAGTCGTGGCGTCGATCTCGGAAAAGTGCAGGTAGTCGAGGGCTTCGTCGCCCAGGGTGCGCAGGATGCACTCGGCCTCCTCGCGACCGGCCCAGCGATATTCCGGGTCCGTGACCTTGATCTGGGAGAGGCGGATGCCGACCATGAAATCGGGTCCCACCGCCTCGCGCACGGCGCGAATCACCGCCACCGGGAAGGTCAGGCGCTTCTCCAGGCTGCCGCCCCAGCCATCCTCACGCCGGTTAAAGTCGCTGGAGATGAACTGGTCCAGCAGGTAACCGTTGGCGGCATGGATCTCGACACCATCGAAACCGGCCTGCTGGGCACGCCGGGCGGCGGCCGCGAAACCATCGATGGCCTCTATGATCTCCCGCTCGGCCATGGCCCGTGGCGTCGGATAAGGGCCTTCACCGCCGTAGAAGCCGAGCATCTCGCCCTTTGGCGCGACGGCCGACGGCGCGACGGTCTCGTTGACGAAGCGGTTGCCCTGGGTTTGCCCACCGCCGTGCATCAACTGCGCCACGATCATGGCACCCTCGCTCTTCACCGCCTCGACCACCGGTTGCCAGGCCTGCCGCTGTGCCGCGTTGGCGAGCCCCGGCTGATTCAGGTAGCCCTGGCTGAAGCATTCGTCGGTGTAGGTGCCTTCGGTAATCACTATGCCGAACCCGCCACGAGCAAAGTCCCGGTAGTAATCGCGCATACGCGACGTGGCCCGTCCGTCGGGCTCGGCGCTGGTGCGCGTCATCGGCGCCAGCACCAGACGATTGGCCAGGCGTTGGCCGGCGATGCTGCCGGATTCGAACAGTGAGGCATGAGGGGCGGTCTGCGACATGGAAAGTTCTCCTGGATACAGAATGTACTGATCGGTACAAAATACGAGCATTCCGTCTCACAGACAATCGACCGTGCCTATGGGGACAATAAATCGATGCAGGGAAGACAGGCCCGGCCCGAGAAGCGAGAGGCCGAAGAAGGCGCGAAACTCCACCGGGCGGTGGGCCAGCACCGAGAAGACACTCGGCAAGCAGCCGGCCTTCTGGGTTGTGATGATCGATCAACATCAGCAGTTAACGTCTGCGTTGACACCTCTTCACATGCGTCTTGTGGCGAACACTGTCGCCATCGTTGGGTCTTCACACTCTCGGAAGGCGACACCGCCCTCTTTCGGACTTCCCGGGCACTATACTGAGTTCAGCCCCTCCCTCGAGACAGGACCAGGCCCATCGAAATGCCATCATGCGCGCGGGGTGCCCCGAGACTCGATGGCGCACTGCCACGCTCCATGCTCGCGTTGCCTGGCCCTGCGCAACTCAGGATGGCCGGCACCCATTGCCTGACGCCAAACCGACCAGGGGGACGAGGGGATAGGGCGTCAGGCAGATCAGGCAAGGTACGGGATAGCGAGTCCCCTGCGCCTCGCCCTCCCGAGGAGGGTGTCATGAAGACTCATATCGATAACGCGGCACTCAAGGAGTTACGCCAGGGCTTCTCCGGAGAGATCCTGCTCCCCGAAGATGCCGGCTACGACGAGGCCCGCAAGCTGTTCAACGCGATGATCGACCGTCGCCCGGCGATTATTGCCCAGTGCGCCGAGGTGCAGGATGTGGTCGGCGCCGTGACATTCGGCCGACGGCTAGAGATGGAGATCGCCGTGCGTGGCGGCGGTCATGGGGTCGCCGGCAAGGCGCTGACGGAAGGCGGTCTGGTGATCGACCTGCGACGCATGAATGGCGTGTCCGTCGATCCCGACGCGCGGACGGCCACGGTCGCGGGCGGAGCGACGATGAGCCATCTCGACCGCGCCACCCAACCCCATGACCTGGCCACGACGGGCGGTCGGGTATCGACCACCGGCGTCGGCGGCTTCACCCTGGGCGGGGGCGATGGCTGGCTGGCGCGCAAGTTCGGCCTGGCCTGCGACAACCTGCTCGCCGCCGAGCTGGTGACCGCCGACGGCAACGTCGTGCGCGCCAGCGAGCGGGAGAACCCCGACCTGTTCTGGGCGCTGCACGGTGGTGGCGGCAATTTCGGCGTGGCCACCTCGCTGACCTTCCGGCTCCACGAACTGGCCGGCGTCACCGCCCTGTTGCTGCTGTGGTCACCCGCGAAGGCGCCGGAAGTCCTGCGTGTCTATCGCGACTATCTGGAGACGGCACCGGACGAGGTGGGCGGTGGTGCCCTCTACATCACGGCCCCGCCGGAAGACTTCGTTCCCGGGCACCTGGTCGACCACCTCGCGTTCGTCATCCTGGTCGCCTATGCCGGGCCGGAAGCCGAGGCCCGTGATGTCGCCGCCCCGCTGCTCGCGCTCGGCCACGAGGGCGAAATGATCGCCGAGATGCCCTATGCCGATCTGCAGTGCATGCTCGATGACCCACCCGGGTATCGCAATTACTGGTCGGCCGAATACCTCAAGGCCTTCCCCGACGAGGCAATCGAGCGGTTCTGTGAGCGGGCAGGCGACATGATCGTGCCCTCCCCCTCCCAGCATGTGCTGTTCCCCCAGGGAGGTGCCGTGGCGAAAGGGCCCACCGACGTTCCGATTTCCTGGCGCCACGCTCCCTGGGTCGTGCACCCCTTCGGCCTGTGGGAGAACCCGGCCGATGACGAGCGCGGCCGGCAGTGGACGCGCCGACTGCGTGAGGACCTGCGCCCCTGGGCCAGCGGCAACGTCTACCTCAACTTCATCGGCGACGAGGGCAGGGAGCGGGTCATCGCCGGTTTCGGGCAGGAGAACTACCAGCGGCTGGCCAGGATCAAGGCCCAGTATGATCCGCAGAACCTCTTCCATCTGAATCACAATATCGCGCCGGCCTGACCCGGCGACGAGCGAATCATCGGTCCTTGTGACATGACACGCCCCCCCTCTCTCGAGAGGGGTTCGTGTCATGTCCGCTCAGAAGGAGGCGATGCGCTCGATGACCCAGAAGGCGGCCAGGCTGCCGATGGCGTAGCTCGAACCGCGCATCAGCCATGTTGCCTGCCGCCTGATCGCGGGATAGAGGCGTCGCACCGCGACACCGATGCCCAGCAGGACGCCGATGAACAGGAGCTGCCCCAGCTCGACCCCGATGTTGAAGGCGAAGAGCGCCAGCGGAATATCGCCCTCCGGCAGGCCGATGTCGCGCAGCGCCCCGGCAAAGCCCAGCCCGTGGATCAGGCCGAAGGCGAAGGCCACGATCCAGGGAAAGCGCTGGGCCAGCGGATCGCGCGCCTCGGGCGGGAGGGTGAGCTCATAGGCCAGGAACACGATGGACAGCGCGATCAGGGCCTCGACCGGCGGTGACGGCAGACTCAGCCAGCCCAGGGTGGCGGCCACCAGGGTGATGCTGTGGGCCAGGGTGAAGGCCGTGACCGCCCAGAACAGGCGCCTGCGATCGCGGATCAGCAGCAGCAGGGCGAAGACGAACAGCAGGTGGTCGATGCCCTCGAGAATGTGCGTCACCCCGAGGCCGATATAGCTGCTCAGGATCTCTAGTACCCCCGCCTCTCCCGACACGGTGAAGGCCGTCTCGGCGGCGGTCAGGCGATGGGTCTGCGTCTTTCCCGGGGTCAGCTCGTAACGCACCAGCACGTCGGTCCGGGTCCGCTCCAGCCCCGCGATCTCGATCCTGCCGCCGGCCAGCCCATTGGTGCAGTGGGCCACCCAGGCGCTCGTCCAGGCGCGTCCGTCGAAGATCGGTGGCGGCGGCTCGTAGGAACAGGACGCGGGCAGGCGAGCCGCGATGGGCATCGGGCGACCGCTCACGTCCGGCACCCGCCAGGTCACCCGCCAGCGGTCCTGGTCGAGGGACGCGAGGTTCAGGTAGCCGGGGTCGAGGGCATGGGCGGATACCAGGGTCGGCAGCGAGGTCGTGACGACCATCAGCAGGGCCAGCAGGAGACGTCTCATGGTGCCAGCACCTCTGCCGCCTCGGGAGTGGTGACGGCGTAGCGTTCGAGCAGCGCCTGCGCGAAGCTCTCACGCATCTCCCTGGTTTGCGCCGCACGCCATTCACTCTCGACGCGCGCTCGGATCTCACCAAGCGGCAGCAACACGGCCTCGGCGCGACCGGTCACCCGCACCAGGTGCCGGCCGTAGGCGCTCTCGACCGGGCCATGCCAGCGCCCCCGGGGCGCCTCGGCCAGGGCGGCATGAAACCCCTGGCCGAAGAGACGGTCAACGGCGGACGCCCGCGTCATCGGCAGCGAGGTCGGCAGCAGGCTCGGCGTGCCCAGCGATGAAGGAGCCGCATCGCGCTCCAGCGCGGCACGAATCGCGCGCGCCTCGTCGCCCTGCCCCGGCGACAACTGGACCTGCTCGAAGGCCACCCGCGCGGGCCGCAGGAAGTCGTCCCGGTGGTCGTCGAGATACGCCTGGAGGGTCGCGTCGTCCGGCGCCAGCGCGGCGGCCCCGGATTCCGCCAGGAACTGCATCTTGAGGTTCAACCGCTGCCGGATCACCGCATCGCCCCGATCCAGGCCGAGCGCCCGGGCCTCGCGCACATGAGCCTCCTCCAGTACCCAGGCGCGCATCAGCCCTTCCAGCTCCTCGACGCTCGGCGGCCGGTTCCAGGTCGCCGCGAACTGCTCGGCCAGGCGCGCGGCCTGCTGCGGCGTCAGGGTGATCACCTCGGGCGTCACGGCGGGCCTTACTGGCTCATCCTCGACGAGCGCATAGGCCCCGAAGATCAGCCCCCCCAGCAGGAAGAAATGGACGAGCGGCGAGAGCAGTATCGTGCGCAGGGTCATGGGGCCTTCCCTCCTTGGGTCATGCGCGGCTTACGTGTGCGAGCCGCAAGTGGCCACTTCTCTCCGTCGGTCAAGCCGGTCGCCGAACATGGCGCTTCATCCGTTCGGCCGCCCGCTACCTCGGGAGCAGCAGCTTGGCAGTGACATTGAGCGTGTCTGACGGGCTGATGCCCTCATCATGGAAATTGTGCTCGTAGCTGGTCGTGAACTGCACCGGAAAACCGCCGAGGGTCACGAGCTTGTTCACGGCCACGCCCAGCGGCAGGCTCACCCAGTCCTCTTGCTCCCAGTCGTAGGTGATCGACATGTCGGAAGCGCCTGCCGACCAGCCGTTGCCGAGGTTGTAGTTCACGATCGGCTGGAGGATCGAGATGTTCACGTCGCGGTAGTCGTCATCTCCCGCCACCGTGAACACGTTCTGGTTGAACAGTCCCCAGATGCCCCAGGGCTGGTTGGCCACGAAGCCGGCCGCCGGCCCGAGGCCCCACTGCTCGGCGCTCAGGTCGCCCTCGCCGGTCGGCAGCAGCGCCACACCACCGAGCCCGAACCGCCCCCAGGGCCGATCGAAGGTGACCAGGTTGAACAGGGTGGTATCGGACCAGCCGTCGGCGCCGCCGGGGGCGTCGGTCACGTAGGGCAGCGTCACCCGGAAGATGTGGTTCATGCCCCCCGCGGAGAACGGAATCGCGGCGCGAAACTGCAGGCGGTTGCCCTCCTCGTCGGAGCGGTTGTGGTAGCGGTAGGTGTAGAAGTCCTGCAGCTGGAAGGCCGTGACGGAGGCCGTCGGATCGTTGGCCGCCGTGCCCAGGTCATCCTCCTGGGCCTGGGTCGTCCCCGTTGCGGTGAGCGCCAAGCAACAGGCGGCCGTCAGCCGTTGCAGTATTCCCATGGTCGTTGCCTCCGATGGCATGCCGTCCCTCAACGCGTGCCCGGCCCGGCGAGGGACGGGCACGGGTCCCTATCCCGCACCGTCATCCGCCCGGTGCGATCGCCCCCCAGGGCAAGCCGGGCACTTCCAGAGCCTCGGTCACTGCCGCGAGACCCGGATGCGCACGGGGTCACCGGGTGCGCCCGCGAAGGGATCGATATGCTCCGTGCTGGTGAATAGCAACTCGCCCTCATGAACGATCCGGGCCCGCAGCCCATAGGTCATGCGGTCATCGATGGCATCGGGGTTATACACCAGCCGGAACGGATAGGGCGGCTGGCCGCCGTCGACGGTATGGGTGTAGTCGGTAAGCACGGTGGCCGGCGCATCCGCGCGTGACTGATCCTCGAGTGTCACCACCACCTCGGCGCCCGGCGGCAGCGCCATGCGCTCCCGGTACCACACCTCGCCGCGGATGACCTGCATCAGCGAGTTGTCCGGCTGCTGCATCGCCTCCTCCCCCGAGGTCATCTGGGCGCTGCACCCCGCCAGCAGCAGGGCACCAACGCCGACGACCCAGCCGCCGATTCCTGACGTGATTCCGTTGCTCATGCTCATCGTTGCTCCTTGTCTGCCTTAGGGCGTGTACCAGATGGGTGAAGTGTAGGCGCGCTCCTGATGCTCACGGCGCGCTTCCGGCGGCGCATCACGCTCCCCGAAGACCTGCGCGTCGTGGGCGATCCAGGTCGGCGTCGGAATCTCGAGAACGCGGACGTAGTAGACCGCCCGCAGCGAAGGGTCGAAGTCGGGGTCCTCCCAGTATGCGCCGAGCAGGGCGTTGCCGATCGTGTTCGTATAGGTGCCGTTATACACGTTGACGGTGCTGCCGACCGGCATGGTGGCGCGGCCATCCTCGCCGATCTTGCGGTCGTCCGAGACGGCGATGTCGTAGATGCGCTCCTGCAGCTCGCCCCGGGTGTCGAGCCAGCCCTTGATGATCTGGATGCGCTCGAGGTTTGCCCCGTCGGGATCGCGTAGCGCGCGCACCATGAAGCGCGGTGCCATACCCTCGGGCGCAGCGCTCAGATCCCCGCCCATCGGTACGCCACGCTGGTAGCCCACGCGCGCGAAGTCAGGGCGCTGCACCTCGTCAGCCTCGAAATCCCAGCCTGCAAACACCCGCACGCGGATCCGCGTACCGGTCGTGGCGTAGACCTCCTTACGGGCCATCGCATCCCAGATCGCCGCGCGCGTGTTTTCCTCGGCCCAGACCGCGGCAAGACCCGAGGCGGTGGATTCCCAGGCGAACACGTTGAGGCTGCCGTCCCCATCGGGGCGCAGGTCCTGGCTGACAGGATCGCTGTAGCGGTCCTCCGAGGCCGGTTCGGCACCCACGAACTTGCCGAAGAAGTTCTCCTCACGGGTGGTCGCGAGCGAGGTGTGGATGTCGGTCGAGCCGATCATGCCGAACTTGAACGGGTTCACCCCGAGCTGACCCTCCAGCTGGAGCCCGAGTTGCAGCGCGCTCCGTGCATATTCATGCGGCAGCATCTCGGGCGTCTTGGGGTTCAACCCGAAATCGCCCTTGTCCCAGGTGTAGTAGTCGGCGAATTCGTCGTTAGTTGAGAGCATCGGGTGTGCCTCGCCGTCGCCCTTCGTCTGGGTGACCTCGTAGATGGGCTCCCAGCGCTGGCGACGCTCGGCATAGTCGGCATCGAGCGCTTCGCCCGAGAAGGTCTCGACGGCGAACATGAGCCCCTGGCTCAGGTTACCGTTGTGCGGGATGGCAAGCGCGCTACCGCCGGTCGTCTCCTCGTACATCGCGAGGTATTCCCAGAGATCCTGGGGGTCCTGGGAATCGAAGCTGGTGAAAGGGATGACTTTCCGCGCCGCCTCGGCGTCATCCCGGAAGATGACGACGCGGTGTAGATTCCTCAGATCCGGAGTGGACGTCCATTCAAAGCCGTGGAAGGCAGTGAACACGCCCGGCTGATTGTGCCGGTCCACATAGTCGATTGTCCGGTTCCACATCAGCGCCTGTAGCTCGGGGTCGGGTACCGGGTCTTCGTTTCTGGAGCCAAACGTCTTCCAGATCTGGTAGGCCTCCCACCCATTGCCGGCCTGCACCAGATCGTGGAGCTCCTTGCCCCGGGGGTCGCGCAACAGCTTCGGATTCGATTCCTCGATCATCGGCGCGAGCCCGAGATTCTCGGAGTGGTCGGCGACGACGAGGAAGTCGAGGGGGCGGATCAGTCGTGCCGGCAGTCCGCTCGATGCGATCACCTGCTCGCCCTTGGCGAAGCGCAGCGCATCGTCGGGCCCGAGCCGGTTGCCGACCATGCCGGCGTCGGTCGAATAGCTGGTGTGGAGATGGGTGTCGCCGAAGAGCACCTGGTCGGGGTAGCTTTGGTGCAGGTAGGGCGAATATTCCTGCCCCCCGATGTCGATATCGCCTTCCTGGACGGCGAAGTCCTGCGCGACAGCCGGCACGGCCAGAACGGCGGTCAGGGCGGTGACGCCTTTCAGAATGCTCATGGGTCTCTCCTTCGAGATGGATTCATGATGGAACTGGCGGGGTAGCCAGTGCCCCCACGGCGTTGTCCGGCCCTAAGGCGTGTACCAGATGGGTGAGGTGTAGGCCCGCTCCTGCTGGACGGCCCGCTTGCCCTCGGGAATCGCCACGTCGAAGAAGGCCGCGTCATAGGTGAGCCAGCTCGGCGTCGGGATCTCGAGAACCCGAACGTAGTAGAAGGCGCGCTGGGCCGGGTCGAAATCGGGGTCCACCCAGTAGGCCTGGAGGAGGGGCGCGCCGATGTCGTTGGTATAGGTCGCGCTCTCGATGTCCACCGAATTGCCGACCGCGGGGAGACGACCGTCGGCGTCGGGAGTCCGCTCCCCCGACCAGGCGACATCAAAGACCCGCTCCTCGGTCTCACCGCCGGGCGTCGTCCAGCCCTTCACGACCTGCACGCGGTCGAGGTTGGCGCCGTCGGGGTCGCGAAGCGCGCGAATCAGCAGGGTCGGTGAGGCGCCGTCCGGCGCCTTCGATAGATCGCCTCCCATCGGCACGCCGTTCTCATAGCCGTGGGCGGCGAAATCGGAGCGCGTGAGGTCGCTCTCCGCGAAATCGAAGCCGCCGAAGACGCGCACGCGCATCCGTGTCCCGGTCGTCGCGAAGGTCTCCTTGCGCTTCATCGCATCCCAGAGCGCCTCGCGGGTGTTCTCCCGGGCCCAGACGGCGGCAATGCCGGCGGCGAGGCCGTCGCTCACGATCTGGTCATCGGACGGATCATCCGGCGTGAAACGGCCGGTGATCTGCTCCTCGAAGCGGATCGGATCGGCGGTCGGCTCGACCAGGGTGACCTTGCCGAAGAAGTTGTTCTCCTGCGCGGTCGAGAGGCCGGTGTGGCTGTCGGTCGAGCCGACGACGCCCATCTTGAAGGGGTTCACGCCCAGCTCGGCCTCGTAGGCCATGCCGCGCTTCCAGGCGGCCCGGGCGTACTCGCGCGGTAGCATCGCCTCCGTCTTGGGCTCCTCGCCGAAGCTGCCCTTGTCCCAGGTGTAGTAGTCGGCGAACTCGTCCTGGGGCGAGAGCAGGGGGTGCGTCTCGCCATCGCCCTTGATCTGCGTAACCTCGTAGATGGGCTCCCAGCGCTGCCGGCGTTCGGCGTAGTCGGCGGAGAGCGGCTCTCCGGAGAGGGTCACGTCGTCGAACATCAGCCCGTTCGAGAGATTGCCGTTATGGGGAATGGCCAGCAAACGCCCGCCGGTCATCTCCTCGTAGTCGGCCATCCACTGCCAGAGGTCCTCGGGGTCGGCGCTGTCATAGGTCGAGAAGGGCACGACCTGGTCGGCCAGCTCCTTGCCGTCGCGGAAGATGACGTTGCGGTGCAGGTTGTTGCCGTCGGGGCCGGAGGTCCACTCGTAGCCGATGAAGGCGGTGAAGGTCCCCGGCTGGTTATGGCGCTCGGCCGCCGCGGTGACGCGCTCCCACATCGTCTCGTCAAGGCCCGAGCCTTCCATCGGATCGCCACCGCCCGGCTCGTTCACGGCCCCGAACCACTGGACGTAGGTCTCGTTGATCGCGTCGATCGTGCCCGGGGCGTAGGTCTCGGCCAGGGTGCGGCCCCAGTCGTTGTAGTCGAGGATCGGGTTACCTTCCTTTAGCGCGAGAGCGATGCCGAGGTTCTCGGCATGATCGGCGACGACGAGGAAATCGAGCGGCCGCTGCAGGCGAGCCGGCAGACCCTGGGAGGAGATGACCTCCTCGCCCTTGGCGAAGCGGTAGGCGTCGTCCGGGGTGGTGGTGGCGAGCGCCAGCCCCGCATCGGCGGAATATGCCGTGTGCAGGTGGGTGTCGCCGAAGAAGACCTGGTTCGGGAAGTCCTCCTGGAGATAGGGGGAGTACTCGATCTCCCGGTCGGGCGGGGCGATCGTGTGCGGCGACAGTTCCTGCGCCATGGCCGGCACGGCCAGAAAGGCGGTCAGGGCGGCGGTACCTTTCAAGCGACTCATGTGGCTCTCCTTGCACGACGGCGGACGTCGCGGCATGTGCTGATTCGGGATGTATCCTAGGCGTCGTCGGACACGGCTCGGGGCGTGAACCAGATCGGTGAGGTATAGGCGCGTTCGGTCACCGTCATCGGCACCTCGTCGGCGAAGTCGGCCTCCTCGAAGTAGGCCGCATCGAAGGCGGTCCATCGCGGCGTCGGGATTTCGATGACCCGGGCGTAGTAGAAGGCCTTCTGCGCCGGATCGAAGTCGGGGTCCTGCCAGACGGTCATCAGCTCCGACGCGCCGATCGTGTTGGTCCAGGTGGCGTTCTCCACGTCCACCGTGCTGCCGATAGGGGGGACCTTGCCGTCATCGCCCGGTGCGCGATCACCGGACCAGGCCACGTCGTAGACGTGCTCCTGCGTCTCGCCCTCGGCATCGAGCCAGCCCTTGACGATCTGGATGCGGTCGAGATTGCCGGAGAGCGGGTCCTTGAGCGCCGCGACCAGGAAGCTCGGCGCCTCGGCGCCTTCCGGCGCAGGGGGCAGGTCGCCGCCCATGGGAACCCCCTTGCCATAGCCGATGGCCGCGGGGTTTCGTCCCTGGGCGTCCTCGGCCACGAACTCCCAGCCGCCGTAGAAGCGCACGAACATCCGCGTGCCGGTGGTGCCGTAGACTTCCTTGCGCTTCATGGCGTCCCAGATCGCGGCGCGAGTGTTCTCCGTCGCCCAGACGGCGGTCAGGCCCGACGCCCCCAGCTTCCAGTCCTTGACGGTGCGCCCGTCGAAGTCGAAGGCGTTGCCCGTCGAGCGCTCCGCCCCGGGCTCGCTGGCCGGAAACTTGCCGAAGAAGTTGTTCTCCTCCGCCGAGGAGATGCCGGTATGCGCGTCGGTCGAGCCGATCAGCCCGAACTTGAACGGGTTGGTGCCGAACTCCTCCTCGAGGGCGAGGCCTCGCTTGAGGGCCTCGCGGGCATACTCGTACTCGAGCATGCCGGGCTCTTTCGGCACGACGTTGAGGTTGCCCTTGTCCCAGATCTCGAAGTCCGCGAACTCGTCGGCGGGCGCGAGGCTCGGATGCTGCTCCGAGGTGCCCTTGCCCTGGGTGACCTCGTAGAGCGGTTCCCAGCGCTGGCGCGCCGCCGCCCACTCGGCGTCGATCGGCTCGCCGTCCGGCGTCTCGGTGGCGAACATCAGGCCGTTGGAGAGGTTGCCGTTGTGGGGAATCGCCAGTACTCGCCCGCCGGTCTCCTCCTCGAAGTTCGCCATCCAGTCCCAGAGCTCATTCGGAATCTCGGTATCGAAGGTGGTCAGCGGCCGTACCCGGTCGGCCAGGGCCTTGCCATCGCGGTAGATGACGTTGCGGTGCAGGTTGTTGCCGCCACCGAAGTTCGAGGTCCACTCGTAGCCGATCATCGCCGAGAAGGTGCCCGGGTCGTCATGGCCCTCGACGATCTCGGTCATGCTGCGCCATATATCAAGCTGGGTGTCCCGGTCGGTCACCGCCTCGGGCAGGGTGCCCTCTCCCTGCAGCGTGATCATCTCCATGACCACGGCCGTGGCGGCCTCACCGCCTTCCTGCATGCCGTCGTGCCAGCGCTTGAGCACGGGATCGGCCAGCAACGCCGGATCGCCGGCATAGACCTTGGCGATCACCCCCATGGCATCGGAGTGGTCGGCGACCACCATCCAGTCATAGGGGCGGGAGAGTCTGACCGGCTGCCCGGTGCTGGAGGTGATCTCCTCCCCCTTGGCGAAACGCAGCGCCTCGTCGGGCCCGACGCGCGTGCCTCCCCCGAAGGCATCCGGCGACCATGAGGTGTGCAGGTGCTGCTCACCCCACAGTGGCCGCATCGGGAAACTGCGCCCCGCATAGGGCGAGTAGCCCGGCTGGTTGAAGAAGCGCGCAGTCCGTTCTGGATCGATGGTGCCGGCATCGGTGGTGACCTGGGCGGCGGCAGGGATCGCCGTAATCGCGAGGAGCGTGGCGAGGGCAGTCGTGGGAACCTTAACGCGCATGAAGATCTCCTTGAATCGGATCAGGGGGACCATCACGCCTGCCCCCGGGGCGTCACCCTCTTCACACGCATGACCATGGTGTGACCCATGCGAAGAGGTGTCGGCGCGCTCCATGGGGCCTATGTGAACGTTCTCGGCGGTGGGAGACGAAACCGGCAACTACCAACATAGCAGCGTTTCGACAGGCCGCTTCGGCGACCGAGATGGCCATGCCGGTGTCGAGGAAGCGGCGGATGCCGGCCACAACGAGAGCGGCCCCGCCTCTCTCGAGACGGGGCCGCCGATGCTCAAGGGATGAGAAAAATCAGCTCAGCGAGATGGTGCTGTTGATGCCGCTGGAGACGTTCTCCGGCTCGAACCAACGCGCGGTGACGGTCTTGGTCTGGGTCCAGAAGCTGATCGCCTGCTTGCCGTTGGGGCCCAGGTCGCCGAGCTTGGAGCCCCGCGAGCCGGTGAAGCTGAAGTAGGCGACCGGCACCGGGATCGGCACGTTGATGCCCACCTGGCCGACGTCGATGTCGCTCTCGAAGCGACGCGCCACCCAGCCGGAGTTGGTGAAGATCGAGGTGCCGTTGCCGTTGGGGTTGGCGTTGACGAAGGCGATCGCCTCGTCGAGGGTCTCGACGCCGACCACGCAGAGCACCGGCCCGAAGATCTCCTCGCGGTAGATGGTCATCTCCGGGGTCACGTCGCTGAACAGGGTCGGGCCGACGAAGTTGCCGTTCGGGTAGCCCTCCACCTCACAGCCGCGGCCGTCGACCAGCAGCTTGGCGCCCTCTTGCTCGCCGGTGGCGATCAGGCGCTCGACCCGCTCCTTGGCCTGAGGCGAGACCAGCGGGCCGAGGTCGGCATCCTGCTGGGTGCCGGGGCCGACCTTCATGTTGCGCGCACCCTCGACGATGTCGTCCAGCCACTCTCGGGCCTCGCCCACCAGCACCACCACGGAGTTGGCCATGCAGCGCTGCCCGGCGGCGCCGAAGGCGGAGCCCAGCAGGTTGTTGATCGCCTGGCTGCGGTTGGCGTCCGGCATCACCACGCAGTGGTTCTTGGCGCCCATCATCGCCTGCATGCGCTTGCCGGCGGCGGCGGCACGATCGTAGAGCAGCGAGCCGACGTGGGTGGAGCCGATGAAGGAGAGCGCCTTGATGTCGGCATGGTCGGCGATCTGGTTGGCGACGTCCGGGCCGCCGTGCACCACGTTGAGCACGCCGGCCGGCACGCCCGCCTCGTGGGCCAGCTCGACCAGACGCATGGTGGAGGTCGGGTCCTGCTCGGAGGGCTTGAGCACGAAGGTGTTACCCGTGGCGATGGCCAGCGGGAACATGAAGCAGGGCAGCATGATCGGGAAGTTGAAGGCGGTGATGCCGGCGCCCACGCCCAGCGGCTGGTTGAGGCTGTAGACGTCCACCTCGCTGGCGGCGTTCTCGGCCAGCTCGCCGAGCTGCAGGGAGGTGATCGAGCAGGCGTGCTCCACCACTTCCAGGCCGCGACCCACCTCGCCGGCCGCATCCGGGAGGGTCTTGCCGTGTTCCTCGCTGATCAGCGCGGCCAGCTCGTCGGTGTTCTCGCGGATCAGCGCCTGGAGCTTGAGCATGATGCGCATGCGCTTGCCCAGCGGCACCTTGCGCCAGGTCTTGAAAGCCTCCTTGGCGCTGGCCACGGCCTGCTCGACCTCCTCGGCGGTGCAGAACGGCACCCGGGCGACCACCTCCTGGGTGGCCGGATTGACCACGTCGCGCCACTCCTGGCTCTGGGACTGGACGGGCTGGCCATCGATGTACATGGGAGTTTCGCGAACGGTCATGGGCATGCTCCTGAAGGTGTTGTGGTTATGAGCTGTTTTGATGGTGCGTATGGGACAAAAGGGATCTTCGACCTTATGTGCATACTGGCACGGGGAGTCGGTATTTCGAGTCTATACAGAGGTTGGATGGCGTGACAACGGGCACTCAGGCACATTGCTTGTGCATCTATGCACAAACGGAAACAACAGGAGACGGCCCCCATGCTGGACTGGCAGGACATCCAGATCTTCCTGGAAGTAGCACGCAGCGAGCGGCTCACCGACGCCGCCCGGCGCCTGGGGCTGGACCACTCCACCCTGTCGCGGCGTACGCGGCGTTTCGAGCAGACCCTCAACACCCAGCTCTTCGAGCGCAGCACCCACGGCTACCACCTCACCGAGGCCGGCCAGCAGCTGCTCGCCCACGCCGAGGAGATGGCGCGCCACGCCTTCGAGGCGGGCGAGAGCCTCACCGACAAGAACCATCAGATCAGCGGCCAGATCCGCCTGGGGGTGACCGAGGGCTTCGGCACCTGGGTGATCGCCCCGCTGCTCTCGGCCTTCTGCGAACGCCACCCCGGCGTGACCCTGGACCTGCTGGCCCTGCCGCGGGTAGTCAACCTGAGCCGCCACGAGGCGGACCTCGCCATCACCGTGGAGCGCCCGGTGAGCCCGGGGCTCGTGATCTCGCGGCTCTGCGACTACAGGCTGCGCCTCTACGGCAGCCAGGGGTATCTCGCCCGCCATGGCACCCCGCGACACCGCTCCGCGCTGGGCGCGCATCGGCTGATCGGCTATGTCGACGACCTGATCTTCAGCGAGCAGCTCAGCTACCTCGAGCCGCTGCTCGACCCGGCGGTGGTCGGCCATCCCGGCCCGCACTTCGCCCTGCGCAGCACCAGCGTGACCACCCAGCACGCCGCCTGCCTGCAGGGCGCCGGGCTCGCCGTGCTGCCCTGCTTCATGGCGAGCACCTCGGACGCCCTGGTGAACGTGCTGGATGACGACGTGGAGATCGTGCGCCACTTCTGGATCACCGCCCGCCAGGAGCAGCGACGCCTGGCCAGGGTCCGCCTGCTGTGGGACTTCCTGCGCGAGGCCCTCGAGGCCAACCGCACCTTCCTGATGGGCGAGACCCGGGAGCTGGTGATTCCCCCATGCCAATAGCGCGCGGCCCTGCATGCATGATTGCCGATATGAAATAACTATCGAGATGGTCGGAAATGGCACTTGGGCCCATCCATCGCCGCGGAGTAGTGTGAAGGAAAGGCGATGGGCCAAGCGCCCAGCGGCCTAGAGATGACAGCGTTGATGACGGTACTGTCCACAATCAGAGGCGTCGTCTATCACTACCAGACGATTCCCTCAAAGCAGCAACGATCGGAGAGCGACATGGGTGATCAACAAGCAGGCAAGTGCCCGGTGATGCACGGTTCCAACACCCAGGAAAAGGCGGACGTCACCGCCTGGTGGCCGGAATCGCTGAACCTGGACATCCTTCACCAGCACGATCGCAAGTCCAACCCGATGGGCGAGGACTTCGACTACCGCGAAGCGGTCAAGACGCTCGACTACGCGGCCCTCGAGCAGGACATGCACGATCTGATGACCAACAGCCAGGAGTGGTGGCCGGCGGACTGGGGCCACTACGGCGGTCTGATGATCCGCATGGCCTGGCACGCGGCAGGCACCTACCGGCTGGCCGACGGCCGTGGCGGTGCCGGCACCGGCAACCAGCGCTTCGCCCCGATCAACAGCTGGCCTGACAACGGCAACCTGGACAAGGCGCGCCGCCTGCTGTGGCCGATCAAGAAGAAGTACGGCAACCAGGTCAGCTGGGCCGACCTGTTCATCCTGGCCGGCAACGTGGCCTACGAATCCATGGGCTTCAAGACCTTCGGCTTCTCCTACGGCCGCGAGGACATCTGGCATCCCGAGAAGGACATCTACTGGGGCGCCGAGAAGGAGTGGCTGGCGCCGTCCGACAGCCGCTACGACGACGTCGACCAGCCGGACACCATGGAGAACCCGCTGGCCGCCGTGCAGATGGGCCTGATCTACGTGAACCCGGAAGGCGTGAACGGCCAGCCCGACCCGCTGAAGACCGCCGAGCAGGTCCGCGTCACCTTCGCCCGCATGGCGATGAACGATGAAGAGACCGCGGCCCTGACCGCCGGCGGCCACACCGTGGGCAAGACCCACGGCAACGGCGACGCCGAGGCGCTCGGGCCAGAGCCGGAAGGCGCCGACGTCGAGACTCAGGGCTTCGGCTGGATGAACCCCAACCTGGGCGGCAAGGCGACCAACGCGATCACCTCCGGCCTGGAAGGTGCCTGGACCAAGAATCCCCTGCAGTTCGACATGGGCTACTTCGACATGCTGTTCGGCTACGAGTGGGAGCTCAAGAAGAGCCCCGCCGGCGCCAACCAGTGGGAGCCCGTCGACATCAAGGAGGAGGACAAGCCGGTCGACACCAGCGACCCGTCCATTCGCCATAACCCGATGATGACCGACGCGGACATGGCGATGAAGATGGATCCCAAGTACCGGGCGATCTGCGAGAAGTTCATGGCCGATCCCGAGTACTTCAAGGACGCCTTCGCCCGCGCCTGGTTCAAGCTGACGCACCGCGACATGGGGCCGAAAGCCCGCTACATCGGCCCGGACGTGCCCGCCGAGGACCTGATCTGGCAGGATCCGGTGCCCCAGGGCGAGACCAACTACGTCGAGGAAGTCGTCAAGGAGAAGATCGCCGAGGCCGGCCTCTCCCTGAACGAGCTGATCACCACCGCCTGGGACAGCGCCCGCACCTTCCGCGGCTCCGACATGCGCGGCGGCGCCAACGGGGCGCGCATCCGCCTGGCCCCGCAGAAGCACTGGGAGGGCAACGAGCCGGAGCGCCTGGCCAAGGTGCTGAAGGTCTACGAGCAGATCTCCGCCGACACGGGCGCCAGCATCGCCGACGTCATCGTTCTGGGCGGCAACCTGGGCGTCGAGATGGCGGCCAAGGCGGCCGGCCACAACGTCCACGTGCCCTTCGTCAAGGGTCGCGGCGACGCCAGCGAGGCGATGACGGATGCCGAATCCTTCGAGCCGATGGAGCCGCTGGCCGATGCCTTCCGCAACTGGCAGAAGAAGGAGTACGTGGTCAAGCCGGAGGAGATGTTGCTGGACCGCGCCCAGCTGATGGGCCTGACCGCCCCGGAAATGACCGTGCTGCTGGGCGGCATGCGGGTGCTCGGCACCAACCACGGCGGTACCCCGCACGGCGTCTTTACCGATCGCGTCGGCCAGCTGACCAACGACTTCTTCGTCAACCTGACCGACATGGGCAACCGCTGGGAGCCCAGCGGCAAGAACGAATACGCCATCGTTGATCGTAAGAGCGGCAACGCCAAGTTCACCGCGACCCGCGTCGACCTGGTGTTCGGCTCCAACTCGATCCTGCGCTCCTACGCCGAGCTGTACGCCCAGGATGACAACGAGGAGAAGTTCGTGATGGACTTCATCGCCGCCTGGACCAAGGTGATGCACGCCGACCGCTTCGACCTCGACTGAGGCCCCAGCCCGGGCCGCCGCCACCTCGGGCGGCCCGGCGCCACTGATCGATCGGCCGACCGAGCCGCGCCAGCCCTTTTGAGCGGCGCGGCTTTTTTCGCGCCCCCTGTTGGGCAGCAAGCGGCCTTGACCACTTCCCGCGATGGGACTATGCCAAAAAGGAGCGACAGACGGCTGTCGCTCCGAAATGCAGGCCGGGCCCGGGACGGATTCACGACATGGCCGGACGGACGTTCCGTCCTCCCGTGCAGGCCCGCCTCTCTCCATGGCCTGGATGCATTCCGCTCGTCCACCACACCCTACCGTCGCCATGACGGAGGGAGGCCATCATGAACCTGCAGTTCTCCACCGCCTGTGCCGCCGCGACCCTCATCGCGGCGCTGGGCGTTACGGGGCTGGCGGCCGGCGATTCGACCTCGCTGATGAAGAAGGAGCTTCAGGGCGTCGATGGCATGGAGGTCAACATCGTCGACTACGACGTCGGCAGCGACTGGGCCTCCGATCGCCACATCCACCCCGGCCACCTGTTCGTCTACGTGACCGAGGGCACCATCGAGATCGCGGTCGAAGGAGAGGACCCGCGCACCATCGCGGCGGGCGAGGTCTACTACAAGCAACCCAACCAGCCGATGGTCGGGCGCAGCGTCAGCACCGAGGGCGCCAAGTTCACGGTCTTCCAGGTCGGCCCGATCGGCGAGCCCATCATGGTGTCTCAGCCCGAGTAGCGCCGCGTCATTCGTGAGCGCCGCCGTCACCTACGACGGCCGATCCGGCCTGGCCGGTCGGCCGTCGTCTCGTCGTGGCGTGGCCGGCTCAGGTGCCGCAGAAGGTGCGGAACACGGCCTGGCCGGCCGGCGACGGCATGGCGTATTCCTCATGACCGGGTTGCTCCTCGAAGGGGCTCGCCAGCACCTCGGCCAGCGTCTCGAAGGGCGTGAGGTCCCCCTCGGCGGCGGCGGCCAGCGCCGCCTCCACCTGGTGGTTGCGCGGGATATAGAGCGGGTTGGTCCCGCGCAGCCGCGCGGCGATCGTCGCCGGGTCCGCGTCCTCCCGGGCCAGCCGCGCACGCCAGCGCGGCAACCACTCCTGCAGCGCCTCGCCGGTATCGAACCGCTCGAGCAACCCGGCGGCGTCCCCCTCCACCGCCTCGCTCAGGCCACGAAAGGCCAGGGTGAAGTCGGCGCGGCCGGCGGCCATCGCCTCGAGGAAGGCCTCGGCGAGCTCGCGGTCGCCCTCCTCCTCGCCGGCCAGCCCCAGCTTGCCCCGCATCACCGCCAGCCACTCGGCCTCGTACTGGTCGGGGTAGGCCTGGATCACCGCGGTGGCACGTCCCACGGCGCGGTCGGCGTCATCGTCGATCAGCGGGATCAGGGTCTCGGCGAAGCGCGCCAGGTTCCACTGGGCGATCCACGGCTGGTTGCGATAGGCGTAGCGGCCGCCCTCGTCGATGGAGCTGAACACCTGCTCGGGATCGAAGGCCTCCATGAAGGCGCAGGGGCCGTAGTCGATGGTCTCGCCGGCGACCGAGGTGTTGTCGGTATTCATCACGCCGTGGATGAACCCGAGCCCCATCCAGCCGGCCACGAGCCGGGCCTGGCGAGCCTGCACGGCCTCCACCAGCGAGAGATAGCGCGTCTCCGGGGGCAGCGCGGCGAGCTCGGGATAGTGCCGCTCGATGGCCAGATCCGCGAGCAGGCGGATGGCCTCCTCGTCGCCCCGGGCGGCGAAGTACTGGAAGGTGCCGACGCGCAGGTGGCTCGAGGCCACCCGGGTCATCACGGCGCCGGGCTCGGGCACCCGGCGAAAGACCCGCTCGCCGGTGGCCACCGCGGCCAGTGCGCGGGTGGTGGGAATGCCCAGGACGTGCATCGCCTCGCTGACCAGGTACTCGCGCAGCACCGGGCCGAGCGGCGCGCGCCCGTCGGCTCCGCGGGAGAAGGGCGTGCAGCCGGCGCCCTTGAGCTGGATATCGCGCAGCCGTCCCTCGCGGTCGGTCACCTCGCCCAGCAGCACCGCACGGCCGTCGCCCAGGCGCGGGTTGAAGTGGCCGAACTGGTGGCCGGCATAGGCCTGGGCCAGCGGCTCGGCGCCCGCCGGCACGACATTGCCGGCGAAGGTCTCGGCGGCCAGGGGGTCATCGAGGACCTCATCGAAGGCCGCCGGGTCGAAGCCCAGCTCCTCGGCCAACGGCCGATTGAAGGCCAACAGCCTTGGGGCTTCCACCGGCACGGGGTCGAAGCGCAGGAAGAAGCGGTCCGGCAGGCGGGCGTAGCGCAGGGTGAACTCGGGAAACATGGTGACTCCGATCGGCGGCTGCGGCGCGACAGCGGGAGGATGAATACCCGAGTATATCGCTCGGAATTGCGGTAATCGACCCGTCGCCGCCTCAGCCTTCGCCCAGGGCGAGCTCCTCGCGGATCAGCTCGGCCAGGCGCCGGGCAGGCTCGGTGGGTCGCCGCGCGGCGCGGTGCAGCGCCAGCTCCACGGCCGGCAGCGCCGGCAGGCCGCTCGACTCGTCCAGGGCGCGCAGCTGGGGCGTCAGCATGCTGCGGGTCACCACCACGATGGCCAGCCCCGCCTGCACCACCGGGCCCAGGCCGACCATCGACTGGCTGGTGTAGGCCACTCGCCAGTCGCGGCCGGCGGCGGCCAGCGACTGCTCGGCCACTTCCCGGAACAGGTCGGCGCCCTGGGAGTAGAGCCCCAGCGGCAGGGGGTCGGTCAGCGAGGGCTGATGCTGCAGGCCCACCGCCCAGGCGAGCGGCTCACGGCGAATCATCTCGCCGCCCGGCGAGCGCCGCTGGCGGGTCACCAGCGCCAGGTCCAGCTCGTCGGCGCGCACCTGCTCCATCAGGTGAGCGCTGGTACCGCAGGTCACCTGCAGGCGCACTTCGGGATAGAGCTGGTGGAACCAGGAGAACACCGAGGTCAGCAGGCTGGCGTAGTCCTCGGGGATGCCCAGGTTCAGGTCGCCGGTGACTCGGCGCGTGCGCATGTCGGCGAGCGCCTCGTCGTTGAGCAGCAGCAGGCGGCGGGCATGGCCGAGCAGCCGCTCGCCCTCGGCGGTGAAGCGCAGCCGCCGCCCCTCGCGCTCGTGGAGCGCCACGTCCAGCGCGCTCTCCAGGCGCTGCAGCTGCATGCTGACGGTGGATTGGGTATAGGCCAGGCGTCGGGCCGCGGCGGTCACGCTGCCGGTATCGGCCACCGCCACCAGGGTCCGCAACAGGCCGAGGTCGAGCGTCGGGGCGCGCATATACATCACCATCCTTGATAGGTCGCATCAATAAGGATCGATTTTGTGATGAGTATGGACCGGATAGCATGCCCTCGTCACTCACTGGGCGAGGAGGTAGCGAACATGCTGGGCCATACGTTAGGCGTTTCCCGTTTTCCATGGCCTGGTGCCGGCGCCGCCGGCCTGGCCATCATCCTCTGGGCGCTGGTGCCGCTGCTGATGATCGCCGCCGGCGAACTGCCACCGCTGCGCCTCTCGGCCATGGCGCTGCTGGCCGGCGCGCTGGGCACGCTGCCCATGGCCCGCAGCCGGCGGCGGGCCGCGGCCACGCATTCGCGGGTCCAAGGCGGGGCGATCAACCTCCTCGGGGCGCTGCTGATGGCCGGGGCCGTGGGCGCCTGCTTCGCCGCCTTCTCCCTGGCACCGCCCGCCGAGGCGGCACTGATCACCTACACCTGGCCGGTCATCTTCCTGCTGGCGAGCCGCTGGCTGGTGCTGCGCCGCCTGCCGCTGGCCACCCTCGGCGGCGCGCTGCTGGCCTTCTCGGGGGCCGCCCTGCTGGTGGTGCCCCAGGCGCTGACGGGCGGGATTTCCGGCGCCTGGGGCGGCTACCTGCTGGCCTTCGGCACGGCGCTGTGCTGGGCGCTCTTCTCGCTGGCAAGCCAGGTGCCGGGATTCCGCTTCGGCGAGCGCATGCCGCACATGCTGCTGATCGCCAGCGTCATGACCGGCGTCGCCAGCCTGGCGCTCGAGGGGGTGAGCGAGCTGCCCTCGTCCCGGGAACTGCTGGCCACCGCCGCCCTGGGCCTGGGGCCCTACGGCATCGCCATGCTCGCCTGGGACCGCGCCCTCGGCGACCCCCAGGCGCACCGGCTGGGCAACCTGGCCCACGCCGTGCCGGTGCTGGCCACCCTCTTCCTGGTGATCGCCGGAGTCGCCTCGCCGGACTGGCGACTGCCGCTCGCCGCCGGGCTGGTGCTGTGGGGAAGCTATACGGCCTCGACGCGTTAAGCGCCGCGCCCGCCGTCCTGGCGGCTCATGGAGCCGCCGGAGGCGGGCCGCTCCACCACGAAAAGATCGGTGGTGCGGGCATAGTCGTTACCGGCCATGCGCCCGATCGGCGCGAGGCGCTCGCGATCGACGTGGCGCCCGTCCCAGAGGGCATCGTCGACGTGGATCGACACCACCTCGGCGAGCACCAGGTTGCCGGCCAGGGGCTGGTCGCCGAAGCGGATGATCTCGCGCAGGCGACAGCCGAAGGCCAGCGGCGCGCCGACCACCCGCGGCACCGACACCCCCGGCATGGCGACCTTCTCGAGCCCGGCGTGAAGAAACTCGTCCTCGAGAGGCCCCAGCCCCGCGCTGGTGGCGTTCATCTGCTCCACCAGCCCCTCGCCGCTGATGTGCACCACGCACTCGGCCACCTCGCCCAGGTTGCGGATGGTGTCCTTGGCCTTGCCCTCGCCGTCGAGCAGCGGCGAGAAGCCCAGCACCGGCGGATTGACGCTCACCACGTTGAAGAAGGAGAACGGCGCCAGGTTGTCGTGCCCCTCGGCGTCGCGGGTCGAGACCCAGGCGATGGGGCGGGGGCAGATACCGCCCGAGAAGAGCCGATAGATCGTGCCGGGACTCAGGCCGTGCTCATCCAGCAGGTAGTCGCTCATGGGCCTCGCTCCGATGGTGGCGAATGAGGCTCGATGGTAGCGCCCTTGGCCGGACAGTGCCGCCTCGACGGCCGCCCGCCACGCGCCGCGATGATCCGGCTCACCGTTTTTTCGAGACGCTGACCGCATTTCTCAGCCATCTCGAAGACGATTGGACATTTTCTCGTCAGGCCAGTACGGTAATGGCGCCTCGGCGCGATCTCCCAACCGCGCCATCGAGGCGGTCACCCCCCGTGACCGACTGGTCTCGCTTCACCGCAGACTGGATCACCGGCACTTTCGACTGTCCGTCGCCGACGTCATCGATAGAGAACGAATCCATGTCGCCCCACTACGCAGAACAGGGCCGCTGCATGCCGCGCCGCCCGCCGCCAGCCAGACCCTTCCCCGGGTAACGCCACGCGCCGTCGCCCCGCGACCCGTGCCTATTGCCGCGTCTCGCCGCCCCTCTTGATCCGGGGCCCGGCATCAACGCCGCGTGCGCGATCACCACAACGCCCTGACCGTCCATCGCGTCCGGCGTGCCGCCCCCTGCGCGGTCGCCCCGTGACGCGCCCCTTCCACTCACCGAGGGACTGCTTTTGAACAGCGCATCACTCCACCAATTCTCGACCCTGACCGTCGTCTTGCTGATGGTCGCCTTCTACGGCGGCACCTACCTGCTCACGCTCGGCATCCGCAAGAAGAAGGAAGATGCCGACGCCTACATGGTCTCCAACCACCGCATCGGCTTCGGCATCGGCGCGGCCAGCATGACCGCCACCTGGATCTGGGCCGCCTCCTTCTATGCCGCCGCCACCTCCGGCTACACCTATGGCGTCTCGGGCCCCATCCACTACGGGCTCTGGGGGGCGCTGATGATCCTGTTCATCTACCCGTTCGGCCGGCGCTTTCGCAAGCTCGCCCCCAACGCCCACACCCTGGGCGAGCTGATCCACGCCCGTCACGGCAGCTCCAGCCAGCTGATCCTGGCGCTCTCCAACGTGCTCGGCAGCGTGATCAGCCTGATGGTCAACTTCACCGCCGCCGGCGCGCTGGTCTCGGTGCTCTCGCCACTCTCCTTCCAGGCCGGGGTGATGATCGCCGGCGTGGGCGTGCTGCTCTACACCCTGTGGTCGGGCTTTCGCGCCTCGGTGATGACCGACTTCGCCCAGCTGGTAGCGCTGATGGCCATCGCCGTGGTGATCATCCCCGCGGTGTTCTTCGCCATGGGCGGCCCGAGCGAGCTGGTGGCCGGGCTCGACAACCTGACCGTCGAGCAGGCCGACTTCTTCTCCACGGAGGCCATCCTCCATCAGGGGGCGCCCTTCTTCGTCGCCGTGCTGGCCTACGCCATCGGCAACCAGACCATTTCCCAGCGCCTGTTCGCGGTCAACGAGGAGCACATCAAGCCGACCTTCCTCACCGCCACCCTGGGCTACGGCGCCATCGTCATTGGCCTGGGCATGATCGGGCTGATGGCCCTGACGCTGGGCATCGAGCCGATGAATGGCGACATGAACAACCTGATCCCGCAGATGGTCTCGGGCTACCTGCCGCCGGTGTTCATCGCACTGTTCTTCATCCTGGTGATCGGCTCGCTCTCCTCCACCGCCGACTCCGATCTTTCCGCGCTGTCGGCGATCATGATGGCCGACGTCTACGGCAAGAATATCGCCAAGGGCAAGGCCGATCCCCAGCGCATGCTGCTGGTCGGCCGCCTGACCATGATCGTCGCCACCGCGGTGGGCATCGTCTTCGCCAGCTTCTCGCTGGATATCCTGGTGATGCTGGTGTTCGTCGGCGCGCTGTGGGGGGCCATCGTCTTCCCGGTGATCGCCAGCTGCTTCTGGGACCGCATCACCAACGCCGCCTTCACCACCTCGGTGCTGGTGGCCATGGTGATGTTCTGCCTGGCGCGCTTCGAATGGCTGCCGCTCGATGGCGCCACCGGCCTGCTCTTCGAGCTCTTGGCGAGCATCGGCGGCGGCGTGATCATCGGCCTGATGGCCTTCGGCTTCCTGGGCCGCGCGATGGGCTTCATCGCCGGCGGCCTGGCACTCGCCGCGATGCTGATCTTCGCCACCGGCTTCCTGCGCGAGTACACCGTGCTGCTGGCCTCGCTGACCGCCTACGGCACCAGCACCCTGGTGTGCGTGGTGATGAGCCTGGCGAGCCGCCAGGAGCCCTTCGACTTCGCCACCATCGGCGAGCGGGTCGGCAACTACGACCACGCCCAGGCCGAGCCCTCGGCGGCACCTCGCCGGGCGGCGGCGGCGCCGGCCTCCGCCACCCTCGCCGGCCAGCGCTGAGCCGGACGACCATCCACCGCGGCGCCGGCCTCCGGCGCCGCCATGAGGAGAACGACCATGACCCTGCTCTACGGCTTTTATGTGCTCATCTGGCCCGCCCTGACCCTGGGCGTGCTGGTGCTGATCTGTCGCGCCGTGCTGCGCGACCGCCGCGACGCCAAGCGCGAGCATCGCGAGCTCGTGTGACGTCCGCCCGCCCGTGATCGAGCGATCGCAGGCGCGCCAAGGGCCCCGCCGGCACTGCTGAACTGCACCCCGAAAGTTGGACCCCCAATCCAACCTTCGGGGTGTTTTTATGAGCAAACGATACGACGAGTGGTTCAAACTGCAGGTGGCGCAGCAGTGTTTGCACGATGGCACCAGCTTG